>NZ_JBHSOF010000015.1:0-142957 GCF_042656005.1 Kitasatospora misakiensis | reverse complement strand
TCGACACCCGCACCCCCACAACAACAGCAAACGCCGGTCTCCGAGAACAGTCTCGAAGACCGGCGTCACTCAATGCAGCCGATCAGTCACATTCGCCAACAGCGTCGTGCTACCGCCGGGGCCCTGCCCGCTTGAGGTTCGACTGGCGCGTTCTGGCGCGTTCCCCGTGCCGGCCCGGCGGTTCAGACCGCGCTGGCGGCCGGGCGGCGCGGGGCGATCACCCGGCCGTCGGGCAGCAGCTCGCCGGTGTCCTCGAAGAGCAGGACGCCGTTGCAGAGCAGGCTCCACCCCTGTTCCGGGTGGCAGGCCACCGGGACGGCGGCCTCGCGGTCCTCGGATTCGGCCGACGGACACTCAGGACGGTGCTGGCACATACGTACCCTCGCTTCGCTCCGCGATCCTCCCCGTGATGCGGTGCCGCCGGATGACCGTCGGGCGCCGCCGCGGTGGTCGGATTCTGTCCGGCGCCGGGCCAGGTGTGGGCCGGCGCTCAAGTGGGTAGGACAGGAGGTCCTTCCACGCTGGTTCCCAGTGTCGGCATCCCGGGACGCGCGCGCAGCGATTTCGTGACATGCGCCACAACCCCCGGGCAGAGATCACCCGTTCAGGTGGCAGGAAGCCGGAATAGGCACCGGACGGGCCATCCGCCGGAGGGCCCGTCCGGGTCATGCGGGATGACCCGTCCGGGCGGCGGCCCTCCGGTCGGTGCCCGCGAAGGGGCGAGGTGAGGGAGCGGTGTGCGTGCCGCGGGCCGGTGCGCCGGCCGCCGGCACCGGATCAGTGCGCCCCGGAGGCGAGCCGGGCGGAGTCCGGGGGCGCGCCGAGCAGCAACGGGCGGTTGATCGGGGACCGGGCGATCGGCCCGCGGGCCAGCACCGGCAGCAGTTCGGCGGCCGGGTGGGCCCGGTGTGCCGTGACCCCCATCGGTGCCGGGGCCAGCGGGATCAGCAGGTCGGCGCCGGGACCGCCGTCCGGGCTGTGCAGCCAGAGCGCCGTCGCGTACTGGCCGGGGAAGGTCAGCAGCCGCGGTTGGCAGCGGGTCCGGGCGGACTGGGCCAGCTGCCAGGCCTGGCGCAGTGCTCTGACCGTTGAGTCCAGATAGGGGCCGGCGGTGAAGTGCGAGAAGGTGTGGCCCTCGGGCCCCTGCACCACCTCGGCCGCGGCGGCGACCTCGGTGCCGTCCTTGATCAGGAAGCGCCATCCCGTCCGCCGGGCGGCGGCGAGTTCGGCCCGCGGGCCCTCCAGGACGTGGACGGCGAGCGGGTGCGCGGGGACGAGGGGCCCGGTCGGGTGACGCAGCGCGGCGGCGGCGGGCTGACGCAGCGCGGTCTCCGAGTCGAGCGCGGCGAGGACTGCGCGCAGGGCACTGGGCGGGGGCTGGGGGGTCTGCAGAGTCATGGCAAGGTCGCCTCTCCGTGCGAGATCGGCGTGCGAGTGCGGCATACCGGCATGGCGGGTGCGTCGGCGGTGACGGGACCTGGGCCTTGTCCGGTTGGGCAGGATCGCGGTGCCGGCGCGGCCGCCGCCCTCGGGTCTCGGGGCGACAAATCGGCCGGGCCGTGGCGCAGTGCGAATTCTACTCGAACAGGTGCACAGGGTGACCTGTTTATCACAGGCCGTGGCGCCGGGCAAGTCGGCAGTTGAGCTGAAACAGCGTCAGTTTCCTTGCAATGCAAGCCATTCGACGCATTCGGGTATCGATCTTCGGGGTGGGCATGATGCTTGCGCGGTCGAGCGCCGGCCGGCTCAGGAGGAGGGGACCATGGGCGAGAAGGTCGTGGCGACGCGGGCGGACCTGTCGGACCGGCAGATGTACCGTCGCAAGCTCCAGTCCTGCCTCGACGCGCTCGGCCGGATGCTGCGCGAGGACCGCTTCGACCGTCCGAAGGCCGTGATGGGCCTGGAGATCGAGCTCAACCTGGCCGACGACCAGGGCCTGCCGATGCTGAACAACGGGCAGGTGCTCACCGCCATCGGCTCCGCCGACTTCCAGACCGAGCTGGGCCGGTTCAACATCGAGGTCAACATCGCGCCGCACCGGCTCGGCGGGCACGTCTTCGAGGAGCTCCGCGAGGAGATCGACACCGGCCTGCGCTACGCCGACCGGAGGGCCGAGGAGGCCGGCGCGCGGATCGTGATGGTCGGCATCCTGCCGACCCTGGAGCTCGACCACACCGGGCTCGACGCGATGTCCCACAACCAGCGGTACAGCCTGCTCAGCGACCAGATCCTGGCCGCCCGGGGGGAGGACATCACGCTGGACATCAAGGGCGTCGAGCACCTCCAGCTGGACTCGATCACGATGGTCGCCGAGGCCGCCGCGACCTCGCTCCAGCTGCACCTCCAGGTGACCCCGGAGCGGTTCTCCTCGGTGTGGAACGCCGCCCAGGCGATCTGCGGGCCGCAGCTCGCCCTCGGCGCCAACTCGCCGTTCCTGTTCGGCCGCGAGCTGTGGCGGGAGACCCGTCCGGTGCTCTTCCAGCAGGCCTGCGACACCCGTTCGGCGGAGCTCAAGGCGCAGGGCGTGCGACCGATCACCTGGTTCGGCGAACGCTGGGTGGACTCGGCGTACGACCTGTTCGAGGAGAACCTGAAGTACTTCCCGGCGCTGCTGCCGATCTGCGACGACGAGGACCCGGCCAAGGTGCTGGCCTCGGGCGGGGTGCCGCGGCTCGGCGAGATGCGGCTGCACAACGGCACCATCTACCGCTGGAACCGGCCCGTCTACGACGTCAGCGGCAGAGTACCGCATCTGCGGGTGGAGAACCGGGCACTGCCCGCCGGGCCGACGGTCGCCGACACGCTCGCCAATGCGGCCTTCTACTACGGCGTGGTGCGGGTGCTGGCCGAGCAGTCCCGGCCGATCTGGACCAGGCTGCCGTTCGAGCGGGCCGACGAGAACTTCGAGCAGGCGGCCCGGTACGGCATAGACGCGGTGTTCCAGTGGCCGCGGTCCGGCCGGGCCGGGCGCGGCGGCGGGCTGACCACGGTCTCCGCCGTCGACCTGGTGCTCAACGAGCTGCTGCCGATGGCGTACCAGGGCCTGGACGCGTGGGGCGTGGAGCCGGCCGACCGGGACCGCTACCTCGGGATCATCGAGCAGCGCTGTCTGCGCCGGACCAACGGCGCCTCGTGGCAGAGCGCGACCTTCCACCGGCTGCGCGAGCAGTACGGGACGGACCGGCCGACCGCGATCGCGGCGATGACCCGGCGGTACATGGAGCACATGCGCGGCGGCGAGCCGGTGCACGCCTGGCCGGTCGGGTAGGTCTGTCGGGCTGGTCGGGCTGGTCAGGGCCCGGGTCCCGGCGGTCCGCGGGGGAGGCTGTGGCAGGATGACCGCTCCGGTTCGCCGACGGCCGCGTCCGCCGGTGGCCGGAGCGCCGCCCGTCCGTCGCCGTCCGCGCTGGAGCACCCCCGTGACGACCGTCCCGACCGCACCGGAGACCGTGCAGCCGACCCGCCGGCTGCTCGGCGTGGAGCTGCTGACCGTCCTCGGCCTCTCGCTCGGGGCGAGCGGCATCGGCGCGCTGATCAGCTTCACCGGCTCGCTCACCGAGACCCTGAAGCTCGGCCAGCAGGTGGCCACCCTGAACGGCTCGCGCGCCCCCGGCCGGCCGTGGCTCGACCTGGTCTGGCAGCTCTACTACATCGGCCGCGGCCTGATGCCGGTCGTCCTGGTCGGCTACCTGCTGGTCCGCGAGGGCGTGTCGCTGCGGGTGCTGGGCTTCGACCTCGGGCAGAAGCTGCGCGACCTCGGCCGCGGCGCGGCCGTCGCGGCGGCGATCGGCGGCTCCGGGCTGGTGCTCTACCTGGGCTCGCAGGCGGCCGGCTACAACCTGACGGTCGCGCCGTCCGGGCTGCCGGACGTCTGGTGGCGGATCCCGGTGCTGGTCCTCTCGGCCTGGCAGAACGCGATCCTGGAGGAGGTCGTCGTCCTCGGCTACCTGCTGCGCCGGGTGACGCAGCTGGGCTGGACGTGGCCGGCCGCGCTGGCGGCGAGCGCGCTGCTGCGCGGCTCGTACCACCTCTACCAGGGGGTCGGCGGGCTGGTCGGCAACATCGTGATGGGCGTGGTGTTCTGCCTGCTGTACCGGCGGTGGGGGCGGGTGATGCCGCTGGTGGTGGCGCACGCGCTGATCGACACGGTGGCGTTCGTCGGGTACGCACTGCTGGCCGGCCACGTCAGTTGGCTGCCCACCGGCTGACCGAACGGACCGCACCGGGACGCGGCGGCCGGGACAGCAGCCGGTCCACTGTCTCGTCCGTTGTCACCTGGTCGGACGAGTCGTGCCCTCCGGTGGTTGCCTGCCGGAGGGCGTGTTCGGGGTGGGGTGTTGTCCGTTCGTGCCGGGGGTGGTTCGGGTCAGTGGGTCGGGGCGGGTTCCGGGAGGGTGTCGGCGGGGTGGTCGGCGGGGCGTCGGGAGAGCCGGCGGACCTGTGGCTCCAGTAGGACGGCGACGCTGAGCACCAGGGAGATCACCGCGCAGGACCAGAGCGCGCCGGAGAGTCCGAGCAGGTCGGCGGCCGGGCCGGCGAGGGCGGTGCCGAGTGGTGCCAGCGAGAGGGAGCCGAGCTCGTCGTAGGCGGCGACCCGGGAGAACGCCTCGGCCGGGATCTCCTGCTGGAGCGCGATCATCCAGTTGACGCCGAAGACCGTGACGCCGACGCCGGAGAGGAACATCGCCGCGCAGAGCACCGGCAGCGGGGCGGACACCGCGAGGGCGAGCGCGGGCACGCCGAACAGGAAGACGCCCCAGTTGCCGACCAGCAGGATCCGGCGCGGCTGCCAGCGGGCCATCAGTACCCCGGTGGCGACCAGTCCGACGCCGTAGGCGGCCATCGCCAGGCCCCAGTCGCGGGCGCCGCCGAGCCGGTCCTTGGCGACGGCCGGCCCGTACACCGCCTCGACCGCGCCGACGCAGGCGACCAGTACCGAGAACTGGAGCACGATGACCCAGAGCCAGCGGCGGGAGGCGAACTCGTGCCAGCCCTCGCGCAGGTCGCGGAGCATGCCGCCGCCCGCCGCCGGGGCCTCGGCCGGGGCGGTCGGGGCCTGCGGTTCCAGCAGGAAGCGCAGGGCGGCGGCGGCCAGGAAGCAGGCGGCGTCCAGGGCGAGCACCCAGCCGGGGCCGACCGCGGCGGTCAGCGCGCCGCCGAGCGCGGCGCCGCCGATCTGCGCGCCGTTGAAGCCCATCCGGTAGACCGAGAACGCCCGGGCGGCGTGCTCGGGGGTGACGCTCTCCAGGATCATGCCGCCGGAGGCGGGGGAGTAGAACGCGTAGCCGGCGCCGGCGCCGGCCGAGAACAGCATCAGCTGCCAGAGCGTCGGCTCGCCGGCCAGGACCAGGGCGGCGAGGGCGCCCTGGGAGACGGCGCTGAACAGGTTGGCGCCGACCATGACGTGGTGGCGCGGCAGCCGGTCGGCGAGGGCGCCGCCGATGATCAGCAGCAGGACGGTGGGCAGCAGCCGGGCCGCGGTGACGTAGCCGACGTCGGCGGTCGAGCCGCCGCCGTCGAGGATCGCGAAGGCGGTGGCGATGGGGGCGCCGGCGTTGCCGAGACCGCTGATCACGGTGGCGGCGGTCTGGATCCGGAAGTTGCGGCTCGCCCAGGAGAAGCGGCCGGCCGGCGAGGGTGTGGGTGGGCTCTGCACTCCGTGACTATGCCGGGGCGGATGATCCGTGTCCATCCGATTAACGGACCGCCGGACGGCCTTCCCGGCGGCAACGGGGGCGTGGGGGTGTTCAGCCCAGGTGGCCCCGGAGGAAGGTCAGGGTGCGCTTCCAGGCGATCCCCGCCTGCAAGGGGTCGTAGGTGCCGAGCAGGTTCTCCTCGTTCATGAAGGCGTGGCCGGCCGGGTAGAAGTGGAACTCCGGGCGGACGTCGGTGGCCTCGCCGATCCGGATCGCGGCCTCGTCCACGGCGGTCATCGGGATCGACCGGTCGCGCTCCCCGTAGTGGCCGAGCACATGGGCGGTCAGGCCCCGGTACTCGAAGTCCGGGTCGGGCGGCAGACCGTAGAACGGGACCGCCGCGGCCACCCGGTCGCCCTCGGCGGCGGCCAGCAGCAGGGCGAAGCCGCCGCCCATGCAGAAGCCGACCACCCCGACCGCGTCCCCGACCACGCCGTCCAGGCCGAGCAGCAGGTCGACCGCGCCGCGCAGGTCCCGGACCGCCCGCTCGACCGGCAGCTCGCGCTTGAGTCGGGCCGCCTCGGCGCTGTCGTGGGTGGTCGCGCCGCCGAAGAGGTCCGGCGCGAGGACGGTGAAGCCCTCGGCGGCGAACCGGTCGGCCACGCCGGCCAGGTACGGGGTCAGGCCCCACCACTCCTGGACCACCACCAGGCCGGGGCCGACGCCCTGCGGCGGACGGGCCAGGTAGCCGTGGGCCTCGCGGCCGTTGCTCGGGAAGGTGACGTTCTGTCGGGAGCCGCCCTGGTCAGGCATGGCTTCCTCTCGGGGGACGGGCCGCCGGGCGCGGCGGCGGGTCGGGGGCCGGGTGCTGGGGTGTCGGGGCAGGAGGGGTCTCAGCCCATCTCCTCCAGGGCGCGGCCCTTGGTCTCCTTGATGCAGAAGGCCACGAACGGGATGGAGAGCAGGGCGAAGGCCGCGTAGCCGACGTACGTCGCCGACAGGTTCCAGTCGGCGAGGTCGGGGAAGCTGACGGTGATCGCCCAGTTGGCGATCCACTGGGCGGAGGCGGCGACGGACAGGGCGAGCGCGCGGATCCGGTTGGGGAACATCTCGCCGAGCAGCACCCAGACCACCACGCCCCAGGAGAACGCGAAGCAGAGCACGAAGACGTGCGCGGCGACCAGGGCGACCGTCGCGTGGGTGTTGTCCAGGGCGGCGGTGTCGCCGGTGCCCTGCCGGTAGGAGAACGCCCAGGCGGCGGTGGAGAGCGCGGCGGCCATGCCGACCGAGCCGGCCAGCGCGAGCGGCTTGCGGCCGATCCGGTCGACCAGGGCCATCGCGATCACCGTGCCGATCACGTTGATGATCGACGTGGAGAGGCTGATCAGCAGCGAGTTCGACTCGTCGATACCGACCGACTGCCACAGGAAGGAGGAGTAGTAGAAGATCACGTTGATACCGACGAACTGCTGGAACACCGAGGCGCCGATGCCGACCCAGACGATCGGCAGCAGGCCGAACCGGCCGCCCAGCAGGTCCTTGGCCCGCGGCTTGTGCGCGGACGCCAGCACCGCGCGGATCTCGGCCACCCGGGCGTCGAGGTCGACGTCCTCGCCCTCGACCTCCCGCAGCACCTTGCGGGCCTGGTCCTCCCGGCGGTCGGCGATCAGGAAGCGCGGCGACTCCGGGATGGCCAGGGCCATCAGCCCGTACACCAGGGCCGGGATCGTCTCCACGCCGAGCATCCACTGCCAGGCCTGGATGTTGCCCAGGTGGCCGGTGGACTCGCCGCCGGCGGCCTGGTTGAGCGCCCAGTTGGCGAGCTGGGAGACGGTGATGCCGAGCACGATCGCCATCTGCTGGAAGGAGGCCAGCCGGCCCCGGTAGGCGGTCGGGGCGACCTCGGCGATGTAGGTCGGTGCGATCACCGAGGCGATGCCGATCGCGACACCGCCGACCACCCGCCAGGTGGCCAGCACCTCGATGTTCGGCGGGAACATCGAGCCGATGCCGCTGACCGCGAAGAGGGACGCGGCCAGCAGCATGGTCCGTACCCGGCCGAAGTGGTCGGCGAGCCGCCCGGCCACCATCGCCCCGGCCGCCGAGCCGAGCAGGGCGATGGCGACCACGAACGCCGTCGTGCCGTTGCCCACCCCGAAGTGCTTCTGGATGCCCGTCACCGCGCCGTTGATCACGGCGCTGTCGTAGCCGAACAGGAACCCGCCCATCGCGGCGGCGGCCGAGATGAAGACGACGTGCCCGAGGTGCGCCTCGCCGGATACCTGCTGGGTCTGGGTCCTGGCCACGCGCGCTCCCCGGGATCGACGGTCCCGCCCGCACGGCGATCGGGCGGGGTTCGGCTCACATTCGATCAGCCCCCGGGGGACGGCGCCTCGACGAATGGGCCGAACGGGTGACGTAGCGTCAGATCCGTGCGCCGTCCGGGCAGGCGGGCACCTCGGGCACCGCGGGCGGACCGGAGCGGCGGGCGTTGCGGCGCAGCAGCTGGGTGCGGGCGCCGCCGTCGAGGCCGCGGCCCCGCTCGGCGAGGCGGTCGGCCAGGGCGTACTGCTCGGCGGCAGGCTTCTTGTCGTCGAACTTGAACTTGGCGCGGACCTCGCGGACCGTCAGGCGCAGCCCGGTCAGACCGGGGAGCAGCCGGGCGAACTCGCCCTCGCCCGGGGTCACCCGGACGTCCGGGCGCTCCGGCTGGAAGTGGGCCAGCTGGCGGTTGAGGATCTCCGCCTTGCCGGCCGGGTCGGTGACGACCGAGGCGGTCGCGTGGAAGTGCACCGAGGCGTAGTAGCTGGTGGGGGTGCCGGGCTCGCCGCGCCAGTGGCCGGGGGCGAACGCGTAGTCGTCGGTGACCGCGAGGGTGACCTCCGGGTCCGCCCGGACGGCCGCGAGCAGCGGGTTGGGGGCGGCCAGGTGGAGCAGGATCTCGCCGCGGTCGGCGTCCAGCAGGAAGTGGGTGGGGACGAGGACGGGGCCGTGGCCCGGTCCGCCGTTGGCGGCGAGCAGGCCGAAGTCGCGGCCCTCGGCGAGCCAGGCGCGCCATTCGGCCTCGTCGCCGCGGTCCCAGGAGCGGATCAGCATCGGGGGCCTCCGGTCAGGCGGTGGGGGCGGACCGGTGGGCGGCCGCGTCGGGGGTGGTCGGTATGTCGTGGCTCCGGTCGGTGCCAGGGTCGGTGCCAGGGTCGGTGTCCGGGTCGCCCGGGTCGTGGCCGGGGCCGGTGAGGGCGCGCAGGTTGGCGGGGAGCGGCACGGTGGTCGAGGCGTCCGGCACGGGCGCGCCGTATCCGGTGGTGACCGGGACGAGCCCGGCCCAGTACGGCAGGTCGAGGTCCTCGGCGTCGTCGTCGGCGAGGTCGGCCCGGGTCTTGGCGGAGACCTCGTCGAGGTCCAGGCGGATCACCGCGGTGGCGGCGAGCTCCTTGGCGTTGGCCGGGCGGACCTCGGCGGAGCGGCCCGGCACGACCTGGTCGACCAGGGCGTCCAGCGCGACGCGCAGCTCCTCGGGGTCGGTGACCTGGTGCGCGGTGCCGTGCGCCACCACCGAGCGGAAGTTGACCGAGTGGTTGAACGCCGACTTGGTCAGCACCAGCGCGTCGACCAGGGTGACGGTGAGGCAGACCGGCAGGCCCTCCTCGCCCCGGGCGCCGCGCAGCGGCCGGCTGCCCGTGGAACCGTGCACGTAGAGGCGGTCGCCGACCCGCGCGTGGATGGTGGGCAGCACGACCGGCGCGCCGTCGACGACGAAGCCGAGGTGGCAGAGGTAGGTGGCATCGAGGATCGCGTGGATCGCCTCGCGCTCCCAGCTGGCGCGGTCCTTGTAGCGGGTCGGCGTGGTGCGCGGGGTGCGGGCGTAGGACGTGTCGCCGTCCGGTGGGGTCGACATGACAACCTCTATGTACTAGTGCATAATGTCGTTTGTGCTAGGAGACTATCGGATCACCGGTCGGCGTGCCAGCGAGATCGCCGCCGAGATCGAGCGGGGCGTCAGCGGCGGGCAGCTCGCCCCCGGGACGGCGCTGCCGCCGCTGCGCGACCTCGCCACCGAACTCGGCGTCAACCCCAATACCGTGGCCGCCGCCTACCGCCTGCTCCGCGACCGCGGGGTGATCGAGACCGCCGGCCGACGGGGCAGCCGGATCCGTCCGCGCCCCGCCCACACCCCACGCGACCGGATCCGCCTGCCCGTCCCGGCGCACGCCCGCGACCTCTCCGAGGGCAACCCCGACCCGGCGCTGCTGCCCGACCTCACCCCGGCCCTCGCCGAGGCCGCCGAGGCCGCCCGCCGGCACCCGGTCCGCTACGGCGACCCGGCCGCCGACCCCGGCCTGCTCGCGCTGGCCGGCGCGGGCTTCGCCGCCGACGGCCTGCCGTCCGGGCCGATCGCCGTCGCCTCCGGCTCGCTGGACACCATCGAGCGGATCCTGGCCACCCGGCTGCGCCCCGGCGACGCCGTCGCCGTCGAGGACCCGGGCTGGGCCAGCCTGCTCGACCTGCTGCCGGCGCTCGGCCTGCGCACCCTGCCGGTCCTGCTCGACGACGCGGGCCCGCTGCCCGGGTCCCTCGCCGAGGCGCTGGACGGCGGAGCGCGCGCGGTGGTCGTCACCAGCCGGGCGCAGAACCCGACCGGCGCCGCGGTCACCGCCGAGCGGGCCGCGGAGCTGCGCGCCGTGCTGGCCGCGCACCCGGAGGTGCTGCTGATCGAGGACGACCACGGCCACGGCATCGTCGACCTGCCCTACCACCCGCTGGCCGGGGCGGGTTCGCGGCACTGGGCGGTGGTGCGCTCGGCGGCCAAGGGCTACGGCCCGGACCTGCGGCTCTCGGTCGCGGTGGGGGACGAGGACACCGTCGGGCGGGTGCTCGGGCGTCAGCGGCTGGGCGCCGGCTGGGTCAGCCATCTGCTCCAGGACACGGTGGCCGCGCTCTGGCGGGCGGACGCCGCGCCGGCGGAGCGGGTGGGCGCCGCCTACCGGGTGCGGCGGGAGGCCCTGATCGGCGAGCTGGCCGCGCGCGGGGTCGCGGCGCACGGGGCGAGCGGGCTGAACATCTGGGTGCCGGTGCCGGACGAGTCCGTCGTGCTCGCCGGGCTGGTGCAGCGCGGCTGGGTCGCGGCGCCGGGCGCCCGCTACCGGCTCCAGTCGCCGCCCGGGGTGCGGATCACCGTCGCGCAGCTGGACCCGGCAGACGCCGGGCGGCTGGCGGAGGACCTGGCGTCCGTGCTGGGCGGGAGGGACGGGATCGCCGGGACGGGGGCGGACGGGACGGCGTCGCGGTTGATCTGAAGGGTCTGCATCGGCTGATCCGAATCGGCGTGCAGGGAACCGGCCCGATTCCCTGCCATGCCCTGCCAATGGCGAATTTCGATCCGATCCGGATCGGATCGAAATTCATATCGCCATTGATTGACCGAAATGATCTGAATCAATCGGTAACAGACTGAGAAATCCGTTGCAGATACCTAGCGGTAACAAGCGCGGGCATGTCATCTTCATCGTGCCACCGGCCAGCGGCCCACCCCTCACCCCGCGTCTCGCCCGCCCCCACCCGCGGGCGAGACAGGACGCCAACGGGATGTACCTGACCGCGAAGTAGGCCGGGAAGTAGGCCGCGGAGCGAAGCACGTCGCCCCGCCCGGCGGCTCGGCCGGGCGGGGCGACGCGGGCCCGTGGATCGGGCCGGTCAGCCCTTGGCGAGCAGCGCCTGGGCGTGCTCCTTGACCTGGTCCCGGGTCAGATAGGCGTCGGTGTACTCGAAGTCGCGCAGCCGCGCGGGCTGGCGGGCGAGGAACCCGGTGCGCACGAAGTCGTCGCCGGCGGTCGCGTTGAGCAGCCAGTTCGCACCGACCCGGAACTTGGCGACATTGGTGCGCATCGCCATCAGGTGGTAGCCGCGGGCCACCAGCTGCGCCGGGACGCCGCGCAGCTCCACCCCGACCGGCTTGGAGACGGCGTCCTTGCCGCCGAGGTCCACCACCAGGCCCAAGTCCCTGTGGTAGTACGGCTCCAGCGGCTGGTTGCGGAGGGCGGCGACCACGTTGTTGGCCACCGCCCGACCCTGGCGGGCCGAGTGCTGGGCGGTCGGCGGGCAGACCGCGCCGTCGCCCTTGGCGAGGTCGGGGACGGCCGCCGCGTCACCGAGCGAGAACACGCCCTCGAACTGCGGCACCCGCATCTCCGCCGTCACCGCGATCCGCCCGCGCACCGTCTCGGCGTCCAGGGTGGCGATCAGCGGGCTGGCCGCGACGCCGGCCGTCCAGATCAGCGTCCGGCAGGGCAGCACCCGTCCGTCGGTGAACTTGACCGACTCGGCCCCCACCTCGGCCACCGAGACGCCCAGCGAGACCTCGATGCCCCGCTCGCGCAGCACCTCCAGGGCGGCGGTGCCGAGGGCGTCGCCCAGCTCGGGCATCAGCTTGGGGGCGATGTCGATGAGGTGCCACTTGATCTGCCGGGCGTCCAGCCGGGGGTAGCGCTGGGCGGCCGCCGTGGTGAGGCGCTGGAGGCAGGCGGCGGTCTCGGTGCCGGCGTAGCCGCCGCCGACCACCACGAACTGGAGCCGGGACTCGCGCTCCCGCTGGTCAGGGGTGGCCGAGGCGAGGTCGAGCTGGGCGATCACGTGGTCGCGGACGTAGGCCGCCTCGGCGAGGGTCTTCATGCCGCGCGCGTAGTCGGTCAGACCGGGGATGTCGAAGGTGCGGGTGACGCTGCCGGGGGCCAGCACCAGGTAGTCGTACTTCTGCGCCACCACCTCGTCGGTGATCTTGCGCACCACGCAGACCTTGGAGGCCGGGTCCACCCCGATGGCGCCGCCGGGGACGATGTGGGTGCGGCGCAGCGAGCGGCGCAGCGAGACGGCCACCGACTGCGGGGTGAGCACACCGGCCGCCACGTGCGGCAGCAACGGCAGATAGAGCTGGTAGCTGAACGGGGTGACCAGGGAGATCTCCGCCTCCGCCGGGGAGAGCTTGCGCTCCAGCCGGCGCGCGCACTCCAGTCCGGCGAAGCCAGCGCCCACGATCAGGATCCGGGCTCGTTCCATCGTGCGTCCCTCACAGTGCAGGTCGTTCCGCCGCGGCGCGCCGGTTGCCGGCGTGGTCGTGGCGGTGCGGGTCATGGCCGCTGCGGGTCGTGGCCGTCGGGTTCTCCGACTACTGTCCGCCACGGTCGCACGGAGCGGCCGGGGCTGCCACCGGGGCGACCCGGGCGGGCGAGACGGGCGAGATTGGTCGTGGCCCGCCGGACGGGACCGGCCGCGCCGCGCCGGACGACACCCGCCCCGTGCATATGCCCGATAGGCTGTCCGCCGTGCTCCCCGAGGTGACGGCGATCCGTTATGTGACGCCACTGCGAGAAGGCGGCTCGATGCCGGGCCTGGTCGAGGCCGACGACCGGCGGCTGTACGCGCTGAAGTGGGTCGGTGCCGCGCAGGGCCGCAAGGCGCTGGTCGCGGAGGTGCTGGCCGGTGAACTCGGCCGGCGGCTCGGTCTGCCGGTGCCCGAGCTGGTGACCGTCGACCTGGACCCGGTGCTGGCCCGCAGCGAGCCCGACCCGCAGATCCAGGATCAGATGCGCGCCAGCGGCGGGCTCAACCTGGGCATGGCCTTCGTCAGCGGCGCGCTCAACTTCGACCCGCTCTGCTTCGACGTGGACGCCGGGCTGGCCGGGCAGGTGCTCTGGTTCGACGCCCTGATCGGCAACGTCGACCGCTCCTGGCGCAACCCGAACCTGTTGGTCGCCACCGGCGGACTGCGGCTGATCGACCACGGCGCGAGCCTGATCTTCCACCACCACTGGGCCGGCGCGGCCGGCTGGATCCGTCGGCCGTACGACGCCTCCGACCACGCGCTGCTGCGCGCCGAGCCGGACCTGCTCGCCGCCGACAAGGTGCTCGCGCCGCTGGCGGAGGCGGCGATCGAGGAGGCGGTGGCCCGGATCCCGGACGTCTGGTTGGTGGACGAGCCCGGCTTCGACTCGCCCGAGGCGGTGCGCGCGGCGTACCGCACCCAGTTGACCGAGCGACTGGCCGGTCCGCGCGACTGGCTGCCGGAGGTGTCCGCGTGACCGAGCCGATCCGGTCGGCCCCGCCGACCCCCGCCGAGCTGCACGACTACGAGTACGCGGTGATCCGGGCGGTGCCCCGGGTGGAGCGCGGTGAGTGCGTCAACGTGGGCGTGCTGCTGTACTGCCGGCAGAGCTCCCACCTGGCCGCCCGGACCCATCTGGACCAGGCGCGGCTGCTGGCGCTGGACCCGGTGGCCGACGTGTCCGGGGTGCGGCGGGCGCTGCAGGGGATCGAGGCGGTCTGCGCGGGTGGGCCGCTGGCCGGTCCGGCGGCGTCGGACAGCCCCGGGCAGCGGTTCCGCTGGCTGACCGCGCCGCGCAGCGCGGTGGTCCAGCCGGGGCCGGTTCACACCGGGCTGACCGCGGATCCGGAGACGGAGCTGCGGCGGTTGTTCGACCAGCTGGTGCTCTGAGCGGCGGGGCGCGTCTGCCGGGCCGGGCCGGTCAGCTCCGGGCCGGCGGTTCCGCCACGGGATCTTTGCCGTGCTCAAAGCTTGAGTTGCTGAAGCAGTCGGTCGTAGGCTGAGGTCATGGGTTCGACAGCGACCACGACCGCACCGACCAACGCCGAGCTGATGGAGGCGCTGGCCGCCGTCGGCGCCGCGTACTTCCAGGACTTCGCGGCCGCCGCGGCCCGGCACGGTCTCTCCTCCTCACAGGCCAAGGCGCTCGGCGCCGTCCAGGAGCCGGTGCCGATGCGCGCGCTGGCCGGGCGGCTCGGCTGTGACGCGTCCAACGTGACCGGGATCGTCGACCGGCTGGAGGCCCTCGGCCTGGCCCGCCGGGAGGCCTCGGCGGGGGACCGGCGGGTCAAGATCGTGGTCATCAGTGAGCAGGGCCGGGAGATCCTGACGCTGATCCGCGGCGAGATGAGCCGGACCCACCAGGCCTTCGAGACCCTGAGCGGCGAGCAGCGGAGCGCGCTGCACTCGATCTGCGTCCAGGTCCTCCCGGTGCTCAGTAGCCGCCAGTAGCTGCGCCGCTCCCGGCGGCAGGACCGGGTCGGCCCTGCCGCCGGGAGCGGCGCTGGTCAGCGGTCGGCGGCTCCCGGTGTCGCGGCGAGGGCGTCCGGCAGCGGGGTGTGGTGGAGCAGGGTGAGCCGCGCCGTCGCCCGGGTCAGCGCGACATAGAGGTCGGCCGCGCCCTGGGCGAGCAGCCCGGCCGGGTCGACCAGGACGACCGCGTCGAACTCCAGACCCTTGCAGTCCCGGACGGTCAGCGCGCCCAGCGCGGCGGCCCGGTCGTCCGGAGCGATCACCCCGACCGTGCCGGGGCCGACGGGCAGGGCGGCCAGCGCCGCGGCGTAGTCGCCGTCCGGGACGGGCACGGCGACCGGGCGTTCGGCGGTCTCCCGGACCGCCTCGGGCGGCTCCTGCCCGGGGGCGTGGGCGCGCAGCACCGCCGCCGCCGGTGCCATCACGGCCGCCGGGGTGCGGTAGTTGACGGTGAGCCGCTCCTCCCGCCAGCGGCCCGGCAGTTCGCGGTCCAGCATCTCCGCCCAGGACGTCCGGGCGCCGGCCGGTGAACCGGTCTGGGCGAGGTCGCCGACGACGGTCAGCGAGCGGGTCGGCACCCGGCGCAGCACCGTGCGCCAGTCCATCGCGGACAGCTCCTGGGCCTCGTCGACCACCACGTGCCCGTACGCCCACTCGCGGTCCTCGGCGGCGCGTTCGGCGGTGGTGCGGTCGGGGCCGGTGTCCCGGAACCGTTCGGCGAGCAGTTCGGCGTCGAGCGTGACGTCGTCCCGCTGGCCGGTGACGGTGAGCACGCCCTCGGCGTAGTCCAGCTCCTCGTCCAGCGCCAGCTCGGTGGCGCGGGCCCGGGCGCGGACCGATCCGGCGTCCTCGCCGAGGAGTTCCGCCGCCTCGTCGAGCAGCGGGACGTCTCCGGTGGTCCACGGCGCGCCGGCCGGGCGCAGGACGGCCGCGCGTTCGGCGGGTGAGAGGCCGGGCGCCGCGGCGGCCAGCAGGGCGGGGTCGGAGAGCAGCCGGTCGATCAGCTGATGAGGCGTCAGGATCGGCCACAGGGCGCCGAGTTCGGCGCGGATCGCGGGCTGCTCCCACAGTTCGCGGGGCGCGTGGCGGGCCTCCTCCTCGTCGTACGGGCGGCCGAGGGCGAGCGCCTGCTCGACCGCGAGCGCGTCGAGCACGGTGCGCAGGAAGAACGGCCGCGCCCGGTTGTGCGGTAGGCGCAGGCCGCGGGCGGCGTCCCGGGCCTCGGCGCAGACCCGGCGGGACAGCCGCAGGTGCTCGCCGAACAGCAGGTCGCGCGCGAGCGGCGCCTGGTGGGCCTCGACCGCCCGCCGGACCACCTCCGCCATCCACGGCCCGCCCTTGACCACGGTGGCGGCCGGACTGTCTCCGGTGGTGGCCCGGACGCCGGGGAAGAGCTCGCCGACGGTGCGGAGCACCACCTCGGTCTCGCCGAGCGCCGGCAGCACCCGGTCGATGTAGCGCAGGAACGCGGGATTGGGGCCGACCACCAGGACGCCGCGCCGCTCCAGTACCGCGCGGTGGGTGTAGAGGAGGTAGGCGGCGCGGTGCAGGGCGGTGACGGTCTTGCCGGTGCCGGGGCCGCCCTGGACGACCAGCGCGCCGGGCAGCGGAGCGCGGATCACCCGGTCCTGCTCGGTCTGGATGGTGGCGACCACGGTGCCCATCCGGCCGGTGCGGACGCGGCCCAGGGCGGCCAGCAGCGCCGCCTCGCCGACCAGGGTCCGCCGGCCGTGCTCGTCCAGGCGGGCCAGGTCGAGCGCCTCGTCGTCCAGGCCGGTGAGGACGCGGCCGCTGGTGTGCAGGTGGCGCCGGCGGACCGCCTCGCCCGGGTCGGCCGGGGTCGCGGTGTAGAACGGGCGGGCGGCGGGGGCGCGCCAGTCGATCAGCAGGGGCTCGTACGCCGCGGCCCCGGCGCCGGCCGCGGCGTCGTTCCCGGTGTCGTCCGCGGCGCCGTCGCCGGGATTGAGGAGGCCGATCCGGCCGATGTAGTGGACGGTGCCGTCGCGGTGGTCGAGGCGGCCGAAGCAGAGGCCGCGTTCGACGGCGTCCAGCCGGGCGGCGCGGCGGACGGCCTCGGCGGCGCGCAGTTCGCGCTCCAGCCGGGCCTGGTGGGTGCCGCCCGGCCCGGCCTCGCGGCCGGCTTCCGCGAGGGTCCGGCGGGTGCGCTCGCGCGCGGCGTCCAGGTGGGCGTACAGGCCGGTGAGCCGGGCCTGTTCGGTGCGCAGCGCCTCGGCCAGGTGGTCGGCCGCGTCGAGTGTCGGGGTGGGAACCGCTGGAGATCCGTTCATGGGTGTGGTATCCTTGCGGCGAGAAGGTTGCAAAACTCCGTGCGACAGTTGCTCAATCGCCCCAGCCTACCCGATCCGGCGCCGTTCCGGCTGACCTCGACTGTTAGGCTTGCGAAGCGTGAGCGCGAAGCCCCAGATCCCCAATGTCCTGGCCTCCCGGTACGCCTCGGCGACCCTGGCCCAGCTGTGGTCCCCCGAGCACAAGGTGGTCCTCGAGCGCCACCTGTGGCTCGCCGTCCTGAAGGCCCAGCAGGACCTCGGCGTCGAGGTGCCCGCCACCGCCGTCGCCGACTACGAGCGGGTGATCGACCAGGTCGACCTCGCTTCCATCGCCGCCCGCGAGCGGGTCACCCGGCACGACGTCAAGGCCCGGATCGAGGAGTTCAGCGACCTCGCCGGCCACGAGCAGATCCACAAGGGCATGACCTCCCGGGATCTGACCGAGAACGTCGAGCAGCTCCAGATCCGGCAGTCGCTGGAGCACGTGCGCGACCGCACCGTCGCCGTGCTGGTCCGCCTGGGCCGGCTCTCCGCCGAGCACGCCGAGCTGGTCATGGCCGGCCGCTCGCACAACGTGGCCGCGCAGGCCACCACCCTCGGCAAGCGCTTCGCGTCGATCACCGACGAGTTGCTGGTCGCCTTCCGCCGCCTGGAGGAGCTGATCGCCCGCTACCCGCTGCGCGGGATCAAGGGCCCGGTCGGCACCGCCCAGGACATGCTCGACCTGCTCGGCGGCGACACCGAGAAGCTCGCTGAGCTGGAGCGCCGGGTCGCCGGGCACCTCGGCTTCGAGAACGTGCTCACCAGCGTCGGCCAGGTCTACCCGCGCTCGCTGGACTTCGAGGTGCTGACCGCCCTCGTCCAGCTCGCCGCCGCGCCGTCCAGCCTGGCCAAGACCATCCGCCTGATGGCCGGCCACGAGCTCGTGACGGAGGGCTTCAAGGAGGGCCAGGTCGGCTCCTCCGCGATGCCGCACAAGATGAACACCCGCTCCTGCGAGCGCGTCAACGGGCTGGCCGTGATCCTGCGCGGCTACGCGTCGATGACCGGCGAGCTGGCCGGCGACCAGTGGAACGAGGGCGACGTCTCCTGCTCGGTGGTCCGCCGGGTCGCGCTGCCGGACGCCTTCTTCGCCTTCGACGGCCTGCTGGAGACCTTCCTGACCGTCCTCGACGAGTTCGGCGCCTTCCCGGCCGTGATCGAGGCCGAGCTGGACCGCTACCTGCCGTTCCTGGCCACCACCAAGGTGCTGATGGGCGCGGTGCGCGCGGGCGTCGGCCGGGAGACCGGGCACGAGGTCATCAAGGAGCACGCCGTCGCCTCGGCGCTCGCGATGCGGGCCGGCGCCCGGGAGAACGAGCTGCTGGACCGGCTGGCGAACGACGACCGGATCCCGCTGGACCGGGCCGGGCTGGACGCGCTGCTGGCCGACCGGCTGTCCTTCACGGGGGCGGCCGGTGCGCAGGTCGCCGAGGTCGTCCGCCAGGTCGAGGCCGTCGCGGCCGCGTATCCGGAGGGCGCCAAGTACGCGCCGGGCGACATTCTCTGACGCTCGCTCCACCCCGGCTTCCGGGCCCCGTCGCCGATTCGGCGGCGGGGCCCGCGGTGTGTTCGGGCCTCTCGGCGGGGTCGCGGTGGGGGTCAGCGCTGTTCGGCGGCCGGGTGGCCCGGGTCGAGGGGCGGGGCGTTGGTGCCGCAGGCGTAGCGGCAGTCCGGTTCGGCCACCGGGTGGTGGTCCTCCGGCGCCAGGACGTTCCCGTGGACGGCGGCCAGGGCCGTCAGCCCGCCCGCCACGAGCAGCCCGGCGCAGATCAGCATCGCGGTGTGGAAGGCGGAGTCGACCGCGGACGGCACCTGGTAGGCGTCGCCGCTGAGACCGGCCAGGGCGGGCAGCGCGGCGACGGCGAGCAGGCCGGCTGCGCGGGCCGCGGCGTTGTTGACCCCGCTGGCGATGCCCGCGTGCCGCACCTCCACCGCCGCCAGCACGGTGGCGGTCAGCGGGGCGACCAGCAGCACCATCCCGCTGCCCATCACCGCGACGGCGGGCAGCACGTCCGTCCAGTACGAGGCGTCGGGCCCGATCCGCAGCATCAGCAGCACGCCGACCGCGCAGAGCAGCGGGCCGACGGTGAGCGGCAGCCGCGGGCCGATCCGCTTGCCCAGCCGTCCGGCCCGGGCGGATAGCGCCAGCATGATCACGGTGATCGGCACCAGGGCCAGCCCGGAGATCAGCGGGGAGAAGCCGGAGACGATCTGCAGCTGGACGACCAGGAGGAAGAAGACGCCGCTGAACGCCGCGTAGACGGCGAGGGTGACCAGGTTCACGGCGGTGAACAGCCGTGAGGAGAACAGGCCGAGCGGCAGCATCGGCTCCGGGGTGCGGCGCTCGACCACGATGAAGGCGGCGCCGAGCAGCACGCCGGCCGCGCCGGTCACCCAGACCGTGGCGGACAGGCCGTTCCCGGCGGCGGTCAGCGCGTAGGTGATGGTGCCGAGCGCGAGGGCGGCCAGCACCGCGCCGAGCACGTCGAAGCGGCCGGTCGCGGACTCGTCCCGGCTCTCCGGGACGTGCCGGGCGGCCACCGCGACCACCATCGCGGCCAGCGGCAGGTTCAGCAGGAAGATCCAGCGCCAGCCCGGTCCGTCCACCAGCCAGCCGCCGAGGAACGGGCCGACGGCCGCCGACACCCCGCCGAGTCCGGACCAGAGGCCGACCGCCGCCGAGCGGTCGTCCGGATGGAACACCGCCTGGAGCATCGCCAGCGAGCCCGGGGTGAGCAGGGCCCCGCCGATGCCCTGCACGGCGCGCGCCGCGATCAGCACCTCAATGGTGGGGGCGGCGGCGCAGGCCGCCGACGCGGCGGCGAACCAGACCACGCCGAGCAGGAAGACCCGGCGCCGGCCGTACCGGTCGCCGAGCGCGCCGCCGAGCAGGATCAGGCCCGCCAGGGTGAGCAGATAGGCGTTGAGCGTCCATTGCAGGGCGTCGAGTTGGGCGCCGAGATCGGTGCCGATCCGGGGCAGCGCGACGTTCACGACGGTCCCGTCGAGCATCGCCATGCTGGAGCCGAGCACCGTCGCCAGAAGTACCCAGCGTCCCTGCGCGGTGCTCAATCGCAGGGTGCCGGCCTCGGAGGTAGTCACGGCTCATGGTCGGTCTCCCGGGGCTGAAGTGACAAGGGTCACCGGGGGTGTGTCGGGGATGTCCGTTGGGTGAGTGATCGTGTGCGCACCGATGACGATATCGGCGGAGAGTACCGGATCACTTGCGCGCGGTGAATGGATTGTGCACGTACTGTGCATGCCTCTCGAGCGGAGCGTCACGACATTCCGGACTTTGGTCCCGGGTGCCGGAGATCGACATTGCTTCACCCGAACGGATGGGTTTTAGTTCAGCGACCGCCCGGCGTCAGCCCGGGTGGCCACCGGGTGGAACGCCTAGTCCTGCCGCTGCCCGGTGGTACGCAACGAACTCTGTACGGCAGGAGCGGGGGACCCACAGGTAAGTCGCCGGACCCGAATTCCCACGGTCCGGCTTGGGGTGAAGCCGCGTCTTATTGCGGCCGGGCAACTCCAGCCCGAACCCGACAGCTCACCTCGTAGGCGTCGGAGAGGACATCTTCCATGCCCGCACAGGCTCGTCGTATCGCCCTGCCCCGCGCCGCCCGGATCGGCATCGCCACCGCCGTCACCGGTGCCGCCTTCGCCCTCCCGCTGGTGACCACCATCACCGCCCAGGCGCACGAGGCCCCGGCCGCCGGCCAGACGCAGCAGAGCAGCACCTGGACCGGTGCCGTCAGCGTCGACGCCGCCCCGGCCGCTGCTCCGGCCGCCCCCGCTGCTCCGGCTGCCGCCCCCGCCGCTCCGGCTGCTCCGGCCGCTCCGGTCGAGGACACCTACAAGGTCGTTGGCGGGGACACCCTGTCGAAGATCGCCGATGCCAAGAACGTCGACGGTGGCTGGAAGGCCCTGTACGACCACAACCGCTCGGTCGTCGGCGCCAACCCGAACCTCATCTTCCCGGGCCAGAAGCTCGCGCTGGGCGCCAAGGCCGCCGAGGTCGCGAAGCCGGCCGCCCCGGCCCCGGCCGCCAAGCCCGCCGCGCCCGCGGCCCCCGCCGCCAAGGCGCAGGTCTCGCAGGACTCGGCGAAGCCGGCCGCCCCGGCCGCCCCGGCCGCCAAGCCGGCGGTCCAGGCCGTCGCCCTCCAGGCCGCGCAGCCCGCCGCCCCGGCCCCGGCCGTCGCCGCCTCCGGCTTCGTCACCCCGGTGGCCAACCCGAAGATCGGCACCGCCTACGGTGTGGCCGGCTCGATGTGGGCCTCCGGCTACCACACCGGTGTCGACTTCGTCGTCTCCACCGGCACCCCGCTGCGCGCCGTCGGCGCCGGCACCGTGGTGAAGGCCGGCAACGGCGGCGCCTACGGCAACGAGGTCGAGATCAAGCTCGCCGACGGCAAGTACGCCCAGTACGCGCACCTGTCCTCGATCGGCGTGTCGATCGGCCAGACCGTCACCGTCGGCCAGCAGATCGGCCTCTCCGGTGCGACCGGCAACGTGACCGGCCCGCACCTGCACTTCGAGATCCGCACCGGCCCGGAGTACGGCTCGGACATCGACCCGCTCGCCTACCTGCGGGCGCACGGCGTCGCGATCTGACCCTCGGTCTGATCGACGCGATCCGGCACTGGGCCGGATCACATGCCACCGCTGGGTGCGGGGCGAAACGACCTCCCGGAATGGTCATGTCGGGTGACCGAACGACCGGGTGATCGCCGCACCTTCAGTGGATCGACGGGCGCGGGACACGCCCGTCCTGCCGGCCGGCCCGGCTCACGAGACCTCCTTCGTGAGCCGGGTCGGCCGTCGTCGTACCCGGGGGGTGTGGTTCGGTGGTGCGGATTCTGACTCGGCGTCAGGAGTCTTGGTGGCTCTGCCGGTTCAGGAGCGGTGGGCGGGCAGCGCCTGTTCGGCGGCGGTCAGCAGTTGGTGCACCCGGTGGCCGAACTCGTCCGCGTCGCGGGCCGGTTCGGGGAAGACCAGGCGGACGTCGCGGTGGCCGTGCGGGTGGTCCAGGCGGAGCACCAGACCGTACCGGTCGAGGGCGAGCGGGCGGATGTCGGGGTGGTCGGCGAGCAGTGCCGGGTCGAGCAGCCGGGTGAGCACGGCGAGCGCGTCGGGATGGTCGTCGGCGAGGTGGGTGAGCAGGCCGGCCTCGTAGCGGGCGAGCGGGTCGGGGGTGGCCGCGGCGAGGTCGGCGCCGGTGATCGCGGTGGTGCCGTACGGGGTGGAGAGGGCGGCGTGCGCCACGTCCAGGCGGAGGTGGACGCTGAGACCGTCGTCGGCCAGGTGGGCGAGGTGGAGCCGGCCGGCCAGGGTGAGGCGGCCACGGACCCGGTCGCGGACGGCCACCGGGGCGATGTCGGTGAGGTCGAGCACGACGGCGAGGCCGTCCTGTTCGCGGGCGGCGGCGGAGGTCACCGGGGAGTCGAGCGGGGCGCGCAGCCGGAGCCGGGAGCCGTGCACCGAGACGGGGGTGGTGAGTTCGTGCTGCTCGCCGCCGGCGCGGAGCACCACCGAGGAGGCGGCGGTGAGCAGGCTGCCGATCCGTTCGGCGGCGGTGGGCTCGGGGATCTCGGCGTCGTGGTCGTGGTCGTGGTCGTGCTGGTGAGCGCGGTCGCCGTCATGGCCGTGGCCGTGGCCGTGGTTGTGCGGGTGGGGGCGCATGGGTACGGGACCTCCGACGGGCTGGCCTGTTGGTTAGGTGAGCCTAACCTAATCAGTTGTGAGGGGGAGAGCAAGGCGCCGGGACGTACGGCGAAGGGCCCGGACGTGCTGTCCGGGCCCTTCGCCGTAGGGGTGGTGCTCGTCCGTCCGGGGCCGGTCAGCCGATGACCGCCTGGGCGTCGATCTCCACCAGCATCGGCTCCTGCGGCAGCTCGACGAAGATCGTGGTCCGGCACGGCTTCACGCCGCCCGGCTTGATGTTCTCCTCGATGAACTCGGCGTAGACCTCGTTCATCAGCGGGAAGTCGGCCCGCTTGGTGAGGTACACCCGGAACATCACCACGTCCTCGACGGTCGCGCCGCCGGCCTCGACGATCGCCTTGACGTTCTCCAGCGTGCGGCGGGTCTGCGCCTTCACGTCGCCGTGGTGGAGGTACTCGCCGGTGGCCGGGTCCTGCGGGCCCTGGCCGGACACCTGGAGGATCGGGCCCTTGCGGACGCCCTGGGAGAACATCCAGGCCGGGGCGGGGGCGCCGTCGGTGCGGATCTCGGTCTTGTCGCTCATGCGTGCTCGCTTCGTCGATGAGGGGAGGTGCGGACGGGAGTCATGGGTGCGGCCGGGGAGTTATGGCTGCTGCGCGGGCCGGCCGCAGTCGGCGGAGATCGCCCGGGTGGTGGCGAGCAGTTGGGGCAGCAGCTCCAGCACCTGCTCGTAGGGGAGCGCGATGTCCGGGACGGAGATCGAGACGGCCGCGACCACCCGGCCGCCGGCGTCCCGGATCGGCGCGGCCACGCAGTTGATGAACGCCTCGTGCTCGGCGTGGTCCTGCGCCCAGCCCTGGGCGGCGACCCTGTCGAGCTCGGCCAGCAGCGCCTCGGGCGTGGTGAGGGTGCGCGCGGTGTACGGGGTGAAGTCGATGCCGGCCACCACCCGGCGCCGCTCGGGCGCGGGCAGGCCGGCGAGCAGCACTTTAGAGACCGCGGCGCTGTGCAGGGCGGCGCGCAGGCCGATCCGCGAGTACATCCGCACCGCGTGCCGGGAGTCGTACTTGTCGATGTAGACGACCTCGCCGCCCTCGTACGCGGCCAGGTGCACGGTCTGGCCGGTGTCGGCGTTCAGCTCGGCGAGGTGCGGCGCGGCGATCCGGCGGACGCCGCGCTGCTCCAGGGCGAGGCCCGAGAGTGCGAACAGGCCGGCACCCAGGTGGTAGCGGTAGCCGGCGTCGCGGTAGACGAAACGTCCCTCTTCGAGGCTCTGGAGCAGGCGGAGCACGGTCGTCTTGTGCACGCCGAGCACCGCGGCCAACTGGTCCAGGGAGCGCTCGCCCTCGCCGAGTTCGGCGAGGATGCGCAGGGCGCGGGAGACGGTCTGGCTCATGGTGCTCCAAGGGCCGGGGCGGGGGCGTTGCGGCGAGCCTGACCGGCTCGCGTCCGGCGGGCGGCTGTCGTTGACCTTCGTCCGGCGCGAATGCTAGAACCGTGTCGCCAGCATGTGCAACTGTCGTTGCATATGTTGCAACCTGGCAGATGGAGGAAGACGGTGGACCAGACCTTCGCCAGCACTGGCGGGCCCGGCAGCGGGGCCGTTGGCGGAAGCGGCGACGCGATCGACGCCGGTGCGGTGGCGGCGCTCGCCGACGAGGTGCTCGACTGGCGGTTCAAGGCGCTGCCGCCGGCCGCCGCCGGACTGACCGTCCGCCAGTACCTGGCCACCGGCCCCACCCTGGCCGACCTCGGCACCCCGCTGCTCACCCTCGACGCGGGCGCGCTCGACCACAACCTGCGCACCATGGCCCGCTGGTGCGCCGACGCCGGCCTGGCGCTCGTCCCGCACGGCAAGACCACCATGGCGCCCGCACTCTGGCAGGCACAGCTGGCCGCCGGCAGCCACGGCATCACCCTCGCCAACCTGCCGCAGCTGCGGGTCGCGCGCGCCTTCGGCGTCCGGCGCGTACTGCTCGCCAACTCCCTGCTCGACCCGGCCGGCCTGCGCTGGCTGGCGGGCGAGCTCGCCGACGATCCGGACTTCGCCTTCCTCTGCTGGGTCGACTCCGTGGAGAGCGTCCGGCTGATGGACGAGGCGCTGCGCGCGGCGAGCGCCGAGCGTCCGGTCGAGGTGCTCGTCGAACTCGGCGGTCCCGGCGGCCGGACCGGTGCGCGCACCGTCGACGCGGCCGTGGAGATCGCGGACGCCGTCCGGCGCGCGCCGACCCTGAGGCTGGCCGGCATCGGCGGTTACGAGGGCGCCCTGGCGCACGACGCCACCGAGGGCGGGCTCGGCACCGTGCGCGGGTACCTGCGGTCGCTGGCCGAGCTGCACGGGCGGCTGGCCGGCCGGTACGCGGAGGGCGCCGCGCCGGTGGTCACGGCGGGCGGCAGCGCCTACTTCGACCTGGTGGCCGAGGAGTTGGGCGCCCTGCCGGACGCCTTCGTGGTGCTGCGCTCGGGCGCGTACCTCGCGCACGACGACGGCTTCTACCGGGGGATCTCGCCGCTCGCCCGGGGTGGGGGAGGGGCTGCGGCCGGCGGTGGGGTGTTGCGGGCGGCGCTGCACGGCTGGGCGCGGGTGGTGTCCCGGCCGGAGCCGCAGCTGGCGCTGCTGGACGCGGGCAAGCGCGACCTGCCGTTCGACGAGGGCCTTCCGGAGCCGCAATCGGTGCGCGGCGGGGCGGAGTTGACGGGCACGGCGGCGCGGATCACCGCGCTCAACGACCAGCACGCCTTCCTGCGGGACGCGGGCGACCTCGCGCCCGTCGGCGCCGTCGTCCGCCTCGGGATCTCGCACCCGTGCACGGCCTTCGACAAGTGGACGCTGATCCCGGTGCTGGACGACGCCTCGGCGGCCGAGCCCAAGGTGACCGGGCTGGTCAGGACGTTCTTCTGATGAGCGCCGGGGGCGGCCGGAGCGTGCTCTTCCGCGGCGCCACGGTGGTGGACGGCACGGGGGCGGGGCGCTACCGGGCGGACGTCCGGATCGCGGGCGGGGTGATCGTCGAGGTCGGGGCGCCGGGTGGGTCGGTGGTCGGGGCGGCGGCGTCGGGTCGTTCGGTGGACGCGGACGGGCTGGTCCTGGCCCCCGGGTTCATCGACATGCACGCCCACTCCGACCTCGCCCTGCTGCGCGAACCCGAGCACCCGGCCAAGGTCACCCAGGGCGTGACCTGCGAGGTCCTCGGCCAGGACGGGCTCTCCTACGCGCCGGTCGACGACACCACCCGGCCCGCGCTGCGCCGCCAGCTCGCCGGCTGGAACGGCGACCCGGACGACCTCGACTGGGACTGGCGGACCGTCGGCGGCTATCTGGACCGGCTGGACCGGGCCGCCCCCGCCGTCAACGCCTGCTACCTGGTGCCGCACGGCGCGTTGCGCATGCTCGCGATGGGCTGGGCGAACCGGGCCCCGAGCGCGGCCGAACTCGACCGGATGCGTGCGTTGTTGGCGCAGGGGCTCGCCGAGGGCGCGGTCGGGATGTCCAGCGGCCTGACGTACACGCCCGGGATGTACGCCGAAACCGCCGAGCTGGTCGAACTCTGCCGGGTCGTCGCCGGCTACGGCGGCTTCCACGCGCCGCACCAACGGTCGTACGGGGCGGGCGCGTTGGAGGGGTACGCGGAGATGGTCGAGATCGCCCGACGGTCCGGCTGCCCGCTCCACCTCACCCACGCCACGATGAACTTCGATGTCAACGAGGGCCGCGCCGGGGAGCTGCTGGACCTGCTCGACCGGGCCCTCGACGACGGCGTCGACCTCACCCTGGACAGCTACCCCTACCTGCCCGGCTCCACCAACCTGGCCGCCCTGCTGCCCGGTTGGGCCACCGAGGGCGGCCCGCAGGCCACCCTGGCCCGGCTCGGCGACCCGGCCGCGTGCGAGCGGATCCGGTACGAGGTGGAGGAGAAGGGCAGCGACGGCTGCCACGGCGTGGTCACCGACTGGACCACCATCCAGCTCTCCGGCGTCCGCGCCCCCGGCCTCGCCGGCGCGGTCGGCCGGACCGTCGCCGAACTCGCCGCCGAACAGGGCCGCAGCGGGACGGAGGTCTTCCTCGACCTGCTGCGCCGCGACGAGTTGGCCACCACCGTCCTCCAGCACGTCGGCCACGAGGAGAACGTCCGGGCGATCATGCGCCATCGCGTGCACACCGTCGGCAGTGACGGGCTGCTGGTCGGCGCCCGTCCGCACCCGCGGGCCTGGGGCACCTTCCCGCGCTACCTCGCCCGGTACGTCCGGGAGACGGGCGTGCTGACGCTGGAGGAGGCGGTCGCCCGGATGACCGGACGGCCCGCCGCCCGGCTGCGGCTGCACCGGCGCGGGCGGATCGCCCCCGGGTTCCACGCCGATCTGGTGCTGTTCGATCCCGAACGCGTCCAGGACGCCGCCACGTTCGAGGAGCCGAGACGGCCCGCCGTCGGCGTCGAGCACGTGTATGTGAACGGCGCGGCCGTCGTGGAGCGGGGCCGCACCACGGGCGCACGCCCCGGTCGGGCGCTGCGCCGGACCGGGCGAGGGGCCGAGGCGATATGACAGCCGTTCCCCCGCGTCACCCCCGGGGCGTTCACGGAGGCCTGCGCGGCCGGTAGACCTGGACGGCCCGGCGGCGAGGGGTGGGGGCGTGGGGGAGCGGAAGGGGCTCGACGGGGCGCGCGGCCCGGCCGGGGGCTCCTCCCGGGAGCCCCGTGCCGGTCCGAGAGTGGCCGGGTAGGACTGTTGGGACGGCGGGGATTCGACGAGAATCGGTAGCCCCCGGCACCCGGCAGGAGGATCCCACCCATGACCTCGACCCGCCCCAGCCCCGACTGGCTGACCGACGCCGTGCTCTACCAGATCTACCCCCAGAGCTTCGCCGACTCCGACGGCGACGGCATCGGCGACTTCGCGGGCATCACCGAGCACCTCGACCACCTCGCCTGGCTGGGCGTGGACACGGTCTGGCTGAACCCGTGCTTCACCTCGCCGTTCCGCGACGCCGGATACGACGTCACCGACTACCTCGCGCCCGCCCCGCGCTACGGCACGACCGAGGACCTCGCCGCCCTGGTCGAGGCGGCCCGCCGCAAGGGCATCCGGGTCCTGCTGGACCTGGTCGCCGGGCACACCTCCGACCAGCACCCCTGGTTCCGGGCCTCGGCCGAGGACCCGTCCGACCACCGCTACATCTGGTCCGAGCGCCCGGTGGACGGCTTCGTCGCCTCCCCGGGCGGCCGGATCGGGTGGTACCGGCCGAACTTCTTCGAGTGCCAGCCGGCGCTCAACTTCGGCTTCGCGCGCGAGGATCCGGACCAGCCGTGGCGCCAGCCGGTGGACGCCGAGGGGCCGCGCGCCAACCGCGCCGCGCTGCGCGGAATCATGGCCCACTGGCTCGGCCTCGGCCTGGCGGGCTTCCGGGTCGACATGGCGTCCTCCCTGGTCAAGGACGACCCCGGCTTCGTCGAGACGGGCAAGCTCTGGACCGAACTGCGCGACTGGCTGGACCGCAGCCACCCGCAGGCCGCCCTGTTCGCCGAGTGGGGCGACCCGGCCGCCGCCGTCGCGGCCGGCTTCCACGCAGACTTCTTCCTCCAGTTCGGCGGTGCGGACCACGGCCTGCCGCTGCGCTCGCTCTGGAACAACAACGCCGGGACGGTGGAGGAGTTCTGGAAGCAGGGCCCGTGCTACTTCGAGGCGGAGGGGCGCGGCACACCCGAGGTGTTCCTGGACGCCTGGCGCTCGGCGGCCCAACTGACCGAGGGCGCCGGGCACATCGCCCTCCCCACCGCCAACCACGACTTCTCCCGGCTCGCCACCGGCCCGCGCACCGCCGATCAACTCGCCCCGGCCTTCGCCCTGTTGCTCACCTGGCCGACCCTGCCGGCGGTGTACTACGGCGACGAGATCGGCATGCGCTACGTACCGGACCTGCCGGACGTCGAGGGCAGCGTGCTCGGCCCGACGTACAACCGGGCCGGCTCGCGCACCCCGATGCAGTGGGCGCCCGGCCCGAACGCGGGCTTCTCGACGGCCCCGGCGGAGCGGCTCTACCTCCCGGTCGATCCGGACCCGCACCGGCCGGACGTCGCCACCCAGCGGGCCGACCCGACCTCGCTGCTGCACACCGTGCGACGGCTGATCGCGCTGCGCCGCGCGCACCCGGGCCTGGGGGCGCGGGGCTCGGTGGAGGTCCGGCACGCCGGGTACCCGCTGGTGTACACCCGGGCCGGGCGGTACCTGGTGGTGGTCAACCCGAGGCGGGAGCCGGCGGTGGTCCCGCCGGCCGCTCTGCCGGACGGCGCCGGCCGGGTGGGCCGGCCGGGCGGGCTCCGGCCGCTGGACGTCCAGGGCGTGCGGGTCGGCGCCGGGGGCGAACTGCGGGCGGACGGCTTCTCGTACGGGGTCTTCGACCTGGGGTGAGGGTGGCGTGAGGGTGGCCCGGGGGCGCCGGTTCGGGTTCTGGCAGCTTTGCCTTCCGGCCCCGTCGAGGCCCCGCGACCTGGCATGATCACCATCCGGCGGCGCGGGCCGACGCCGTTCTGCGGGTGGCCGGGGTGGTTCGTCCGGTCAGCGGCGCCGTGGTGGCCGGGTGAAGCAGCAGTCGCCGCAGACGCCCGCCCGCGGGCCGACCCGGTAGTAGAGGCAGCAACTGGTGCGTCGGAACGCGGTGGTGGCCTGCGGCCCGGACGCGGTCAGCGCCCCGGTGCCGGCCAGCGGCGGGTGGTCCAGCGCGTCGGCGACGAGCGCCCGGGCGAGGCCGGGGTCCACCGGTGGGGCGGTGGGGGCCGCTTGCGCGAGGTGGGCGTCCAGCATGCGCAGGGCGCCGGCCAGGGCGGAGGCGGCGTTGCCCCGGAGCAGCCCGTCGGAGAGCGGGACGACGGAGCGGACGGCGGCCGCGAGCTCCGTCAGCTGCCCCTCGACGACGGCCCGGCGGAACCGGCTGGCGAGCGGGCCCCGGTCCGTCGGCGTGGGTTGGTCCGTCGGCGTGGGCCGGTGCGGCGTGTGTCGGTACGGCGTCCAGAGGTCGATCGGGCCCTGCTCGGGGACGCTGACCCACGCCTCGTCGGGGGACAGGTCGGGCACCTCGCCGAGCAGGACGGCGGCGGCGAGGCCCACCGAGCAGAACCTGGCGGCCAGGCCCAGGTGCAGGACCGACGCCGCGACCCGCGCCTCGGTCGTACCCAGCCGCCGGCCCACCTCGCGCACCCGGTCCGCCAACAGGCCGTCGGGGCCCGGGGCGTAGAGCTCCCGCAGGGGTCGGAAGCCCGGCGGTGGCCCCTGGTCGGGCCCCTCGGCGGCGGCCAGCGCGAAGTACGGGCCCACGGCGGCGAGTCGGCCGTAGTCGGGCATCGGGGTGGTCCTCCGGCTCCGTGCGGCGGGGTGGGGAACCGGTGTGCAGCGGGAGTCGGGCCCCGTGCGGCGACGTACCGGTCTCGGTCCGGATGAACGGTACCGTGCCCGCCCCAGCGCGTCCGGACGGGCGGCCCGAGGGCCCGCCGGTGCTTCCGGACGGGCGGCGAACGGGTGCCGACACAGCAAGTCCGGCCGGTGAGGGGTCCGGCCGGACATGCGGAACCTGCGAGGTGGGGGTGGCCTCCGGACGTCGCGTCCTCCGGCCTCTAGTTCGATCGTCGACCGAGGTACCAGCGGCAGACCCTGATCCGTCTCGATCTGTCGCCACTGCCTCCTGCGGTCGAACTTCCTCTGCTACCTCGCAGGTCCACCACCATGATGCGCCTCCGGCGGCCGGTGCACCAGGGGTTTCCGGGAAATATTCCAACAAATCGGGACATTTGGGTCCTGTGGCGCTCAGGCGCGGAGCGCGTCCTTGCGGAGGAACCGCTTGAGGCGCTGCCACGGCCAGGCGTTGATCACGTCCTCGGTGGTCAGCCAGGCGCGCTGGGCCGTGCCGATCCCGTACCGGGGATAGGCGAGGTGCGGGGTGGCGTGCGCGTCGCTGTCGATCGAGAACTTCACGCCGTGGCGCTTGGCCCGGAGCACGTCCTCGTCCCGCAGGTCGAGGCGCTGCGGCGAGCTGTTGATCTCGATGGCCGTCCCGGTCCGGGCGGCGGCGGCGAAGACGGCGTCCAGGTCGACGTCGATCGGCCCGCGCCGCCCGATCCGCCGGGTGGTGAGGTGGCCGATGACGTGCACGTGCGGGTTCTCGCAGGCGCGGATCAGCCGACGGGTCTGGGCGTCCCGGTCCGCGCCGAAGTGGGAGTGGACGGAGGCCACGCAGACGTCGAAACCGGACAGGAACTCGGCCGGCCAGTCGACGGTGCCGTCCGGTCCGATGTTCAGCTCGGTGCCGTGCAGCAGCCGCATCCGCCGGTGGCGCCCGGCCAGTTCGCGCAGCCGCTCACGCTGGGCGAGCATCTTCTCGTCGGTCATCCGCTGCATCACCAGGTCGGGGGCGTGGTCGGTGACCGCGTAGTACGTGTAGCCGCGGGCGGCCGCGGTGTCGATCATCTCCTCCAGGGTGGCCAGCCCGTCGGTCAGGTCGGTGTGGGTGTGCAGATCGCCGCGCAGGTCCGCCTCGGCCACCAGCTCCGGCAGTTCGCCGCGCAGGGCCGCCTCGATCTCGCCCCGGTCCTCGCGCAACGGCGGCGCGATCCAGGGCAGGCCGAGCGCCGCGTACACCTCCTCCTCGCCCGCCGAGACGATCTTCTCGCCGCTCTCGGCGTCGAACAGCCCGTACTCGGAGAGCTTCAGGCCGGCCCGGACCGCCATCGTCCGGAGCTTGATGTTGTGCGCCTTCGAGCCGGTGAAGTACACCAGGGCCGCGCCCCAGTCCTCCTCCGGGACCACCCGCAGGTCGACCTGGATGCCGTCCGTGGTGCGGATCGAGGTCTTGGTCGGTCCGGTGCCGATCACCTCGGCCGTGTAGGGCAGCGCGGTGAGCGCGGCCATCAGGGGAGCGGAATCCTCGGCGGTGGCCAGGACGTCGATGTCGCCGACCGTCTCGCGCATCCGGCGCAGCGAACCCGCGTACGCGCAGCGGGTGCACCCCGGCACGGCCGTCAGCGCGTCGACGAGCTGGTCGGCCAGCGCCGAGGCGGCGTCCAGCAGGGTCCGTCCGCCGGACTGCCGCATCAGCTCGATGCCGTGCAGGATCTTCTCGCCGCTGCGCTCACCCAGGCCGGGGACCTCGCTCAGCCGGTCGGCGCGGATCGCCTCGGCGAGTTCGTCGACGGAGGCGATGCCCAGGTCGCGGTAGAGCGCGAGGGCGCGCTTGGGGCCGACCCCGGGGACGGACATCATCGCGCGGACCCCGGCCGGGATGTCGGCCCGGAGCTTCTCCAGCGCCTCGATCCGCCCGTCGGCGAGGTATTCGGCGATCTTCTCGGCGGTGGACTTGCCGACCCCGGGGATCTGCTGGAGCGCCTTCACGTCCATGCCGTCGATGTCCTCGGGGTGGCCGCCGACCGCTCGGGCGGACTTCTCGTAGGCGCGGGCGCGGAAGGCGTCGCCGCCGGTGATCGAGATCAGGTCGGCGTACTCCTGGAGCAGCTCCCTGACCTTGTCGTTGAGCCGGGCCATGGGGCCAGTCTAGGTTCGCGGGTCGGATCGGGCCGGGCGTCCGCGGGCGTCTGGGGGCGTCCGGGGGTCTCCGTGGGCCTCCGTGGGCCTCCGTGGACGGGGCGCGGGGCGGGGTGGGTGGCGAGGGCCGGGGGCGCGCGCGGACGGGCGTGCGCCGGTGCGGTGCTCCCGTCGGGCGACGGAGGGCGACCCCGCTGGTCGGCGGGGGGCCGGCGGCGGATGTGGCTCCGGAGCCGGATTGTCACCCGGGCGGCGGGGGCGCAGGCTTGGCGCAGGGCCGGGGAAGCGGCCCGCGCGCGGTCCGCCCCGGGGTGGCGGACCGGGTTCGCGAAGACTCCGCGAAGGACGAGGGCAGGACGATGACAGGCGGGAAGCTCTGGGGCTACGTCGCGTCGGGTGCCCGGGCGCTGGGCGGGCTCGGCCCGCTCGGACGGTCCGGGGCACTGGCGGGTGCGCGGCTGCTCAAGGGCGTGGGTGGGAACGTCCGGCCGGAACCGGTCGGACGCGGGGCGGTGCTCGGCGCGGCGGTGGCGATGGCGGCGGCCGGGGGTTCGGGCCGCGCGGCGTCCGGCGGCATGGCCGGACCGCAGTTGCTGTCGCGGCCCGAGCTGGAGCGGTTGCGCTGGATCGACCGGGCCGGCGGCTGTGTGCCGGACGCGCGCCACGTGCAGGTGGCCGAGGTGGTCGGGCGGGTGCTGCGGGGCGGTGGCCGGGCGTCGTCGGTGGCGGTGCGCGTGCCGGTGGGGCTGCCGGTGGTGGTCGCGGACGCTCCACGGCTGGAGGCGGCGCTGGCCGCGCTGGTCGACCATGCGATCCGCCGTACCCCGGCGGGGGCTCGGGTGGTGGTGCGGGCCGATCCGCTGCCGGGGCCGGACGGCCTGTTCGGCGCCCGGGGCGGCTCGGGCTTCGGCGGCTCGGGCCTCGGCGGGGCGTTCGACGGCGGGGCCTCCGGTGGGGGAGCGTTCGGCGGTGGGGCGTTCGCTGGGCCGGACGCCTGGACGGTGGAGCCCGCCCGGGTCGAGCTCCGGGTGGTGGACCGCGGGCTGTCGGAGCTGCCGGAGGCGCGGGAGTGGCTGCTCGGCGGGGGGTACGGCGTCGAGCCGGGTCCGTCGGGTGCACCGGGTCTGTCGGGCGCCGGGTGGGGCGCGGGCGGCGGGCCGGGGCGGATCGGGTCGTCGATGTCGGCGCTGGTGCGGGCGGCCGGGGGTCGGCTGAGGGTGGAGCAGACGCCGGGGGGTGGGCTCACCGTGGTGCTGGTGCTGGCCGTCGCGCGGGACTGAGCGGCGTCGTGCGGGACCGGGGGCCACTGCAAAGAGTTCTTCGCAAAAAACCTTTGCGAAGAACTCTTTGTGGTTCTAGAGTGCTGCCATGACCGATGACCGCAGGTGGCCGCACAGTCCGGACCCGCACACCGATGTCGTGATCGACGCCAAGGGCCTGCGGGCCCTGGCTCATCCGGTGCGCGTGCAGCTGATCGGGCTGCTCCGCAAGAACGGCCCCTCCACCGCCACCAGGCTGGCCGAGCAGTTGGGGCTGAACTCGGGCGCGACCAGCTACCACCTGCGTCAGCTCGCGGCGTCCGGGTTCGTCGCCGAGGACACCGAGCGCGGGAATGCCCGCGACCGCTGGTGGAAGGCCGTCCACCAGGTGACGTGGTGGACGGACACCGATCTCGCGGAGGAGGAGCCGGAGGCGGCGCTGGGCTACCTGCGGTCGATCGTCGCGGCCCACACCCTCACCGCGCAGACGGCGCTGAACGCCTACGAGACCATGACGGCCGAGTGGCGCCAGGCGGTGGACCTCAGCGACATGGTGCTCCAGCTCACCCCGGAGGAGGCCCGGACCCTGGCCGGAGAGCTGTCGGCGGTGATCGCCCGCTACCGCCGGATCGACCCGGAGGGCCCCGCCCCCGAGGGCACGGACCGGGTGGCCGTGGTCGTCCACGTGCTGCCCGAGCCGCAGGCCACCGACGAGGACGAGCAGGAGGGGCGGTCATGAGCGCGCATACCAAGACGCCGGCCCCGGAGGCGGCCATGGGGACGGCCGTCGGCCCGCGCAGTCTCCGGCCGCTGGTCGGTGTGCTGACGGCGATGGCCATCTCGCTGACCGGCACCCGGGTGTCGGCGATCGCCCTGCCGTGGTTCGTGCTCGCCACCACCGGCAGCGCCACCATGACGGGCGTGGTCGCGTTCGTCGAGCTGGCGCCCTACGTGCTGGTCAAGGCGTTCACCGGTCCGGTGATCGACCGGCTGGGCCCGCGGGTCGTCTCCTGGACGACGGACGCGGTGAGCGCCGTCGCGGCGGGCCTGGTCCCGCTGCTGCACGCGCTGGACCTGCTGCCGTTCTGGCTGCTGCTGGTCATGGTCGCGGTGATCGGTGGCGCCCGCGGGCCGGGGGACTTGGCCAAGGAGGTCATGGTCGCCGAGGCGGCCGACCGGGGCCGGATCCCCATGGAACGGGCCACCGGTCTGTCCGGGGTGACGGAGCGACTGGCCACCACGATCGGTCCGGCGGTCGGCGGCGGGCTGATCGCCCTGCTCGGCCCGATGGCCGGTCTGACCGTCAACGCGGTCGCCTTCGCACTCGGTTCGCTGGTGATCGCCGTCGCGCTTCCGCGCGGGATGGGCCGGTCCGCCGCCGCGCCGACCGGTGCCTCTGTGTCCGACACGGGTGCCGGTGCCGGTGCCGGTGCCGGTGCCGACGCTGAGGCTGACGCCGATGCCGGGGCGGACCGGCCGGTCGGCTACTGGCGGATGTTCCGGGAAGGCTTCGCTTTCCTGCGGGGCGAGCCGCTGCTGATGACCGTCATCGTGACGGTCGCGGTGACCAACCTCCTCGACGCTGCCTTCGCGACCGTACTGCTGCCCGTCTGGGCCCAGGAGACGGGCGGCGGCCCGGCCGCGATCGGCCTGACCGGGAGCGTCTGGGGGACGGCGGCGGTGGCCGGCAGCCTGATCGCGGCGGCGGTCGCCCACCGGTTGCCGCGTCGGGCGGTGTTCTTCGTCGGCTTCCTGCTCGCCGGGGCACCGCGCTTCCTCATGCTGGCCGTCGACGCCCCGATGGGCCTGGTGGCCGTGGTCTTCGCGGTCAGCGGTTTCGGTGCCGGCTTCCTCAACCCGATCCTGGGTGCCATCCAGTTCGAGCGGGTGCCGCGCCACCTGCTGGGCCGGGTCAATGCCCTGGGCGACTCGCTCGCCTGGGCCGGGATCCCGCTGGGCGGGCTGATCGCGGGCGCGACGGTGGCGGTGGTCGGGCTCATACCGGTGCTGCTCGTGTCCGGCGGTCTGTACATCGCCACCACCGCCCTGTCCGGCCTGCGGTCCGAGTGGCGGGAGATGGACCGCAGGCGCGGCCGCACCCCGGCGGCGGCGCCCGACGCGAGCAGCGATCCGGAGCGGAAGGTGCTGGCCCCGACGGCCTCGGTCGGCGGCTGACCGCCGGCCGACCGGCAGTGGGCCATGGGGGACTACCGGTGCGGGACCCGGAGGTGAGGAACGGGAGGCGGGGAGGTTGTCCAGCGGAGGAGGAGTACGGAGGTGAGGGCGGCCAGGGCGCACCAGGTGGAGACGAAGGCGAGCTGCCAGAGGAGGGCGCACACCAGGGCACCGACGCCGGTGAGCAGACCGAGCCGGCGAAGGTGGCGGTCACCGCTGAGGAGGAGTGAGCCGACGGTGGCGAGGAGGTAGCAGGTCAGGAGGAGAGCGGGGTGTGGGGCGCCGAGGCGGTAGTCGAGGGTGTGGGCATGGGCGGTGGCGCCGACGGGGTGAGTGGCGACGGTGTGCGCCAAGGGGACGGCGACGAGGACGCCGAGGACCACGAAGCCGGTCAGCAGCCGCCGACGGGGCCGGTCGACCTCCGCCGCACAGCGGACGCCGATCGGTACCAGGAGCGGGAGCAGCGGTAAGGCGATCACCGCCCAGGCCGTGCGGGCCCAGGTGGCCGGGGTTGCGGGCAGGTCGGCGTCGGCGCCGAGCCAGACCGCGGCCTCGATCAGCTGGTGCACGCCGAGGACGAGGGGAAGCGCGGCGAGCGGCAGGCGTTCCGGCCGGCCGGAGCGTTGGACGCGCACCAGGCAGAGCACGCCGACGGCCGTCACCGCACCGCCGACGACGAGGTCGGCCTGGGCGCTCCAGCACATGGGTGCTCCTGTGGTCGGCGGGCGGGGTGGTCGGGGTGGTCGGTCGGTCAGCCGGGGTCGACGGGCGGCCCGGTGTCGGGGGTGTCGTCGGTCGAGGCACCGGCGGTGTCCGGCATGGCGGGGTGGCGACCGATCACCACGACGCCGATCACGATGGCCACCAGGCCGACCGCCTCCCAGGCCAGGGCCCACGGGGTGACCCGGAGGCGGTCGCCGAGGAAGCCGACCGCGCAGACGATGCCGGAGATCGGCTGCGCGGCGGTCAGCGCGGGCAGGGACATCCGCAGCGGCGCGGCCTCGAACGCGCTCTGGACCAGCAGTAGTCCGACCACCCCGGCCGCGACGACGGCGTACGGCTGCCAGCTTTGCAGCACGGCGTCCAGTCCCTCGTGGTCGAGCCGTTGGGTGGTGGTGCGGGTGAGCGCGTCCTGGAGTCCGTAGAGCAGGCCGGCGGCCAGGGCGAGCAGGGTCGCCTCCTCGAACAGCGGCATGCGGCGGGCCGTGGAGACCAGCAGCAGCGTCAGCCCGACCACGATCCCGACCACCAACCAGTGCCGCAGTTCGCTCGCCGGTGGGCCGCCGCCGGTCGGGCGGCCGGCCACGATGAACACCGTCACCCCCAGCCCGAGCAGCAGCACCCCCGCCCAGCCGGAGCGTCCGAGCGTCTGGCGGGTCAGTATCCGCGCGAGCGCCATCGCGAAGATGAGGTTGGTGGCGAGGAGCGGTTCGACGAGCGACACCTCGCCCTGGTTGAGGGCGAGGGCGGAGAGGATCAGTCCGGTGACCATGAACCCGGTGCCGAGCAGCCACTCCCGCATCCGCAGCAGGTCCAGCAGCAGTCGCCAGTGCAGCAGGTCGGCACGCGGGGCCCGCTGCGCCGCGTGCTGCTGGAGGACGAATCCGAGGCCCAGGAAGCAGGCCGCACTCAGTGCGAGGAGGAAGACCGCCACGGAGGGACCACCCGATGGTTGCCGACGGCGCCGCACCGCCGGGCTCCGGGGCCTCGGTCTGGTGCGCCCAGGCGGTTCGGTGTTCCGGAGCGGGGTGTTCGCGGCATTGGCGCGCTGTGGCCAGCCTACCGCCGGGGTGCGGCGCCGACCCCCGGAGTGGCCCGGTCGGGGTGTCGGGGGCGGTCCGGCCGCAGTGCGCGGAGGGGCGGCGTCCGGCGCCCGCTTGCCGCCGCCGTGCCGACGGGCGCACGCTGGTGTGAGTGGCCGGCACGGGAGCACGCCCGGACCGGCCCGAGCGGGCGCGGCCGGGCCGCGGCGCCAGGAGGTGTGGCATGCACAACCAGTGGGATGTGGAGCTGAGCTTCGAGGAGGACGGCGTTCACACCGGATGCCAGGCGAGGCTGACCGGTGCCCGGGCGCCGGGCCTCACCGCACACGGGGAGTCGACCAAGAGCGCGGACGACCGTCCACTCGCCAGGATCGGCGAGGAGGTCGCGGCCTCCCGGGCGCTGGAGGAACTCTCGCGCAAGCTGAGGGCGCAGGCGACCGGGGAGATCGAGGACGAGGGGCACCGGCCGGGGTACCTGATCTACTGACGCCGTCGGGAGAACGGGCTGTCGTAGAGGGCCGACGCCCCCGTCGTGGGGTGCCGGCCCCCTGCGCTCGGTCACCGGCCCGGTTCGCCCGCAGTCGCAGCCGCCGCCATCACAGCCTCCGTCACAGACTCAGCACCAGGTCCCGGACCGCGCTCGGCCGGGACAGGAACGGGTGGTGGCCGGCGTCGAGTTCGACGACGCGGCCGGCCCGGCGGGCGTACTCGCGCTGCAGCCGCGCCGGGGTGCCCCGGTCCTCGGCGCAGACGAGGTACGTCGAGGGCACCTGCTGCCAGGCGGCCGCCCCGACCGGCTGTCCGGTGACGTGCACGCTCTGCCGGGCGAGGTGGTCCGCCGCCCGCGCCTGGACCTCCGGCTCGCAGTCCTGGAGGAAGGTGTCCACGAGCAGTTCGGGGCGGACGCCGAACGTGCCGGTGTCGGGATCGACGTCCAGGAACGGGGCCGGGCCGCCGTCCCCGAACTCCGACAGGCTCTGTCCGACCTCGGGCAGGTAGCTGGAGATCAGCAGCAGGTGGCGCACCGATCCGACGCCCGCAGCCGCTTCCGCCGTGACGACACCGCCGTAGCTGTGGGCGACCACGACGGTCGGTTCGTCGTCGGCCTGCAACACCTGCCGCACCGCTGCCACGTCCTCCGGCAGCCCCGGCCCGTCGACACCGCCGGGCCGGCCCGTCTCGCCGCAGCTCGGCAGGGCCGGGGCGACGCTCGGCACTCCCCGCTCCCGCAGCAGTCCGGCGGTGCGGTGCCACCACCACGCTCCGTCCCGCACGCACGCCCCGTGCACGAACACGACTCTCATCGCCACCTCCACGTCGGCTTCGATCGACCCGTGCCGACCATGTTCCCTCCCTTCACGGGCCGCGGTCCGCACCGGTGCCTCCTTCCAGCGGGCGCCCCGGGAGGGTCAGCGGCGCCGCAGCGACCGGTCCAGCAGCGCGGGCGGAGTGTCGTGCTTCTCGTCCGGAGCGAGGTCGACGCCGGGGGCGACGATGGCGTCGATCGCGTCCAGTACGTCCGCAGGGAGCACGACGTCGGCGGCGGCGAGCTGCGCGTGCAGGTGCTCCGGGGTGCGGGGGCCGATGAGCGCGCTGGTCACCGCGGGGTGCGCGGTCACGAAGGCGAGGGCGAGCTGGATCATCGTCAGTCCGGCATCGTCGGCGACCTTGGCCAACTGCTCGACCGCGTCGAGCCTGGCCCGGTTGGACGGCAGGGCGGGGTCGAAGCGCTGCGGCATGAAGGTGGAGCGGTTGGTGGTGATCGCCCGGCCCTCGCGGATCGCGCCGGACAGCCAGCCCGAGGCCAGCGGGCTCCAGGCCAGCACGCCGAGGCCGTACTCCTCGGTCACCGGCAGGACGTGGGCCTCGATCCCGCGCTGAAGGATCGAGTAGCCGGGCTGTTCGGTGACGTAGCGGCTCAGGCGGTGTTCGCGGGCGGCCCACTGGGCCTGGACGATGCGGTGGGCGGGGAACGTCGAGGAGCCGAAGTGGCGGATCTTCCCGGCGCGTTGCAGGTCGGTCAGGGCGGAGAGCGTCTCCTCGTCACTGGTGCGCGGGTCCCAGCGGTGGATCTGGTAGAGGTCGACGTGGTCGACGCCGAGGCGGCGCAGGCTGGCGTCCAGTGCGGTGACCAGCCAGCGGCGCGAGCTGCCCCGGTGGTTGCGCTCCTCGCTCATGGGCATGCCGGCCTTGGTGGCCAGCACGATGTCGTCGCGGCGGCCGGCGATGGCCCGGCCGACCATCTCCTCCGACTCGCCGTCGCTGTACATGTCGGCGGTGTCGATGAGGTTGATCCCGGCGTCGAGGGCGGCGTCGACGATGGCGGTGGCCTCGCCCTGGGTGGTGCTGCCGATCCGGCCGAAGTTCATCGCGCCGAGCGCGAGGGTGCTGACCTGCACGCCGGTGCGGCCCAAGGTGCGGTACTGCATGGCTGTGTTCCTCCGTGACGGATTGTGGTGCGTCGGGTGGTGCCGGCCGGCGGTGGGTCGGGCGGACGGGAGGGTCCCGCTTCGGCTAGGCTTCCGAAGCGGAACGTCGTTCCAGATACGATACGGAACAGCGTTCCTCTTAGTCAACCACCGCCCGGACGGAGAACGTGGTGCCCACTGGAGACGAGCCGGCGAAGGCGCCGACCCGAAGCAAGCGAGCCGACGCGCTCCGCAACGAGCAGGTGCTCCTCGGTGCCGCTGCCGAGGTGTTCGCCACCTCCGGCGTCGACGCGCCGATCCGCGAGATCGCGGCGAGGGCGGGTGTCGGCGTCGGGACGATCTACCGGCACTTCCCGACCCGGGCGGACCTCGTCGTCGCCGTCTACCGCCACCAGGTCGAGGCCTGCGCCGAGGCCGGCCTGACCCTGCTGGCCGCCGCCGACTCGCCCTTCGCGGCACTCCGTCAGTGGGTCGACCTCTTCGTCGACTTCCTGGCCACCAAGCACGGACTCGCCAACGCCCTGCAGTCGGACAGCGGCTTCGACGCGCTGCACTCCTACTTCCTCGACCGCCTGGTGCCGGTCTGCTCGCAGCTGCTCGACGCCGCCGCCGAGGCCGGTGAGATCAGGCCCGGCACGCAGGCCTACGAGCTGATGCGCGGGGTCGGCAACCTCTGCATCGGACGCGGCAGTGACCCTCGCTACGACCCCCGCCGGCTGGTCGACCTCCTGCTCCAGGGCCTGCGGCAGCCGCCGTCACCCTGACATCGGCCGGCGGGTGGGCGGGATGGTGGCGCATTGACGGGAGAGGCCGGGGGTAGGGGCGAGGGAGGTGTTCAGGGGACTCCGGGGAGGGGTGCACGAGGTGGAGCCGACACAGACGCCGACACCGATGCCGACACAGACGTCGACACAGCTGCCGACGCCGACGCAGCTGATCCGTCTGCTGCGCGGGCTGACCGCCGAACTCGACCTGTTCGGGGCCGAGTTCGCCGCGCGCAACGGCATGCATCCGACCGATCTGCGGGGGCTCATCCATCTGGTGGACGCCGCACGGACCGGGACGGTGGTCACCCCGGGGCGGCTCGGTGAGGCGCTGGGGCTGAACTCGGCCGGGACGACGGGGCTGATCGACCGGCTGGAGCGGCTCGGGCTGATCCGGCGCGAGCGTGACGAGGATGACCGCCGCAGGATCCGGCTGCTGGTGGAGGAGCGCGCGACCGAGCTCGGCGAGGTCTTCTTCGGCGCCCTGATCGCCGATCTGATGGCCGCGATGGGCGCGTTCGGGGAGGCGGAACTCGCCGTGGCGCGACGGTTCCTGGTGGCGATGACCGGGGTGGTGGCCGCGGCCCGGGCGGAGTGAGGGAGCGTGCGGCGGGGCTATACCGGGCCGAGTGCCCAGCCGACCAGCGACAGGGTGGCCATCGAGACGAGCGTCGAGGCGAGCACGGTGTCCCGGGCGAAGGCCGCGCCGTGGTTGTACTCGCGCGCGTAGGTGAACACGTTCTGCGCGCTCGGCAGCGCCGCGAACAGCACCACGGTGAGCAGTTGGTGGGGCGGCAGGTCGAGCACCAGCGCGCCGACCGCCCAGGCCGTCAGCGGCTGGACGAGGTTCTTGATCGCGACCGCCGATCCGACCTCCAGGTAGCGGGAGACCCCGGTGACGGCGGGCGGGTGGCAGATCGAGAGGCCGAGCGCCACCAGGGCGGTCGGTACGGCGGCGCCGCCGAGCAGTTCGCAGGAACGATTCAGCTCGGCGGGCGGCCGCCACCCGGTCGCCGACAGCACCGCGCCGAGGCCCACCGCCAGCAGGATCGGGTTGCGCAGCGGCAGGGTGAGCGCCGCCCGCAGCCCCGCGCGGCCGGAGTCCAGCACGGTCAGCACCGTCGGCGTGACCACCAGGATCTGGAACAGCACCACCGGGCCGACGAAGGAGGCGTCGCCGAGCACCTGCACGGCCACCGGGATGCCCAGGTTGGCCGAGTTGACGTACCCGGCCGCCATCCCGCCGAGGGTCCGCTCCGGCAGCCCGCGGCCGAACAGCCGGTACGAGACGAACAGTCCGAGCCCGCACGCCACCACCGTGCTCGCCGTGAACGCCACCATGGAGGGGTTGGCGAACCGGTCCAGCGGTGTGCGGGAGATCATCAGGAACAGCGCCGCGGGCATGGCCGCGTGGAAGACGAACCGGTTCAGCACCTGCTCGGCGTGCTCGCCGAGCAGCCCGCTGCGGCCGAGCAGGTAACCGACGCCGGTCAGGGCCCAGATCGGGGCGAAACCGGACAGCAGCGGGTGCAGGCTCGACATGGCTTCCTCGGTGCGGTCGTCGGTGCGGGTGGCGGGGCAGCCGCGCGGCCCGCGGGGCGGGTGGGACGCCGAAAGTCAATCAGCCGGTCGGGCGGTGCCGACGGGCAGGCCCCCGCGCGGTCGGGCCGACCGGGTGCCTACGATGGCGGGGTGGACTACCTGAGCCTGGCCGAGGTCGAGCGGATCGCCCGGAGCGCGCACGCGGGGCAGACCGACAAGAACGGCCACCCGTACACCGAGCACCTGTCGGCGGTCGCCCACGGGGTGGCGGCGCGCGGCGGCAGCGTCGAGCAGATCGCGGCCGGCTGGCTGCACGACGCCGTCGAGGACGACGCGTTGACCCGCGAGTGGTTGGCCGAGGCCGCCCTGAGCGACACCACCAAGGCCATCGTGGACGCGCTCACCAAGCGCCCCGGCGAGCCGCTGGAGGAGTACACCGCGCGCATCCTCGCCACGCCGGGCGCCCTCGTCGTCAAGCAGGCCGACCTCGCGCACAACTCCGACCCGGCCCGACTGGCGAGCCTCGACCCGGCGACCGCCGAGCGCCTGGCGGCCAAGTACCGCCGCACCCGTGAACTGCTCGGTCTGGCGGCGGAGTCGGACTGACCTCCGGTCAGCCTCCGCTCGGCGCGGTCGCCGGCCGCAGCACGGGTACGGGTACGGGCGCGGACACGAAGCGCGCGAACGGGTCGCCCGGATCCTCGGCGAGGTCGAAGAACTGCTCGCGGTGGTTGCCCCAGGCGTAGCAGATGTACTCGCGGGTCTCTGGCCCGTCAGGACCACCAGGACGATGGGGCGTTGTGCGGTCACGGCGGGCCGTCCGTTCGTACCGTTCGTAGGGCGGTGGCGAAAGGGATCGTCCGGACCGGCCGGTGCGTGAACAGCAGGCGCCGCCCCCGGACCGCCTCGGCCGAACGGCCACGGGCGGTTTCTCTCACACCGAGAAGAATCCGGGGAGAATGGTCGGACCCCGCGCTCGCGGCAGAGCGGCACGACAGAGCGGCGCGACCGGGCCGACGCGGAGCCCGCCCCCCTCAGCGCGTGATGAACGTGGCCCCGTCGGCGAGCCGGACGGCGGCCGCGGCGGCGCCGACCAGTTCGGCGGCGGCCGGGTCCACCACCGTCAGCCGCGGCAGCACCGGGACCCGGCCCTGCAGCCGGGACTCGATCGCGGGCAGCAGCACGCCGCCGCCCTCCCGGAACAACCGCCCGCCCAGAGCCACCAGTTCGGGCCCGAGCACACTGATCGGCCCGGCCACCAGCAGGGCCAGGTCGTCGATGAGCTCGTCCACCAGGCGCACCGCGGCCGGCGCCCCCTCCCGGGCCAGCCGGAACAGCCCGGCGACCCGCTCGGCCGACGTCCCGGACACGCCCAGCCCGGCCTCCGCGATCCGCCGGTCGACGGCGTGGTCGCCGATCCGCGCCTGGGTGTCGCCGACGCGCCCCGCCGGACGGTCCAGCGCCCGGCGGTCGGCCATCAGGTGGCCGAGGGCGCCGGCCGAGCCCAGCCGTCCCCGGTGCAGCCGGCCGCCGAGGACCAGCCCGGCGCCGACCTCGATCCCGACCAGCACGGCGACGAGGTCGCTCACCCCGGCGCCCGCCTCGCTCCGCTGGACGGCCAGCGCGACCAGGTCGACGCTGCTCTCGACCGCCACGGGGATGCCCAGCCGTTCCTGGAGCGGTGCGCGCAGCCGCAGCCCGGGCCAGTCCAGCGCCGGTGCGAACTCCACCAGCCCGGTGCGGTCCCGGACCGCCCCGGGCACCCCGACCACCAGCGCGCGGGCCGTGCCCGCGTGCCGTCCGGCCCAGGTGCGCAGGCCGTCGGCCAGCGCCAGCAGCGGCCCGGTGAGGTCCTCGGCGGACGGCTCACGGGTGCGGTCCGGGCCGAGCCCGGGGGCCCAGTGGTGCTCGGCCTCGTGCAGGACGGTGCCGTGCAGGTCGGCGACCACGCCGACGATCCGGCGCGGCCGCAGCGCCACCGCCAGGACGGTCTGCGCTCCGGCGTTGTAGCGGATCAGCTGCGGCGGCCGGCCGCCGCCGGACGGCGCGCGCTCGGCCTCCACGACCACCAGCCCGGCCGCGCGCAGCCCCTCGACCAGCCGGTGCACGGTCGCGGTGGACAGCCCGCTCTCGGCCGCCAGCCGCTGCCGGGAGAGCGACCCGTTCCGGCGCAGCACCTCCAGCAGCACGGTCTGGTTGACCTGCGCCACGGTCCGCGTGGTGGCGGTCGCCGGGCGCGGGGCTCTGGACACCGGGTGCTCCTCGGACGGGGCCGGGCGGGCCCGAACGGCGGCGGGGACTTCGTCTCGGCCCGAATATATCCGGCGAGGGGCGGTATATCGGGGGAGGGGCGGTGCGTCCGCCGGGAAACGGCCGAAGGCCCGACCGCGCGGATCACGCGCGGTCGGGCCTCGGGTCACCCCGGTGATCCCTGTCCGACCCCGGGGTGAGGGGGGACAGATGGTCCGGATGCCGTTGCCGTGGAGGGGTCCTCGGTCGGGCTTAGTACCAGTGGTGGTTCTGCCAGAAGACCCAGGCGGCGTTCGGGCTGCCGTAGCGGGTGTTCATGTAGTCCAGCGCCCAGCGGATCTGGGTGGTGGGGTTGGTCCGCCAGTCGGCACCGGCGCTCGCCATCTTCGAGCCCGGCAGCGCCTGGGCCAGGCCGTACGCGCCGGAGCTCGGGTTGGTCGCGGTCACGTTCCAGCTGGACTCGTGGGCGATGATCTGGCTGAACGAGGCGAGCTGGTTCGCCGGGACGATCTGCGCGGCGATGGTCTTCGGGGAGACGGTCGCGGCGGAGGCGGTGGCGGGCATCACGCCGGCACCGATCGCGGTCAGACCGGCGGCGCCGGCAAGAAGGGCGGCAGAGGTGCGCATACGAAGCTTGAAAGTGGGCATGAAGAACAAGACCTCAATCAGGTTGGGCCGGTGCTCGCCCCGCTCGGACCGTGGCCGGACAGGGGCCATGACGGTCGCGGGGCGCGCATCGGCAGTAGTTCGTGGAAGCCGCTCTCCGGTGTGACAGGTACCGGGTACAGCTGGCGACGAGAGCCATTGTTGCCAGACCGGAACGGCCCCCGCCAAGACCCCCTCGTTACGACGCCCGGTCGTAGCGGGGCTTCGCGCTGTCGATTCCAAGGTCACCGAATCGGCCCCCGGACAGGCCCGCTGACCTGCGCTGTTCCCCCTGCCGCCGCCCCGTCCTTCCGATCCACCCCGCCCACCGGACGACCACTACGCCCCGTCGTTCCCTTGGATTCCCTGTGAGCGCACTCACCGTTTGCGCCCGCCCCCCGTCACCGAGGGCTGCCACCGCCACCACACCAAGTCGCCGTTGATCTGAGACCGGCACCACAACTCCGCCACCCGGCACGGCACGAAAAGTCGACGGGGCCGACCTCCCACCCCTCCCATCCCTCCTTCCGGTGGCCCCTTGCGTTCGCAAGGGGCCACCGGAACTGAGATGGCACCCAAGGAGTAGGCGGATCCAGCGGGTCGCGGAGTGGAACGTCCAGCCGGTCGGTGAGGGTGGGCAGGGGCAGGGGCAGGGGCAGGGGCAGGGGCAGGGGCAGGGGCGGGTGGTGCCGGGCTTCGGGAGGGAGCTCGGGGGCCGGCGGTCGTTGTCAGGGGTGGTAGACGGTGTCGCCGAGGCGGCGGTGGCGGTGGGTGCGGGTGGTGAGGCGGTCGGGGGTGGGGGTGGTGGTGAGGGTGGCGAGGGTGGTGGAGATGGCGTGGCCGAGGCGGGCGCAGAAGGCGGCGGGTTCGTCGGCGGCGTCGGGGAGTTCGGGGACCACGGTGTCGACGAGGCCGACCGCGGCGAGGTCGTGGGCGCCGATGCCCTGGGTGCGGGCCAGGGCGGGGGCGTGGGTGCCGTCGCGGTGGACGATGGCGGAGGCGCCCTCCGGGGGGAGCGGGGCGAGCCAGGCGTTGCCGGCGGCGAGGACCCGGTCGGCGGGGAGGAGGGCGAGTGCGCCGCCGCCGGAGCCCTGGCCGAGGAGGACGGCGAGGACGGGGGTGCGGAGGGAGAGGAGGGTGGTGAGGCAGTGCGCGATCTCCACGGCCACGCCGTCCAGCTCCGCCTGGACGGAGAGTTCGGCGCCCGCCGTGTCGACGACGGTGACGAGCGGGAGGCCGAGCTGTTCGGCGAACCGGGCGGTGCGGCGGACGGCGCGCAGGTCGGCGGCGGTGAACGGGCGTTCCTGGGCGCCGGCCTGGCGCTGCTGCCCGACGATCACGGCGGGCTGCCCGTCCAGGACGGCGAGGGCCCGGACGAGCGCGCCGTCGCGGCCGCCGGGGGCGTCGAGGAGGACCAGTTCCTCGGTGGTGCGGCGCAGCAGTTCGCGGGTGCCGGGGCGGTCGGGGCGCCGGGTGCGGAGGACGGCCTCCCAGGCGTCGGGGCGTTCGACGGGGTCGGTGGCCGGAGGCGCGGGCGGCGGCGGAGGGGAGGGCAGGGCGCGGCGGGTCAGGACGGAGAGCGAGCGGCGCAGCACCTCGCGGAGTTCCTCGGGCGCCACCACCGCGTCCACCAGGCCGCGTTCGGCGAGGGTCTCGGCGCGCTGCACCTCGGGCGGCAGCTCGACGCCCCGCAGTTCCTCGTACACGCGCGGGCCGAGGAAGCCGAGCCGGGCGGCCGGCTCGGCGAAGACGAGTTGCCCGAGCGTGCCCCAGGAGGCGAACACCCCGCCCATGGTGGGGTTGCGCAGGTAGGTGAGGTACGGCAGGCCGGCGGCGCGGTGGGCCTGGACGGCGGCGGTGATCCGCAGCATGCAGAGGAACGCCGCCGAGCCCTCCTGCATCCGCGTCCCGCCGGAGACCGGCAGGGCGATCAGCGGAAGGCGCGCGGCGGTGGCCCGTTCGACGGCGCGGGTGATCCGTTCGGCCGTGGCCACGCCGATCGAGCCGCCGAGGAAGCCGAACTCGGAGGCGATCAGGGCGACCTGACCCCCGCCGATCCGGGCGAGTCCGGTGAGCACGGCCTCGTCCGCGCCCGTCCGCTCCCGCGCCCGGAGCAGGCTCGCCCGGTACTCGGCGTCGCGCGGCTCCGCGGTCACCGGTTCGTCCCAGCTCACGAAGGTGCCGGGGTCGGCCAGTAGTCCGATCAGCTGATGTGCCGTGAGGGACATGCCCATCTGCTCCACCCCATCGTCCGATCCGCGTGCGCGCCGACGAAGATCACGATAGGGCGCGGGGCGGGCGCGGTGGGGGATTGGGCGGCGGGTGTGAGGAGGTCGACAGCTTGGGGGAGGCCTTCGGGCCCGATGGCCGGCGCTGAGGCTCAGCAGCGCCGAGGCTCAGCGGACGGCGGCGCGGGCGCTCGTGCGGGCCTCGTCGTAGCGGTGGGCGACCAGGCGGGCGAGGGCGTCGTGGGTGCCCAGGGGGGCGCTCGTCCAGTGGGCGGGGGTGGCGGCGGCGCGGTCGGCGAAGAAGCCGGGGGCGAGCAGGTGGGTGGCGACGGCGACCCCGCGGTGGCCGGCGGCGTGCAGGGCGGCGACCGCCTCCTGCGGGCTGGGGCGGGCGGCGGACAGGTAGGCGGGGACGACCGGCCGGCCGTCGGCGAGGCGGTCGGCGAGCAGTTCGGCCATCCGCGTGGTGTCGGCGTTGGCGGCCGGGTCGGAGGAGCCGGCGGCCGCCAGGACCACCGGTCCGGCGCCGGCCGGCCGCCCGGCCGCGGCGAGGCGGTCGGCGAGCGCGGCGGCCAGCAGCGGGTGGGGCCCGAGCGCCCGGGCGAGCGGAAGGTGCGTCAGCCCGGCGGTGGCGAGCGCCTCGGGCAGGTCGACGCGCAGGTGGTAGCCGCCGGCGAGCAGCAGCGGGACGAGCACGGCCTCCCGCCCGTCCAGCGCGGCGAGCGCCTCCGGGAGGGAGGGGCGGGCGAGGTCCAGGAAGCAGCAGCGGACGTCGAGCCCGGGGCGCAGCGCGCGGACCCGGCGCAGCAGCGCGTGGCTCGCCGCGACCCCGGCGGCGGAGCGGCTGCCGTGGGCGACGGCGAGCAGGACGGGGGAGCGCGGTGCGTGCGCGCGGGGCGCGGCGGAGCGCGGGGGCCGAGGGGTGCGAGGCGCATCGGGGCCGGACGCACCGGAGCCGGGCACGAAGGGCCCCGGCCCGAAGGCCCCCGGAGCGCCGCGCAGGGCGGGGAACGGCGCGGTCATCAGCCCACCGCCAGCCGGTAGCCGCGCTTGGGCACGGTGCGGATGAGCTTCCCGTGCGGCCCCAGCGCGGCCCGCAGCCGTCCGACCGCCGCCTCGACGGCGTGCTCGTCGGCGGCCGCGTCGAGCCAGGCCGTGCGCAGCAGGTCGGCGCGGCTGAGCACGTGGCCGGGGCGTTCGGCGAGCGCGCGCAGGACGGCGGCGCCGCGCGGGCTGAGCAGGTGGCTCTCCCCGTCGACCAGGGCGGCGTTCCCCTGGAGGGTCAACTGCGTGTTCCCCAGGGTGAGTTCGCGGCGGTTCCGGCCGGGCAGGGTCTCCGCGAGCAGCCGGACGAGGGAGCCGAGCCGGCCGCGCTCGGGGAACTCGGCCGGCAGGCCCAGGTCGGCGAACGGCCGGGCGCAGAGCGCGCCGACGCAGACCGGCACGACGTCCTCGCGCAGCGCGTCCAGCAACTCGTCGCGCAGGCCGTCGGCGGCGGCCGTCTCGACGAACGCGGTGACCGCGGGGGCGCTGGTGAAGGCGAGGGCGTGGACCTGGCGGCGGACGGTCTGCTCGACCAGCCGGCGCACCGGCGCCGGGTCGTCCGGCGGGACCCAGCGGTAGACCGGGACGGAGATCACCTCGGCGCCGCGTTCGCGCAGTGCCGCCGCGAAGTCGTCGAGCCGAATGCCGTGTTCCTGGACGGCGATCCGCCGGCCGGCCAGCGGGCGGGCGAGCAGCCAGGTCAGCAGTTCGTCGGTGGCTTCGGAGTTGGGGGAGAAGCCCTCGCCGAGGCCGCTGGCCCGGACGGCGCCGGTGGCCTTGGGGCCCCGGGTGAGGACGACGGCCTGCCGGCACGCCTCGGCGAGGGCGGTGCCCCGCCCCCAGCCCTCGGCGGCGCTCATCCACCCCCGCCAGCCGACGCCCGTGGTGGCGATCACGTAGTCGAGCGGCGCGGCCAGGCAGGCCTCGGTCGCCCGGCGCAGCGCCAGGTCGTCGGCGAGCGGCATGATCCGCAGCACCGGCGCCTCGACGACCTGGGCGCCGCGCCGGGTGAGCAGCGCGGTCAGCTCGTCCCGGCGGCGGGCGGCGGTCACCCCGATGGTGAACCCGGTGAGGGGTCCGGGCTGCGGGGTGGGGCGCGGTCCGGGGAGGGTGATTGTTGCCATGGCCGAAAGGGTGCGGTCCGATCGTTACGAGGAGATTGCCCACCCGTCTCCCGGGCGTTAGCGAAATGGTCACTCCGGTTACGGGGGATGTCCGAAGCCGCACCTCGGACGGTGGGGGGCGTGAGCGACGCGTACCGTGCGCGCAACACGGCGGACCCGGAGGTGAAACGACCACGGGCGAGATTTCTCGTCATGACCTCCGCTGCCACCGCCCCCGCCGCCGGTTCCGACCCCGGCACCGCTGCCGCAGCCGGCACCGGTACTGGCACCGGTACCGGCACCGGTGCGGAGACCGACACGCACTGCCCGTACTGCGCCCTGCAGTGCGGCATGCGGCTGCGCCCGACGGCGACCACCGCCGTCACAGCCGCCACCCCAGCCCCCGCCGAGCTGCTGCCCGTCGAGGTGGTGGAGCGCCCGGACTTCCCCGTCAACCGGGGCGCCCTGTGCGGCAAGGGACAGTCCGCGCCCGCGCTGCTGGCCCGGGGCGTGCGGCTGACCGAACCGCTGGTCCGCGACCGCCCCGGCGGTCCGCTGCGCCCGGCCGGCTGGGACGAGGCCCTGGAGCGCGTGGCGGCCGGGTTCACCGCCGTCCGCGAGCGGCACGGCGCGGACGCGGTCGGCGTGTTCGGCGGCGGCGGTCTCACCAACGAGAAGGCCTACCAGCTCGGCAAGTTCGCCCGGGTGGTGCTCGGCACCGCCAACATCGACTACAACGGCCGGTTCTGCATGTCCTCGGCCGCCGCCGCGCACCGCCGCGCGTTCGGCCTGGACCGCGGGCTGCCGTTCCCGCTGGCGGACGTCCCGCACACCGGCTGCCTGATCCTGGTCGGCGGCAACCCGGCCGAGACGATGCCGCCCGCGCTCCGCTACTTCCGCGAACTGCGGGAGAACGGCGGCACCTTGATCGTCGTCGACCCGCGCCGCACCCGGACCGCCGAACAGGCCGACCTGCACCTCCAGCCCCGCCCCGGAACCGATCTCGCCCTCGCCCTCGGCCTGCTCCACCTGGTGATCGCCGACGGCCTGGTGGACGAGGAGTTCGTCGCGGCCCGCACCACCGGCTTCGACGGGGCCCGGGCCGCCGCGATGGCGCACTGGCCCGACCGGGTGGAGCGGATCACCGGAGTCCCGGTGGCACAACTGCGGCGCGCCGCCGAACTGTTCGGCCGGGCGGCGGCCGGCATGGTGCTGACCGCGCGTGGCCCGGAGCAGCAGAGCAAGGGGACGGACACCGTCGGCGCCTGGATCGACCTCTGCCTCGCCACCGGCAACGCGGGCCGCCCGTACGCGGGTTACGGCTGCCTGACCGGCCAGGGCAACGGCCAGGGCGGCCGCGAGCACGGCCAGAAGGCCGACCAGCTGCCCGGCTACCGCTCGATCGAGGACCCGGCGGCCCGGGCGCACGTCGCCGGGGTCTGGGGCGTCGACCCGGAGACGCTGCCCCGGTCCGGCCGTTCCGCGTACGAGCTGCTGGACGGGCTCGGCCGACCGGACGGCGCCCGCGCGCTGCTGCTGATGGGCTCCAACCCGGTCGTCTCCGCACCGAACGCCGCGCACGTCACGGCCCGGCTGCGGAGCCTGGACCTGCTGGTCGTCGCCGACCTGGTGCTCTCCGAGACGGCCCGGCTGGCCGACGTCGTCCTGCCGGTCACCCAGTGGGCGGAGGAGGACGGCACCACCACCAACCTGGAGGGCCGGGTGATCCTGCGCCGGCGGGCCGTCGACCCGCCCGAGGGGGTGCGCGGCGAGCTGTGGCTGCTGGGCGAACTCGCCCGACGGCTCGGCGTGCCGCGCGGCTTCCCGGCCGAGGCCGAGCAGGTCTTCGAGGAGCTGCGCCGCGCCTCGGCCGGCGGCGACGCCGACTACGCGGGCATCAGCTACCGGCGGATCGCGGCCGAGGACGGGGTGTTCTGGCCCTGCCCGGATCCCGCCCACCCCGGCACGCCCCGGCTCTTCCTGGACCGCTTCGCCACCCCGGACGGCCGGGCCCGCTTCGCGGCGGTGACCCACCGCCCGGCGGCGGAGGAGCCGGACCGGGAGTACCCGCTGTACCTGACCACCGGCCGGGTGCTCGCGCAGTACCAGAGCGGCGCGCAGACCCGCCGGGTCGCCGAGCTGAACGCGGCGGCGCCCGGGCCGTTCGTCGAACTGCACCCCCGGCTGGCCGAGCGGCTCGGTGTCGCGGACGGCGAGCCGGTCGCGGTGGTCAGCCGGCGCGGCCGGGCGGTGGCGCCGGCCCGGGTGAGCGCGGCGATCCGGCCGGACACGGTGTTCATGCCGTTCCACTGGCCCGGCGCCGGGCGGGCCAACAGCCTGACCAATCCGGCACTCGACCCGGTCTCCCGGATGCCGGAGTTCAAGACCTGCGCGGTGCGGGTCGAGCGGGCGGAGCCGGCCGGCGCCCCGGCAGGTACGGCCCACCACCGGGCCGCCGGCCACGGCCCCGATGACGAGAGGACAGTGGCGTGATGCCCGGAACCACCTCCACCGGCGCCACCGCGCCCGGCCCGCGGATCGCCGTGGTCGGCGGGGGCATGGCGGCCGCCCGCTTCGCCGAGCGGTACACCGCGCTCGGCGGCCCCGGCACCGTCACCGTCTACGCCGCCGAGGCCCGCACGCCCTACAACCGGGTGCTGCTCGCGGACGTGCTCACCGGCCGGTACGACGCCGAGGCGATCGCCCTGCCGCTCGGCACCGCCCGGCTGCGCGCCGGCTGCGAGGCGGTGGCCCTCGACCCGGTGGCCCGGACGCTCGGCCTCGCCGACGGCACCGTGGAGCCCTGGGACGAGCTCGTCCTGGCCACCGGCGCCAACCCGGTGCTGCCCCCGATCCGCGGCCTGCGCCGCGCCGACGTACGCCACCCGGCCGGCCAGCCCCACTCGTCCGACAGGCTCGCCGACCGGTCCGCCCAGGGCCCCGGGCTCGCCGAGGGCGTGCACACCCTGCGCTCGCTGGACGACTGCGCCCGGCTCGCCGAGGAGGCCGTCGCCGCCCGCCGGGCCGTGGTGATCGGCGGCGGGGTGCTCGGCGTCAGCGCCGCCCGGGCGCTGGCCGCGCTCGGCGTACGGACCGAGATCGTGCACCAGGCACCGCACCTGATCGAGCGTCAGCTCGACGCCGAGGCGGGCGCGGTGCTGCGCGAGCGGCTGGACGCGCTGGGCGTCGCCACCTACTGCCGCAACCGGGCCCGGTCGCTCGCCACCGCCGTCGACGGTGACACCGGCGCCGTCCGCGTGACCGGGGTGCACCTGGCCAACGGCTACCTGCTCGACTGCGACCTGGTCGTTCTCGCCTGCGGGACCCGCCCGCGCACCGCGCTCGCGCACGCGGCCGGCCTGCCGGTCAACACCGGCGTCCTGGTCGACGACCGGCTCGCCACCGCCGTCCCGCACGTGTCCGCGATCGGCGACTGCGCCGAGCACCGGGGCGCCGTCCACGGCCTGGCCATCCCGGCCTGGGAGCAGGCGGACGTGCTGGCGCTGCGGCTGTCCGGCGCCGATCCGGACGCCCGCTACACCGGCTCCCGCCCGCCGGCCCGGCTCTCCACCGGCGGCCTGGAGTACGCGGCCTTCGGCGACGTCGACGAGACGCTCGACGCGGGACTGGACGTGCTGCGGCTCACCGACGCCACCCGCGGCAGCTACAAGAAGCTGGTGATGCGCGGGGACCGGCTGGTCGGCGCGATCCTGCTCGGCGACCTGGCCGGCCTGGACGCGCTCGCCGACGCCTGGGACCGCGACGACCCGCTCACCGGCCATCCGCTCCACCTGCTGACCGCGGCCGGCCCGGGAGCCCCGCCGCCGTGACCGGATCTCCTCCGGCTGCCACCCCGCACCCCACCCCCCGCGCCCCGTCGGCGCCGCCGGCCCCGCCCCGCACCGCCCGGCGCACCCCGCACCACCCGAGGAGTCACGCATGACGTCGCACACGGCCGAGCGGCCGCTGGACCTCGTCCTGGTCGGCCACGGCATGGTCGGCCAGCGCTTCCTGGAGGCCTGGACCGAGCAGCCCGGCTCCGAGCGCTGGCGGGTCACCGTGCTCGCCGAGGAGCCGCGCCCCGCCTACGACCGCGTCCACCTCAGCTCGCTCTTCGACGGCCGCACCCCCGAGGACCTCACCCTCTGCCCGCCCGGCTTCCTCGCCGAGCACGGCATCGACCTGCGCCTCGGTGACCCGGTCACCGCCGTCGACCGCGCCGCCCGCACCGTCACCACCCGGTCCGGCGCCGAACTGCGGTACGACGCCCTGGTGCTGGCCACCGGCTCGGTCCCGTTCGTCCCGCCGGTCCCCGGCAAGGACGCCGCGGGCTGCCACGTCTACCGCACCATCGAGGACCTCGACGGGATCCGGGCCGGCGCCGCCGAGGCCGGCAGTGCCGGCACCGGTGTCGTGGTCGGCGGCGGCCTGCTCGGCCTGGAGGCCGCCGGGGCGCTGCGCGCGATGGGACTCGCCACCCACGTCGTCGAGTTCGCCCCCCGGCTGATGGCCGTCCAGGTCGACGAGGGCGGCGGCGAACTGCTCCGCCGCAAGATCGAGGACCTCGGCGTCACCGTCCACACCGCGGCCGCCGCGAGCGGGGTCGCCACCGACCCGGACGGCGCGGTGCGCGGCCTCACCCTCTCCGACGGCCGCGAACTCGCCGCCGACCTGGTGGTGTTCTCGGCCGGCGTCCGCCCCCGCGACCAGCTCGCCCGCGACTGCGGCCTGCCGGTCGGCCCGCGCGGCGGCATCGTGGTCGACGAGCGCTGCCGCACCGAGGACCCGGCCGTCCTCGCCATCGGCGAGTGCGCCCAGGCCGCCGACGGCCGGGTCTACGGACTGGTCGCGCCCGGCTACCAGATGGCCGAGACGGCCGCCCGCGAACTCGCCGGCCGCCCCGGCTCCGGCTTCACCGGCGCCGACACCTCCACCAAGCTCAAGCTGCTCGGCGTCGACGTCGCCAGCTTCGGCGACCCGCACGGCAACGCCGAGGGCGCGCTCGACGTGCTCTACAGCGACAGCCGGCTCGGCGTCTACCGCAAGCTCGTGATCGGCACCGACGGGGCCCTGCTCGGCGGCGTGCTGGTCGGCGACACCGAGGCCTACGGCACCCTGCGCCCGCTGGCGATGGGCGGCAAGCCGCTCACCACCCCGCCCGAGCAGTTGGTGCTGCCCGCCGGGTTCGCCGCCGCCGGCCCGATCGCGCTGCCCGACGACGCGGTGCTCTGCTCCTGCCACAACGTCACCCAGGGCGAAGTCCGGGCCGCCGTCCACGAGCAGGGCTGCGAGAGCGTCGCCGCCGTCAAGAAGTGCACCCGGGCCGGCACCGGCTGCGGCAGCTGCCTCAAGCAGATCACCACCGTCGTCACCGAGGAGCTGGCCGCCTCGGGCGCCGAGGTGCGGACCGGCCTGTGCGAGCACTTCACCCAGAGCCGCGCCGAGCTGTACGAGGTCGTGCTGGTCACCGGCATCACCACGTTCTCCGAGCTGGTCGACCGGTACGGCACCGGCGAGGGCTGCGACATCTGCAAGCCGACCGTCGCCTCCATCCTGGCCAGCCTCTCCAACGGCCACATCCTGGACGGCGAACAGGCCTCCCTGCAGGACTCCAACGACCACTTCCTGGCGAACCTCCAGCGCAACGGCTCCTACTCGGTGGTGCCCCGGGTGCCCGGCGGCGAGATCACCCCCGACGGCCTGATCACGATCGGCGAGGTGGCCCGCGACTTCGGCCTCTACACCAAGATCACCGGCGGCCAGCGGATCGACCTCTTCGGCGCCAGCGTCGACCAACTCCCCGCGATCTGGGCCCGGTTGGTGGACGCCGGCTTCGAGTCCGGCCACGCCTACGGCAAGGCGCTGCGCACCGTGAAGTCCTGCGTCGGCGAGACCTGGTGCCGCTACGGCGTCCAGGACTCCGTCGGCCTCGCCATCGAACTGGAGCTGCGCTACCGGGGGTTGCGCTCCCCGCACAAGCTCAAGTCGGCGGTCTCCGGCTGCGCCCGCGAGTGCGCCGAGGCGCAGAGCAAGGACTTCGGCATCATCGCCACCTCCGCCGGCTGGAACCTCTACGTCGGCGGCAACGGCGGCATGACGCCCCGGCACGCCGACCTGCTCGCCGCCGACCTCGACCGCGAGACGCTGATCCGCACCATCGACCGCTACCTGATGTTCTACATCCGCACCGCCGACCGCCTGGAGCGCACCTCGGTCTGGCTGGAGCGGCTCGACGGTGGTCTGGACCACCTGCGCGCGGTGGTCCTCGACGACGCGCTCGGCATAGCCGACGAGCTCGACGCCCTGATGGCCCGTCACATCGACTCCTACCAGGACGAGTGGGCCGCCACGCTGGCCGACCCCGACCGGCTCCGCCGCTTCGCCTCCTTCGTCAACGCCCCCGGCACCCCCGACCCGGCCGTCACCTTCGTCCCCGAACGCGGCCAGATCCGCCCCGCCCGCCCCGACGAGGACGGTTACGTCCTCCCTTCCCCCACCCCGGTCCTCGTGGCCGGTCCCCGACTGGAGGTGCTCGCCAAGTGACCGTGGAGATCCACGACGGAACCAGCTGGCAGCCCGTCTGCACCCTCGACGACCTTCAACCGGGCCGCGGCGTCGCCGTCCTGCTGCCCGACGGCGACACCCAGGTGGCGCTGTTCGTCGACCGCTCCGGCACCCTGCACGCCGTCGACAACCGCGACCCGTTCAGCGGCGCGTACGTGCTCTCCCGCGGCCTGCTCGGCAGCCGCGAGGGCCGGCCGACGCTCGCCTCGCCGATGTACAAGCAGACCTTCGACCTCATCGACGGCCGCTGCCTGGACGAGGACACCGCCCCCGACGGCACCCCCGCCGTACTCCGCCGTTGGCCGGTCCGCGCCGGCGCGGACACCCCCCAGGAGGACCGGACATGACCACCACCCTCAGCACGCCGCCGAGAGGCTCGGCCGCGGCCACCCTCACCCACTGGGACCCGGAGGACCGCGAGTTCTGGGACCGCACCGGCGCCCGGGTGGCCCGCCGCAACCTGATCCTCTCCGTCCTCTCCGAGCACATCGGCTTCTCGGTGTGGAGCCTCTGGTCCGTCCTGGTGCTGTTCCTCGGACCGAAGTACCACATCGACCCGGCCGGGAAGTTCACCCTGACCGCCCTGCCCACCGCGCTCGGCGGCCTGCTCCGCCTCCCGTACACCTACGCCGTCGCCCGCTTCGGCGGGCGCACCTGGACGGTGGTCAGCGCCCTGCTGCTGCTCGTCCCGACCGGTCTGGCCGCCCTGATCCTCACCCCCGGCGTCTCCTACGGCACCCTGCTCGCGGTGGCCTGCGTCGCCGGCGTCGGCGGCGGCAACTTCGCCTCCTCGATGGCCAACATCAACGCCTTCTACCCGCACCGCCTCAAGGGCTGGGCGCTCGGCATCAACGCGGGCGGCGGCAACCTCGGCGTCCCCGCCGTGCAGCTGCTCGGCCTGCTGGTGCTCGCCACCGCCGGCGCGTCCCACCCCCGGCTGCTGCCGCTGATCTACCTGCCGCTGATCCTGGCCGCCGCCGCGCTCGCCTGGGCCCGGATGGACAACCTGCCGACCGCGCCCCGCGAGCCCGGCGCCCCCGCCGACCGCTCGCTGCGCGAGGTCGCCCGCGACCCGTACGGCTGGGCCGTCTCCACCCTGTACATCGGCACCTTCGGCTCGTTCATCGGCTTCGGCTTCGCCTTCGGGCAGGTCCTCCAGGTGCAGTTCCACGACCGCTTCGACACCCCGGTCAAGGCCGCCGCGCTCACCTTCCTCGGTCCGCTGCTCGGCTCCCTGGTGCGGCCCGTCGGCGGCCGGCTCGCCGACCGCTGGGGCGGCCCCTGGGTCACCCTCTGCACCTTCTTCGGGATGGGCGCCGGCACCGCCGTCGTCCTGGCCGCCTCCCGGGCCCACTCGCTGCCGCTCTTCCTCTCCGGCTTCGTCGTGCTCTTCGTCCTCAGCGGCATCGGCAACGGCTCGACGTACAAGATGATCCCCGCCCACTACGAGGGCCGGGCCCGCCTCGCCGTCGCCGCCGGCGCCGACCCGGCCGAGGCCGAGGCCACCTCCCGCCGCCGCACCGCCGCGCTGATCGGCCTGGCCGGCGCGATCGGCGCCTTCGGCGGGGTGCTGGTCAACCTGGCCTTCCGGCAGTCCTTCCTCAGCAGCCACAACGGCGACAACGCCTACCTGGCCTTCCTCGCCGCCTACCTGTTCTGCTCCGCCCTCACCTGGGTCGTCTGGCTCCGGCCCGGCGCCCGACGCTGACACCCGCCCCGGGCCCCCGGCCGACGGCCGGGGGCCCGCCGCCGTGTCAGGGCGAACCGGAAGCCCTGGAGCGCCACCCCCACACCCGCCTCACGATGACGGCCTGACGGCACGACGGCCGGGTGACCCGGGGTCACCCGGCCTTTGCCCGTGGTTCGGACACCCGTTCTGGCCTGGTAGTGTTCTTCCTGTCGCGAGGGGGACGGACAGAATCCCTCGCCAGGCGTCAGCGGTGCTACCAGAGCACGTCCCACTTTCAGTGGGGAGAGTCCGTGCAACCCGGGCCTGGCGCTCCACAGTTCGAGCGGGCCCGGTACCTCCTCAGGTGCCGGGCCCGCTCGCGTTTCCGTCGGTGGACGGCCTCGGGCTCGATTCGCTTCCACTCAACTGACGTGACGTCATGAGACTGTGATGGCCCGTTCGTGGTCCGGCGCACCCCCTCTGGCCTGGTAGTGTTCTTCCTGTCGCGAGGGAGACGGACAGAATCCCTCGCCAGGCGTCAGCGGTGCTACCAGAGCACGTCCCACTTTCAGTGGGGAGAGTCCGTGCAACCCGGGCCTGGCGCTCCACAGTTCGAGCGGGCCCGGTACCTCCTCAGGTGCCGGGCCCGCTCGCGTTTCCGTCAGGAGTCGGACGGGAGCCCGGCGGCGCGGGCCAGGAGGGCGGCGGTGGCGCGGCCGGCCGCGACGGCGCGGGGTGTGCGGGCGGCGACGCAGTGGTCGAGGGCGGGGTCGTACTCGGCGAGGATGACGCCGGCGTGGTCGGTGTCGAGCTGCAGGAACTCGGCCGACGGCGTCAGCAGGGCGGTGTCCAGGGCGCGGGTGGCGTCGGCCGGGACGAGGTCGTCCCCGGTGCCGTGGACCAGGAACAGCGGGACGGGGGACGGGCGGTCGGCGAGGGTGGTGAGGGGGGCCTCGCCGGTGGTGACCGCGGGGCGGGCGTAGTTGGAGGCGATGCCGACGGCCGCCGTGGGGCGGCGGTCCTCGGGGATGTCGCGGCCGGTGGCCACGGCTATCGCCTCGCGGCCGGACATCGACCAGCCGGCCAGGACGAAGCCGAGCGCCGGGTCGCCGCCGTGGTCGGCCGCGTGCCGCCGGGCGTGGTCCAGGGAGGTCAACAGGTCGGCGCGGCCGCTGTCCGGCGCGTCGGAGCGCCAGTCGGGGGCGAGCACCAGCAGGCCGTGCCCGGCCGCCTCCTGGGCGAGCGGGGTGACCTCGAAGCGGGTGTCGGGGGCCTTGCCGTGCCAGAGGAGGACGACGGGCCAGGGGCCGGCGAGACCGGCCGGCGGGCGGTGGACGTCCATGAGCCGCCCGAGGGCGTACTCGACGGTCTCGGTCGGGGTGGTGACGGACATGCGCGGTTCTCCTGTGGTTCGGACCGGTGATCCCGGACTGGTAGGGTTCTTCTTGTCGCGAGGGAAATGATCTCTCGTCAGGCGTCAGTGGTGCTACCAGAGCACGTCCCACTTTCAGTGGGGAGAGTCCGTGCGACCCGGGCCTGGCGCTCCAGGATCGGGCGGGGCCCGGCACCTCCAGCAGGAGGGGCCGGGCCCCGTTCGCGTTGGGGCTGCGGGACGGGGCGGTCGGTGCGCTGAGCCGCTGTACGGCGACGGAAACCGTCGCGACGGCGGAGTTGCGGCGGGTGTAGCGTCCGGCCGTGGAGGTGGGGGACATGGACCGGGAACGTGCCGACGGGCAACTCGCGCAGATCGCGGAGACGGTGGGCCTCGCCCACCGTCTTGGCACGCGCGTCTGGCTGCGCGGCGGCTGGGCGATGGACTTCTTCCTCGGTGAGCTGACCCGCGACCACGAGGACATCGACTGGTTCGCCCCGGCCGCCGACGCCGCCGCGCTCGCGGCCGGCCTGACGGCCCTCGGGTACGCGCCGCTGGAGGGCGTCCCGCCGGAGCAGCAGCTCGACTTCGTCAAGGACGGCCTGGAGTCGAGCTTCGCCCTGGTCGACCTCGCGCCGGACGGCCGGGCGCTGGTGGCCGGCGGCCCCTGGGCCGGGACACCGTGGCCGGCCGGGCTGCTGGACGGGCCGCCGGGCCGGCTCGGCTGGCTGGTCTGCCCGATCGTCGCCCCCGAGGCGCAGATCGAGATCAAGCGGATGATGCCGGTCTGGGACCCGCGCCGCCCCCGCCGGGCGAAGGACGCCGAGGACATCGCCCGCCTCCGGACGGCCCTGGAGGCGGTGTAGGGCGTGTAGGCCCTGTCCGGCCGAGGCGGTTCAGGCTGCCAGGGTCTGCTCCGCCGAGGGGACGCCGACCAGGGTGAACACCGCGCCGCCGTCGTCGGCGACCACCGCGCGCCGCCCGAACGGGGTCGGTTCCGGCCCGGCCAGGACTACGCCGCCGAGCTCCCGCACCCGCTCGACCGCGAGACGGTCCGGCCGGGCAGCTCGACGAACTCCCACGCGAACAGCCCGCCGTAGAAGCGCCGGGCCCGCCCGAGGCCGGCCGCGCCCAGCTCGACCCAGCAGGGGACGCCCTCGTGGTACCTGCCCGCCTTCGGCATGCGGCGGCCTCCTCGTCGGGGCGCCCGGGGTGTCGGGTCGGCCAAGGGGTCCAGCGCTCCGGCGCGGCGGGTCAGGCGACGCCGCGCGGCCGGAACTGGACGCTGATCCGGGGCCCCGTCGGCCGGGCCGTCTTGGGCACCGCGTGCTCCCAGGTCCGCTGGCAGGAGCCGCCCATCACCAGCAGGTCCCCGTGTCCGAGCCGGTGGCGGACCACCGGCACGCCGCCGCCCCGGGGCCGCAGCAGCAGGGCCCGGGGCTCACCGACCGAGAGGATCGCCACCAGGGTGTCCTCGCGCGCCCCGCGTCCGATCCGGTCGCCGTGCCAGGCCACGCTGTCCCGGCCGTCCCGGTAGTAGCAGAGCCCCAGCGTGCGGAACGGCTCGCCCAGCTCGCGCCGGTAGTACGTGCTCAGCGCCGTCCGGGCCGCGCCCAGCACCGGGTGCGGTGGTGCGTCCTCCTCCCGGTAGGAGGCGAGCAGCCGGGGGACGTCCACCGTCCGCTCGTACATCTCGCGGCGCTCCGCCCGCCAGGGCACCTCGGCGGCCAGCTGTTCGAACAGCCGGTCGGCGCCGTGCAGCCACCCGGGCAGGACGTCCACCCAGGCGCCGGCCCCCAGCACCTCGCGGCGCACCCCGGCCAGCGGCCCGAGGGCCGGTCCGGCCGGCCCGGGGTCGTCGAACAGCGACGGCTGGAGGTGTACGGCGGCGGTGGTGCTCATGCGCCCAGCCTACGCCTTGAAATCGAACGCAAGTGCGAATATCTGTTTGAGTGAGTTCAGAGCGGGATCACCGACAGGGTCCGCTCGAAGAAGTTGGTGACGTAGAGGCGGGTGCCGTCCGGGCTCGCCGCGACACCGCGCGGACCGCCCGGGACGGCGATGCTGCGGGTGACCGTACGGCTGTTGAGGTCGACCACGGAGACCGTGTCGAACGGGAAGTGCGCCACGTACAGCTGCGAGTCGTGCGGGCCGACGGCCAGCCCGTACGGGCCCCGGGCGACCGGGATCACCGCGAGCGGCTCGGCGGGCGTCGGCCCGTCGACGTGGATGAGCTCGGTCGCGTCGTACACCGTGACGGAGCTGCTGAAGTAGTTGCTGGCGTAGAACCGGTTGCCGCTCGGATCGGAGGCGAGACCGACCGGGAAGTCGATGCCGGTCAGGGTGCCGTGGCTCTTGGTGAGCAGGTCGGAGATCATCACCTGGTCGTCGCCGGCGTTGGCGATCAGCAGCTGTTCGGGGTGGACGGTGATGGTCAGCCCGTACGGCCGGGCGCCCGTGCCGGTGCTGATGGCCCGGTCGCCGGTGGCGGTCTCGTAGACCTTGATGAAGGTGGAGGCGTTCGCGGCGACGTACAGGCGCTCGCCGTCGGGGGCCACGGCCACGCCGTACGGACTGGGCCCGACCTCGAAGGTCATGGCGACGGTGTTCGCCGGGGTGTCGACGGCGGTCACCGTCCCGTCGTTGAAGTTGGTGACGTAGACCCGCCGGCCGTCGCTGCTCGCGGCCACGCTGTGCGGGCCCTGGCCGACCGGGATCGTCTCGAAGGCCGGGGCGCCGGCCCGGTCCGGGCCGGTCGTGGGAATGGTGACTGACATGGTCCGCTCTTTCGTCGTCTCGCGCCGGAGTCCTCGGACAGCGGCGGGCCGCCCGTCCGGGCTTCGATCCCGGCGGCGGCCGTCGCGAGTACGCCGCGCGGGGTGGCGCGGTCGAGTGCGGTGGTTAATCCGGGCGCCGGCGTGAGGCCGGTCGTCTCCAGGGGTGTGGGCAGCATCGGACGCTCCCTGGGTGGGCACGCAGGTGGTCGCCGTAATTCGATCGTACGCCGACCCTCTGTCCGTGCGACCGGCCTGACCGGCCTGACCTGGGGAACCGATTTCCGCTCCGGCGCACCGCCCTGCTACTGTTCTGTCCGTCGAGAGGAAACGATCTTCGCGAAGCGGGGATCGGGACCAGCTCGACCAGGCGTCAGCGGTGCTACCAGAGCACGTCCTACTTTCAGTAGGGAGAGTCCGTGCAACCCGGGCCTGGCGCTCCATCGGAAGCGGTCGTTCCCCCTCGGGGGAGCGGCCGCTTCTTCGTTGTGTCCGTCGTTGTGCCTGCCGTTGTGCCGGGGATCCGGGTGCCTTCGGCCCTATCGCACCCGTGGCTCGAAACCCGCCGTCGTGGCCGACAATCGGCCAAGGTCCCGCAGCAGGTGGCTCGTTCGTTCGTGTCACGTACGGGCGTCCGGGCAGCGGTGATGCCGAGGATCTCGACCTGACGGTCCGTCAAAGGATGGCTGAAAACACCTGATTGTGGTGTGAATATGCCATTGGAATGTTCGTCGTACGGGATCCGGCAGTAGCCTTCCGTGTCGAACCCGCCACTGGTCGTGGCGGTCGACCCGGCGCCCGGGGGCCATGCCCCGCGCCGGCCTCCTGCGCCGCTTCCTCCCCGAACCCTCCGAAGGAGCCCGAGTGCCGGGTATCGACGAGTGCCTGTCCCAGGCGATGGCGATCACCGGGGCCCGCGCCGCCAGTCTGATCGACTGGAGCAGCGGACTCGCCCTGGGCAGCGTCGGAGTCAGTCCGACCGGCGACCACGACACCACGGCGGCGGAGGCGACCGACCTGGTCCGGGCAGCCGTCGAGGGCTCGACCTTCACCGCGGCGGAGGACCACAAGGCACCGTTGCAGGACATCATCCTGACCGCGGGCCGCAGTTACCACCTCCTTTGCTTCATCGATACCGTCTTCGACAGCCGACTCGTCCTGCACCTCTGGCTGGACCGGGCCGAGGGCAACCTCGCCGGCGCCCGCTACCGCCTCCAGTCGCTCGCCGAGGAACTGGTGCTCGGATGACGAACCCCGTCACCAGCGACCCGGCCGCCGAGGCGAGCACCGAGGTCGGCACCGAGGTCGGCTTTCGGCCACCGGCCGGGCCGGTGGCGCCCGTGCTCCCGGTCGCCGTCGCCCCCGGCTGGACCCCCGGCGCGGCCGTCGAACGGCTCGCCGGCGAACGGGCCACCGGAGCCCTGCGCGGGCCCGCCGGAACCGTCTACCTCGTCGACGGCCTGGTCACCCACGCCGAGTCCGACCGCGCCCCCGACCTGGCCACCCTGCTCACCGTCAGCGGCCGACTCGACCGCGACACCTGGCAGGAGGCCGTCCACCGCTTCGGCCCGTACGCGCGGGTCGGCGAGGCACTGGTCGAGCAGGGCCGGCTCACCCGCGGCGAACTCGAACTCTGCCACCTCGGCACCCTCTATGACGCCGCCTGCTTCCTGCTCGACACCCCCGCCACCCTCGCCTCCTGGACCTTCGCCCCGGGCATGCGGCACTGGCTCGGCCCGGTGGCCGCCGTCGGCGCCGAGCGGCTCCGCCGGGAGGCCGAACGTCGGCGGCACCTGCTGGACCGGATCTGGCCCTCGGCGCAGCTCGACACCGCGCCGCTGCGAAGGGCGGCCCCGCAGGCCGCCGCCGCCCCGGGGCGCCACGCCCGCCGGGTCCGGCCGCCGACCCGGCGGCAGTGCGAGCTGCTCGACCACGCGGACGGCCGGAGAACCCCGGCGGAGCTGGCCCGGCTGCTCGGCCGTTCCGCGTTCGCGACCACGGCGGACGTCCGCCGGCTCGGCGCCGGCGGTCTGCTGGCCGGACCTGGTGCCACCGCTGGACCCGGACCCGGCGCCGGGTGTGCGGCGGGGTCGGGGCCGGTCGCGGGTGCGCTCGGCGGGGTGTCGGCGCCGCGCGAGCCGGGCGGTCTGCTCCTTCGCGTTCCCGGTGCGGCGCTCGCCGCGCTCACCGGCCACGGGCCGGCGCCGGTCGCGCCGACGGTGCCGCCAGCTCCCTTCGCCCCGTCCGCCCCGCCCGCGGCCGGGCCGCAGACCACCGCCCTCCCGCTCACCGCCGCCGACCCGGACATCGCGCTGCTGATCCGGGTCCGAACCCTTCTGGAGGCCCGACTTTGAACCACTCTCCGCCCGCGACCCCGCCCTCACGGCCATGAGGCGGGCGCTCAAGCAGCGTGTCGGAAGGAGACAACTGATCGCCTTGGAGACCGAGCTGCTGGCCGAACTCCGCGCCATCAAGCACCGGGTGCCGCACCTCGCGGGCGGCCTGGTGGCCAGTGTGGACGGCCTGCTGGTCGCCCACGACACCCACGGGACCGAGCCCTCGGGCTTGGCGGCGATGACCGCCGCCTCGCTCAGCCTGGCCCAACGGCTCGCCGACACCACTGGCCAGGGGGATTTCCGGGAGTCGCTGGTCCGCGGTGAGCACGGCTATGTCGCCACCTACGCGGCGGGAGGCAGCTGCGTGCTCACCCTCCTCGCCCACCCGGACGCGAACGTCGGCCGCCTGCACCTGGAGGCCCGCCGTTCCGCCCAGCGCATCACCGCGCTCCTGAACGACACCCTTCTGCCCAAGGACGCCCGGGAGGCCCGGGACTACTGACACCCCGGGCCTCCCGGCCCACCGGTGCACCGGTTCACCGACATACCGCTGCACCGACCTGACGACATACCGACGCTGACGACGTACCGACGTACCGATGCACCGACGAAGTGGAGACAGTGACATGACCGACGCCGCAGGCGCGCTCAAGCAGGCCATGACCGTGATCGAGGGCGCCATCGGCGCCGCTCTGGTCGACTACAACAGCGGCATGGCCCTGGCGACCCTCGACGGCCCCGGCGGCTTCGACCTCAACATCGCCGCCGCGGGCAACACCGACGTGGTCCGGGCCAAGATGCGCACCATGGACATGCTGGGCCTGGGCGACGGGATCGAGGACATCCTCATCACCCTCAGCAGCCAGTACCACCTGATCCGCCCGCTCACCGGCCGCAGCGGCAAGGGCCTCTTCCTCTACCTGGCGCTGGACAAGAACCGCGCCAACCTGGCGATGGCCCGCCACCAGCTCACCAAGATCGAGGCCGACCTGGAGGTCTGACCGAGGTCAGCCGAGGGGCTCCTCCGGTCCGGCGACCGCGCCGCCGGGGAGCCCCGCGCTGATCGTGCCGTCGGGTGTGAACACGCTCCACGGCGCGATCAGCGCGTGCGGCGGGACGGACAGTGTCTCGCCGCCGTCGGCCTCGCGGTCGTCCACGGGGCCGCCGGTGAAGGACAGCTCCAGTCCGCCGGCCCGGGTCACCCGCGCGGAGCCGACCTCGCGGCCGACCAGACCGAGCAGTGGTCCGGTGGGCCGGAAGGTCAGCGCGGGGAAGAAGTGCTGGACGGCCGCCCGCCCGGCGAAGCGGAACTCGTGCGCCACCCGGACGGTCACCGCACCGTCGAGCGTGAGGTCGAGCCGGTCGCCGCCGCTGACCGCCGTCACCCGGCGGCCGACCAGGGCGACGTCGAGCGGATCCCCGGAAGGTGCCGGGTGCCGCGTGTTCTGCATGTTCTGCATACGGCCAGTGTGGACCGGCGGGACGCCGCCTGTCCCACCGGCCGGGAGCCGGCCCGGACGGCCGTCGCGAACGGCCGTCGCGGAGGGCCGTCGCGGAGGGCAGGGCTCAGCCGGCCGGGTACCCGCCGACCAGTTCGGCCGGGCCGCCCGGCCGGTTCCGCGCCGCCAGCGCGGCCGCTGTCCGGGACCAGGACGCGGGCGTCAGCAGCGCCCGCGCCTCCGCCGGTTCGCAGAGCCGCCACTCGACCAGTTCCTCCGGGGGCAGCACGATCGACGCGAGCTGCTCCTCGTCCACCGTGCCCCCGTCGAACAGGTACACCAGCAAGGCGGTGTTCCGGACCGCCGTCGGATCGGCCGCCCGGCCGGGCAGCCAGTCCAGCGCCAGCAGCCGCCCCGGCTCGCAGGACCAGCCCAGCTCCTCCCGGACCTCCCGGCGGGCCGCCGCTCGGGGCAGTTCCCGGTCCGCCTCGATGCCGCCGCCCGGCAGGGTCCAGTACGGCACCTCTCCGCCCGGAAGGTCCCACGGCCGCTGCCGCACCAGCAGGACGCGGCCCGCGCGGTCCGTGAACACCGTCCGCGCCTTGGCCCGGATCCGCGGCCGACTGGCGATGTAGGCGTCCCGCTCCAGGAGCGGCGGCCCGTCGGGGGCGGGGCCTCCGGCCGCCGACGGCCACCAGGCGGAGAGCTCGGACAGCCCCGCCGCGCCGGTGTACACGGGAACCGGCCCGGGGGCCGGCACATCGCCGGCCGGCCCGACCGGCAGGCCGTCCTCCAGCTCCAGCGGGCCGGCCGAGCGGGGTGCCCGCAGACAGGCCGTCACCCGCCGGGAGAGCCGGGGCGGCAGCGCACGGCTCGCCTGTTCCGGTGTCAGCCAGGCCCAGCCGCCCACCTCGGCACGGTCCGGCGTGAACGCCGCGGCCTGCTCCGGTGTCAGCGGATCGGCCCAGTAGAGGTGGGCGGCGATCGGCGGGCGGTGGTCGTCCAGGGTCCAGTCGAGGCAGGCCAGCGGCCCCAATCGGGGCGTGAAGCCCAACTCCTCCTCGATCTCGCGCAACGCCGTCCGCCGCGGCGAACCGTCCTCCGGGTCCCAACCCCCGCCCGGCACCGCCACCGGGTGCTTCCGGTCGTACGGCAACCGGACCACCAGAACCCGCCCCCGCTCGTCCGGAAACAGCACCCCGGCCGCCGCCAACAACTCCCGCCCCGAGCCCTCCGCCACCATCTGCGCCCCCTTCGTCCAGTCGGTCATGAGTCACGACACGCTGATGCGGTGCCCCGGTTCCAGGCACCCGTTCGCCCGCCCGTCGGCCGGGTCGCCCGGGTGTGGCTCGCCGGGCTGCCACCGCTGCTCGCGGAGTTGCCGGAGCGCCGGGACTGCGCACCCGCCGTGCCGGTCAGGCACGGCGGGTGTCGCGATGCTCCTCCCCACGCGGACGGCCGACGGGGCGTGATGCGGCCCTTCCGCGCCGCAGTACCGACGACTGCTGCGCGATGCTGCGGAAGCGGGCGTCGACGGACAGCCTCGCCGATCACCCGGACGTCGACGAGGCGGTGGCTCTGGCAGGCCGGCTCGCCGTCCCGGCTGCCCGGCCGCGCGACTGCGCCGGGACGCGGCACGGTTGCCGGACTCGCTCCCGTGTCGGGTGATCGCGGCTGCCGTCGCGGCCACTCGCGAGCCCGACCGCGACCAACCGGACGCCCTCGTCCACGGCGGCCCGCAGCACGTCGGGAACGTGCTGCGGGCCGAACGCGAACCCTGGCCGGCCATCGACCCCGAGGGACACGCGGGTGACCCGGCCTACGACGCGACCACGGTCCTGCGCAGCCGCCACGAGACCTTGCTCGCAGCCGACGACCTCGGCGCATCGGCGGCTCGACCTCCTCGCCGTGGTCGCCGAGGCTGGCCGACGGCGTGTCCGCCGTCGGGGTGCAGGCCCGCGTGCCGGGGCTGCGTCCGCGGTGAGCTGGGCTGGTCGGGCGGGATGGCGGACGGGCTCGCCGAGTCGCTGAGCCGTGGATGTGAGCGCCCGACGGGCGGTGCGGAGCAGGAAGTCGACGTCGTCGACTTCCTGCTCCGGGTGTGCGTGGCGTCAGGCCGGCTCCTCCCTGGTGGGGTGGGGGAGGGTGGCGAGGGCGGTGGTGGTTGCCCGGGTCATTCGGCGGTCGTGGTGGTCGGTGGTGCCGCGCAGGTGGGCGTAGCCCTCGACGGCGGCGAGGGCGAGCAGGCCCGGGAGCAGGTCGGTGCTGCGGTCGGCGACCCAGCGGGTGCCCCGGGTGGCCATCCACCAGAGGTCGGCCAGGGTGCCGGGCGGGGGCTCGGTCGGTTGCGGGACGGGTGCCGGGCCGAGCGGGCGGCCGGCGGTGGCGAGGAGGTCGTGGAACCCGCGGGCGATCAGGTGGTGGCCCTCGGCGCTCGGGTGCAGCCGGTCGACGCTGAGCAGGTGCCGCTCCGCCGTCCAGGGCAGTTCGGCGAGGTGCAGGTGGACGGCCCGGTGGCGGACGGAGAGGGCGTGCACCACCGTGTTCACCGCGCGCATCCGTCGGGCGAGCGGGCGGGCGAGCGGCCGGGGCAGGCGGAGCAGGGCGCCCGGGTCGGGCAGACAGGCGGTCAGCACCAGGGCGCCGCTGTCGGTGAGCCGACCGAGGACGGTGTCGAGCGCCAGGGTGGTGTGCTCCACATTGAAGCCGGACCGCAGGGTGTCGTTGCCGCCGGCCACCACAGCGGCGAACTGCGGCCGCAGCGCGAGGGCCGACGGCAGTTGCTCCGTGGTCAGGTCGGTGGCGAGCGCGCCGCTGCGCGCCAGGTTGGTGAACTCGACCCCGGTCTGCGGCGGGGCCAGCGACCGGGCGAGCAGGGCCGCCCAGCCGCGCCATCCGTCGGCGATCGGATCGCCGATGCCCTCGGTGAGCGAGTCGCCGAGGGCCACGAACCGCACGGGTCCGCCGGTCCTTCGCCCGTCCGGGCGGTTCGCTCCCTGTGCGGCACCCGGTACGGTGCCGCCTCCGTCGTCCACCGCCGCGATCGTGTTCATCGCACCTCCCACACCCGTTCCCACACCCATTCCCGGACCCTCCGGCCCGGCCGTTCCTTCCGCTGTCCCGCCGTCGTCCGTCCACCGGAGTGGGAAGTCGGCGGGATCGACTTCCCACTCCGTCGCGCCGCGCCGCCGACCGCCTCAGCGGGCCGTGACCGGCGCCGCGCCGTGGGCGGCGAGGAAGGCGGCCACCGCCGCCGGCCAGCCGTACCGTTCGGCCTGGGCGCGGGCGGCGGCGCGGCGGGCCGGCTCGGGGCGCGCGAGGAGTTCGCGCACCGCTTCCGCGAACCCCGCGCCGGTCGGTTCGGCGGCCACGCCGGCCGTGCCGACCAACTCGGGCAGCGCCGATCCGCGGTGGACCGCGACCGGGGTGCCGCAGGCGAGCGCCTCCAGCGCGGCCAGGCCGAAGGTCTCCACCGGGCCCGGCGCGAGCACCACGTCGGCGCAGCCGAGCAGGTCGGCGACGGCGGCCCGCCCGGCCAGGTGGCCGAGGAAGTGCACGGGCAGTCGCCGCCGCGCGGCCGTCGCGGCCAGTCGGGACCGCAGCGGCCCGGTGCCGGCCACCGCCAGGACGGCCCCGAGCCCGGCGGACCGGAGCGCGTCCAGGGTGTCGAGCGCGAGCTCGGGGCGTTTCTCGGGGGAGAGCCGGGAGCAGAGCACCAGCAGCACCTCCTGCGGCGTCGCGTACCGGGCGCGCTCCGCCGCCCGCGCGCCGTCCTCCGGTGGACGCAGGGTGGCGAGGTCCACGCCGAGCGGCGCGCGCGTCAGGTTCCGCACGCCCAGGCGGCGGAACTCGGCGGCGGCCCAGTCGGTCGTGCAGATCACCGTGTCGTAGGACCGGGCGGTGCGGCCGTTGAGCCGGTTCGCCGCCGCCCCGGCGACCGGGCCGGGCAGGCCCCAGGTGCGCAGCAGCCCCACGGCGCTCTCGTGCGAGACCATCGCGGCGCGCACGCCATGCCGCCGAGCCCAGGCGCCGGTCCAGCGCAGGGTGGTGCGGTCGGAGACCTCCAGCCGGTCGGGGGCGAGCCGTTCCAGTTCGGCGGCCACCGCCCGGCGGTCAGTGAGCAGCCGGTAGCCGCCGCTGCCGGGGAGCACGGGGCCGGGCAGGGTGACGACCAGCCCCTGCTCGTCCTCCTCGACGGTGCGGCGCTCGCCGGGCACGAGGAGCACGGGGGTGTGTCCGGCGGCGCGGTAGCCCGCGCCGAGGTGGCGCAGGGCGGTCCGCAGCCCGCCGGAGACGGGGGTGACGAAGTTGGCCACCCGGACGATCCGGAGCGGGCCGGTGGTCATGCGGGCAGTTCCTCCGTCAGCGGGGCGACCGGTCCGACCGCCGAACCCTCGGCCGCCGGTGCCGCCGCCTCCCTGCCCAGCACGTCCGCGACCGGCACCCCGCGGTGCTCCGCCAGCACCTCGGCGTAGTGCCGCAGCAGCAGGTCCCCGACCGCCTCCCAGGTGCGGGCCGTCACCTCGGCCCGCCCGGCGCGCCCGTACGCGGCCCGCAGCTCCGCGTCCCCGGCCAGGGCGGTCACCGCCCGGGCCACCGCCGCGCCGTCGCGGGGCGGCACGAGCAGGCCGGTGCGGTGGTGCGCCACCAGGTCGAGCGGGCCCCCGGCGGCCGGGCCGACCACCGCGACACCGCTGGCCATCGCCTCCTGGATGGTCTGGCAGAAGGTCTCCAGCGGCCCGGTGTGCACGAACACGTCCAGGGTCGCGAAGCACCGGGCCAACTCCTCGCCGGTGCGCCGACCGAGGAAGACCGCGCCCGGCATGGCGGCCTTCAGCCCGGGCGCGGACGGCCCGTCGCCGATGACCACCACCCGGACGCCGGGCAGCCGCGCGGTCTCGGCCAGCAGGTCCACCCGCTTCTCCGGCGCGAGCCGCCCGACGTACCCGACCAGCACCTCGCCGCCGGGGGCGAGCGCCCGGTGCAGCGCCTCGTCGCGGTGGCGCGGGTGGAAGCGCGCCGAGTCCACGCCGCGCGGCCAGAGCTGGACCCGGCCGACCCCGTGCGCGGTGAGGTCCTGGGCGGCGGGGGTGGACGGCGCGAGGGTCCGGGCGGCGAGGCCGTGGACGGTGCGGATCCGGTGCCAGGCGGCGGCCTCGCCGAGCCCGCGCCCGGCCCGGTAGGCGTGCGCGTACCCGGCGAGGTCGGTCTGGTAGACGGCGACGATCGGCAGGCCCAGCCGGGCGGCGACCTGCGCGCCGCGTGCGCCGAGCACGAACGGGCTGGCCAGGTGGACGAGGTCGGGCCGGTGGCCCTCGATCGCGGCGGCGAGCTGACGGCTCGGCAGCGCGATCCGGACCTGCGGGTAGCCCGGCAGCGGGACGGAGGGGACGCGCACCACCGGCAGCTCGTCCGGCACCCCGCCGGCGCCGAAGGTGTGCGAGGGGCTCTGCGCGCCGCGCGCGGGGGCCGGTGTGACGACGAGGGGCTGGTGTCCCCGGCGGAGCAGGTGCTCGGCGGTCCGCAGCACGCTGTGGGCGACGCCGTTGACCTCGGGAGGGAAGGACTCGGTGACGATGACGACACGCATGACCTTGTTCTGTCCGGGTCCGGCGTGCAGGCGGCCAAAGGGATCTTTCGTACAAACGAACGCGGGTCGGCGAATTGTCCACCGACCCGCGTCCCGCCCTCGAAGGGGCGCCACCGAGGGGCTAGGAAACCCCGGCGGCCGCCTCCTTCAGCTCCGCGTAGGGCGCGAGCTTGCGGATCGACTCGATGCTCTTGAGGCAGTCGTCCCGGTTCTCCTGCGGGTCGCCCGTCACCACGATCGTTCCGTTGCTCGCCTTGAGCCGGAACCGGTGCATGCCGCTCTCATCGGTGTACAGCTCGAACTTGCCGGCCATGGAGTGTTCGCCTTTCCTTCGGTGACCCCCTCGCAACGCAACGTAGGAGCAATCACCCGGGCCTGCCCGTCGGGCGATGCGTTCGGGTGCACCCCCCCGGGGTCCCGGCTCCTACCCGCCCACGGGCTCCAGCACGAAGACGGGGATCACCCGGTCGGTCTTCTCCTGGTACTCGGCGTACGGCGGGAACGCGGCGACCGCGCGCGCCCACCACTCGGCCTTCTCCTCCCCGGCGAGCTCGCGGGCCGTCATGTCCTGGCGGACCGGACCGTCCTGGAGCTCCACGAGCGGGTCGGCCTTGACGTTGAAGTACCAGACCGGGTGCTCCGGGAAGCCGCCCTTCGAGGCCACGGCCGCGTACCGCCCCTCGTGCTCCACCCGCATCAGCGGGATCTTGCGGATCTTGCCGCTCTTCACGCCGCGCGTCGTGAGGATGATGACGGGCAGGCCCGTGTCCCAGAGCGTCAACCCCTCCGTACCGCCCGAACTCTCGTACAACTCGACCTGATCGCGCACCCACTGCGCCGGACTCGGCTCGTACTCGCCCTCAAGAGGCATCGCGCTCACCCCATCGTCAAGTCACGTCATGAAGTGCGGTGCCCGACAGGGGGTCGGAAGCACCTCCCAGCCGGGGAAGCATATCGGGACCGGTGGCCGTTCGGCGGTCCCACCGGGCGTTCAGACCAGGGGGTCGAGGCGGAACTTCTGGTGGTCGGCGTTGGCCCACTCCTGCTGGCGCACCGGCGCCCCGTTGCGCGCGCCGTCGGTGCCCACGGCGATCTGCAGGACCCGGCCGCTGTGCCGCGCCACCAGGCGGTACCAGCCGTCACCGACCGGCTCGGGGCGCCACTGCTGGTGGACGCCGCCGTCCCACTCCCACTGCCGCACGGCGGCACCGTTGTCGGTGCTGGCGTCGCCGACCTCCAGGACCTTGCCGCTGTGCCGGGCGGTGATGCGGTAGAAGCCCTCCTCCACCGGCTCCAGGGTGAAACGCTGGTGGTCCGCGTCGCGGCGCTCCCACTGCTGCGCCCTGGCTCCGTCGGCGAGCCCATCGGTGCCGCTTCCGGTGACCTCGACGAGCTTGCCGCTGTGCCGGGCGACGAGGCCGGCCTGCGAGGGGATCGCGGCGCTGGCCGCGTCGTCCCAGGTGATGTCGTCGCCGTCGATGTAGATGCCCCAGAACGGCACGTAGTAGAAGTACTTGTAGGTGCTGAGGCCGATCGGGTACCAGACGAAGGTGAACTGCCTGCCCCGCGTGTAGTGGCCCTGCACCACCTCGGTGGTCTCCGGCAGCCGCTCGCCGGGCTGGAACTTGCTGCTGTAGGTGTTCGCGACCATCTCGCCGGTCTGGACGTGGTGGAAGTAGGCGGGCGTGATCCTCTTGATCACGCCGACTGTGCGGGCGGGCCGCTCGGGCGCCGGACTCCGGTACCGGGTTGCCGCGCCCGCCACCACGGCGGCGCCCCCGATGCCTTCGGTCTCGACCTGCTGGTACCCCCACCGGCCTTCGCCCGCGGGGGTGGCGACGACGAACCCTCCTGGAGTGGCCACGCACAGCGCACCGTCGGGGCCGACCGTCATCGCCCTCATCTCCGCCGCCGACTCCTTCCCTTCCGGAGCCAGGGGGAAGTCTCCGAGCCTCTCCAGGGTCCGGGCGGCCAGGACGACACCCTCGAAGCCGACGCCACGGCGTACGACGGCGTAGACGCGCTGCCCGGCCCTGTCCGGGCACACCAGCTCGGTGTACCCGCTCCCTCGGGCCGTGACCGTCAAGGTGGCGGTGTCGACCACGGCCAGGGAGTCCTTGCGGTCTCGGCTGGAGGTGTACAGGAGCGATCCGTCCTCGCTCAGTGCGACGCTGACGTCGGGAAGCACCCCGACCTCCAGCCCGGCCAGCTCGACGGTGGCGGCCACCGTCCCGTCGGCCAGGTTCAGCACCTTCACCCTGGGGGCGCCCTCGGAGCTTCCCGCGTACAGCCGCGTGCCGTCCGACGAGACCGCGACGCCCGCGTACACGTCGGCACTCTCCAGCCGGCGCAGCACGGTGTTGGTGGTGGTGTCGATCTCGACGACGCCGCCGCTGCCGACCGCGACGTAGAGCCGCTCCCGCCGGTGGTCGACGACTGCGTCCCACACCGAGTCGTTCAGGATCGGCCCCGGCTCGGAGTCGTCGGCCCACACCTCGGTGAGGGTCTGCGTGTCCACGAGGTGGAGGCCGTCGTCCAGTCCCGCGTACAGGTGGGTGCCCCGGGAGTTCGCGCACAGGATGCCCCGCCCCATGCTGCTCCCGACCGCCAGCTCGCCGGCCATCGTGCCCAGCACCTCGCCCGACTCCGGAGAGACCGCCGACACGGCCCAGTACCCCCTCCGCTCCGCGTCCGCCTCGTGCAGGGCGTAGTAGTGGTACGTCCGCAGATCCGTCACGACAGCATTCCTCCCTGGCCGGGCACACGGTGTGCCCGGCGCAGCCGCGAGCGTAAGGAGCAACGGGAGCTACCGGAGGAGGTTCCGGGAAACCGGGTGGTGACGGGCCGCCGGGTAGGTAGGGTCACCAGGTGCGGTGCCGGTCAGATGGCGGTGACGTTGACGGCGGAGGGGCCCTTCTGGCCGTCCTGGATCTCGAACTGGACGTTCTGGCCCTCGGCGAGGGTCTTGAAGCCATTGCCCTGGATCGCCGAGAAGTGGACGAAGACGTCCTTGCTGCCGTCAGCGGGGGTGATGAAGCCGAACCCCTTGCTCTCGTTGAACCACTTGACCTGGCCCTGAATGATCGCCGACATCCGCATCCCCTTGATCGAGTTCCGATGCCCGGCCCTGAAGCGGCCGGGACTCCTTCGTCGTGCCCACGGAGTGGATCAGTCAACCGTGGAATCACGCCAACCTGTTCCAGCCACGGCACAGACCCCCGCCGGGGCCCGCCATCGGAGCGGTCGGGCTGTTCGAGGAGCCACCCCCTAGGGTGGGAAGCCCGTCGTCCGGTCCGTCCCGTGGAGAGGTGCCGCCCCCGATGTACGCCCTGCACGCGCTCTGGCGCGCCGACGGCCGGCTCGCCGTCTGGGTGGAGGACGCGGCGGTCTACCGGGGGGAGCGGTACGAACCGGGCGAGCGGGCCGGCCGGGGCGGGGCGGCGCACCCGTTCGCCTGTCCGGCCGGGGAGGTGGCGCGGCTGCTGGGGGCGGTCGGGCCGGGGCCCGGCTGGCTGGCGGAGCAGGCCGTCGAGCGGTGGACCGGGCTGCTGCTGCCCAGCCTCGGCGGGCGGCCCGCCCCCTCGCCCGACTTGCCGGTGGGGGCCGTGCCGCGCGGGGTGGGGCTGAGCCCGTGGCGGGTGCCCGCGCTGCTCTTCGACCGCTCGCAGGCCGCCCAGTTGCTGGGCGCGCTGCACGATCCGCACTGGCCGGGCGCGACCGTCCAGCTGCCCGACGGCTCGCCCACCGAGCTGGTGTACGGCGCCTCGGTGCGCTGGCTGGCCGCCGTGCACGACCTGGCGTGGCGGCTGGTCGGGCGGGGGCGGCTGCTGCCGGTGCCGGTCGAGGAGGCGGGGGAGTGGTACGCCCGCTGGCGGCCCGCCCCGGACGCGCCGGCCCGCCGGGAGGCGACCGCGCTCGTCGCCGGCTGCCCGCCGGTCTGCCGCGCCGAGCACCCGGCGACGGCATCCGCGACGGCATCCGCGACGGCGTCCGCCGCCGTGCCCGCGCCGCCGTCGGCCGCCGCGCTGTTCACCGGGCTGCTCGACGCCCTGGTCGACCAGGAGGCCCGGGTCGCGCTGGCCGATCTCGGCCCGCCGGCCGAGCCGTTCCTCGCCGCCCTCCACTCCGCCGACGGCCGGCTCGGCCAGGCCCCGCCCGCCGGGCTGCCCGAACGGCTCGCCGCCTGGCAGGCCGCCCGTCCGGCGGACGGGCCGCTGCGGCTCGACTTCCGGCTCACCGAACCGCTCGGCCACGACGCGGAGCTCCCCGACCCGGGCGAGCCCGACGGCGCCGACTCCTGGCGGCTCGACCTGCTGGTCCGCGCCGTCGACCGCCCCTCCCTGGTCGTCCCCGCCGCCGCGCTGCGGCCCGGCGCCGTCGATCCGGCCCGCGAGGCCCTGGACCGCGTCCTCCCCGCCTCGGCGGGTGACCCGGCGGAGGCCTTCCACGCCGAGCTGGCGCGCGCCGTCCGGGTGGCCCCCGAGCTGCGGGCCCTGCTCACCGGCGCCTTTCCCACCGAGGCCCGGCTCGACCGGGCCGGCGCGCTGCGCTTCCTGCGCGAGGGCGCGCCCGCGCTCACCGCCGCGGGCTTCGGCGTGCTGCTGCCCGCGTGGTGGCAGCGCCGCCCCCGGCTCGGCCTGGTCCTGACGGCGGGCTCCCCCGCCGACGGCACGGCGGCCGTGCGGCGCACCGCGCAGGTCGACCGGGACGCCGTGCTGGCCTTCGAGTGGCGCGTCGCCCTGGGCGAGGTCACGCTCACCGAGCGGGAGCTGGCGGACCTCGCCGCCGCCCAGCAGGGCCTGGTCCGGCTGCGGGGCCGCTGGGTCGAGGTCGACCAGGCCCAACTCGCCGCCGCCGTACGGTTCCTGGCCGAGCATGGCAGCGGCACCATGGCGCCCGTCGAGCTGCTGCGGCTGGCCGTGGATGACGGCGCGGCGGTGGACGGGCTGCCGGTCACCGCCGTGCACGCCACCGGGCCGATCGGTGACCTGCTGGCCGGTCGGCCGGGCCCGGCGGACCGCGTCCCGGAGCTGCCCGAGGGCTTCACCGGCACCCTCCGCCCGTACCAGCGACGGGGGTTGGCCTGGCTGGACGCGCTCGGCCGGCTCGGCCTGGGCGCCGTCCTGGCCGACGACATGGGCCTCGGCAAGACGGTGCAGACCCTCGCCCTGCTCGCCCTGGAGCGGGAACGCGGGGCGCGCGGCCCGGTCCTGCTGGTCTGCCCGATGTCGCTGGTCGGCAACTGGCGCCGGGAGGCCGCCGTGTTCGCGCCGGGCCTGCGGGTGCACGTCCACCACGGCCCCGACCGCACCGCGCCCGGAGCGGCGGACCACGAGGCTCATGACGCGCACGAGGACCTCGCGGACCTGGTGATCACCACCTACGGCGTGGTCCAACGCGACGTCGCCGCGCTGCGGCGCGTCCACTGGCGGCGGATCGTCGCCGACGAGGCGCAGCACCTCAAGAACCGGGCGGCCCGGCAGTCCCGGGCCCTGCGCTCGCTGCGCTCCGGCCCGCGGATCGCGCTCACCGGCACCCCGGTGGAGAACCGGCTGGCCGATCTGCACGCCGTCCTGGACTTCGCCAACCCGGGGCTGTTCGGCAGCGCGGAGTCGTTCCGGGAGCGGTTCGCCAACCCCGTCGAGCAGACCGGCAGCGTGGACGCGGCGGCCCGGCTGCGGCGGGTCACCGGACCGTTCCTGCTGCGCCGCCGCAAGAGCGACCCGCTGATCGTCCAGGACCTGCCCGCCAAGCAGGAGTTCACCGTCCACTGCTCGCTGACCGCCGAACAGGCCGGGCTCTACCGGGCGGTGGTGGCCGACCTGCTGGAGCGGCTGGCCGGGCTGCGCGGCGTCGAGCGCAAGGGCGCGGTGCTGGCGGCGATCGGCCGGCTCAAGCAGGTCTGCAACCATCCGGCCCAACTGCTGCACGACGGCACGGCGGTGGCGGGCCGCTCGGGCAAGGTGGAGCGGCTGGTCGAGCTGCTGGCGGAGGCGCTGGCGGAGGGGGACCGGGCGCTGGTCTTCACCCAGTACGCCGAGTTCGGCACGATGCTCCGCCCCTATCTGCGGCGGAAGTTGGGCGAGGAGGTGCTCTACCTGCACGGCGGGGTGCCGCGCGGGAAGCGGGACGCCATGGTCGAGCGGTTCCAGTCGCCGGACGGGCCGCGGGTGTTCCTGCTGTCGCTGAAGGCGGGCGGCACCGGGCTCAATCTGACGGCCGCCAACCAGGTCGTCCACCTGGACCGCTGGTGGAACCCGGCGGTCGAGGACCAGGCCACCGACCGGGCGCACCGGATCGGGCAGCGCCGCGACGTGCAGGTGCGGCGGCTGGTCTGCGCGGGCACGGTCGAGGAGCGGATCGACGAACTGCTCGCCGCCAAGCGCGTCCTGGCCGAGGCGGCGGTCGGCGGCGGCGAGCAGTGGCTGGCCGAACTGCCCACCGAGCGGCTGCGCGAGCTGCTCACCCTGTCCGCCGACCCGATCGGAGCGTGACCTCGTGGACCGTGACCTCGTGGACCGTGCGGAACGACCGCTCGCCGAACTGCTCGACGTCTTCTGGCGCGGCAGCGTGCCCGCCCCCGCCGACCGGCCGGAGGGCGAAGCACCCACCGCCCTCGACGAGTTGGGCCCGTCCGGCATCACGGTGCGGGGCCGCCCGCTGGACGCCGGGCTGGCCGCCGCCTACCGGCGGTTCACCGGGGCCGGCTGACCCCGGCGGACCGCCGGGCGACGCGAAGGGTCTCAGCCCGCGGCGGGGCCACGCTCGTCCAGACGGCGAACGACAACCACATGAACTCGTCGGCAACCTAAAGCTGTCTGGCCAACTCCTCCCTGGACGGCGGAACTTGTCCGGACAACGGGCTCGGCCACCACATATGCCGGTCCAGGTCCATGGTCAGCGCGGTCACCAGGACGGAGCGCACCACCAGGGTGTCCAGCAGCACGCCGAGGGCCACCGCGAAGCCGATCTCGGCGAACCCGACCACTGGCAGGGTGCCCAGGACGGCGAAGGTGCTGGCCAGGATCAGACCGGCCGAGGTGATGACGCCGCCGGTCGCGGCCAGCCCGGCCACCGCCCCCGGCCGGGTGCCGTGCTGGGCGGCCTCCTCGCGCACCCGGGTCATCAGGAAGATGTTGTAGTCGATCCCCAGCGCCACCAGGAAGACGAAGACGAACAGCGGGAAGGCGTTGTCCTGCCCCTCGAAGTGGAAGACGTGCTCGAAGAAGAACGCGCTGATGCCCAGCGCCGCCGCATAGGAGAGGACGACGGTGGCGATCAGCACCAGCGGCGCGGTGACCGCGCGCAGCAGCAGCGCCAGGATCACCAGCACCACGCCCAGCACCAGCGGGATGATCGTCCGGTTGTCCGAGGTCGCGGCCCGGCCCGCGTCCAGGATCACCGCCGTCGAACCGCCCACCTGGGCATCGGCGTTCGGCACGGCGTGCACGGCGGTCCGCAGCCGGTCCACGGTGTCCTCGGCGGCCTGACTGTCCGGCGGATCGGTGAGCGTCGCCTGGAACAGCGCCCGCCCGTCGTGGACCACCGGATCCGTGGTGCTCGCCACCCCGGGCGTCGCCCGGGTCGCCTCGCGGACCACGCCGGCCTCGCCGCCCGCGGAGATGACGGTCAGCGGCGCGCCCGTACCGGCCGGGAAGTGCGCCGCCAGCGCCTGCTGGCCGACCACCGAGTCCGGCTTCCCGGTGAAGGTGCCGGCCGTGCTCAGCCCGGTCGCGTTCAGCGAGACCAGCCCGACGCAGCAGGCCGCGAGGGCCAGCGCGGTGCCGATCCAGACCTTGCGAGGCCGCTGCCCGATCCACCCGCCGACATGCGCCCAGCGCCCGGTCTTCGTCGGTTCGGGTGTGCCGTAGGCGGGCTTCACCGGCCAGAACACCCAGCGTCCGAGGATCACCAGCAGCGCGGGCAGCAGGGTCAGCATCGCGACCAGCGCCACCAGTACGCCGATCGCGCAGACCGGGCCGAGGCCGCTGGTCGAGTTCATCTCGGCGACCAGCAGGCAGAGCATCGAGGCGACCACGGTCGCGGAGGAGGCGAGGATCGCCGGACCGGCCCGGTGCAGGGCGAAGGCCATCGCCTCGTGCCGGTCCTCGTGCCGGCGCAGTTCCTCGCGATAGCGGGCGGTGAGCAGCAGGGCGTAGTCCGTCCCCGCGCCGAGCACCAGCACGATGAGGATGCCGGCGCTCTGCGCGTTGACGGTCAGCCCGGCGTGGTCGGCCAGCAGGTAGATCACCGCCTGGGAGACCACCAGCGCCCCGGCCGCCGAGAACAGCGGCAGGATCCACAGCACCGGGCTGCGGTAGGTGAGCAGCAGCAGCACGATCACCACGCTGACGGTGGCGGCGAGCAGGGTGGAGTCGATCCCGGCGAAGGCCTCCGCCTGGTCGGCGCCGATCCCGGCCGGGCCGGTGACGTGGGTGGTCATGCCGAGGCTGTTCTCGGCGGCGGTGGCGCGCATGCTGTCCACCGCCGGGCGCAGGTCCTGCCAGCCGCCGGTGCCGATGTCCACCGGCACGATGGTCTGCAGGGCCTGGCCGTCCGCGGACTCCACCGGCCCGGTGATCCGGCCGACCACGTGCGGGGTGGCGGCGAAGGCCGCGGCGTCCCGGGCGGCCTCGACCTTGTCGGCGGCCGTGATGCCGCCGTCCCGGACGTAGACCACCACCGCCTGGGCGGTGTCCACGGGTTGGAACGCGCGCTGCTCGTTGAGCACCTGGGTGGACTCGGCGCTGCCGGGCAGCCAACTGGAGGCCTGGTTGTCCTCGGCGTCGGTGAGCTTGCCCGCCAGCGGGCCCGCCACCACGAGCAGCACCAGCCACAGGGCCAGTACCACCCACTTGCTGCGGTGTCCGCAGGGCAGCTCGGCCAGTTTCCGGGTCGGACTCATCGGGGGACCCTCGCTCGTCGGCGTCACGCGTCGGGACCACGCGTCGGGACCACGCGTGGGCATCACTCGTCCCAGCCTCGCACCGGCCGCGTGACCCGGCAGCCCGAGCGCGGCCGACGGCGTACGCACGGCGCGGTGTGCGGGGGCCGCTCCTCCCGGTGGTGCGGGTGGGGCGGGTGCGCGCAGACTGCTGGAAGGGGGTGACCGCGTGCCGTGGTTCGTCCGGCGTTCACACGACGCTCGCCTGCCGGCGTCGCTGCGTTGGCGGGCCACCGGGACCGTGGTGCCGCCCTGTCAGCACTCCCCCCAGGACGGACATCGTGACCGCATCGCGTGCACCGCGTCGGCGCCGGAGCCTCGCCCTCCTCCTCGCCGCCGCCCTCGGCCCCGTGCTGGCCACCGGCGTGTTCGGGGTGTCCCCGGCCGGTGCCGCGCCGGCCGACGACATCCGGATCAACGAGGTGGTGACCACCGGATCCGTCAACGACTCGATCGAGCTCGTCAACAAGGGCACCGCCGCCGTCGACCTCTCCGGCTGGGTCCTGAAGGACGACAACAACGGCTCCCGCTACCAGATCGCGGCCGGCACCACCCTGGCCGCCGGCGCGTTCAAGGCCTTCGACGTCCACAACGCCTTCGGCCTCGGCTCCGCGGACAAGGCCCGGCTGTACCTGCCGAACGGCAGCACCCTGGTCGACAGCTTCACCTGGAGCACCCACTCCGCGCCGTCCTGGTCGCGCTGCCCCGACGGCACCGGCGCCTTCGCCCAGGCCCAGCTCACCCTGGGCGCGGCCAACAGCTGCGGCGCCGGCGGCGGCACCCCGGTGGCGTGGCCCGGCGGCAGCGCCGTCGCCACCGCCGACGCCTCGAACGTCTTCGGGTCCGACCTCAGCGGCCTCTACCAGGAGGGCGGCGTGCTGTGGGGCGCGCAGAACTCCGGCAAGCTCTGGCGTCTGCTGCCCGACGGCTCCGGCGGCTGGACGCCCGACCCGGCCTCCGGCTGGAGCTCCGGCAAGACGCTGCGCTTCCCGGGCGGCACGGGCAGCCCCGACAGCGAGGGCGTGACCGTCACCTCGGCCGGCGCGGCGGGCGGCGTCTTCGTCTCCAGCGAGCGCGACGGCGACGCGTCCGGCACCAGCCGGCTGTCCGTCCTGCGCTACGACGTCGGCGGCACCGGCGGCACGCTGACCGCCGCCAGGGAGTGGAACCTCACCGCCAACCTGCCGTCGGTCGGCTCCAACGCCGGCTTCGAGGGCATCGCCTGGGTCCCGGACGGCGCGCTGACCGCCGCCGGGTTCAGGGACGAGTCGACCGGCGCGGCCTACGACCCGGCCGGGTACGCCGCCCACACCGGCGGGGTGTTCTTCCTCGGCGTCGAGGGCACCGGCAACGTGTACGGCTTCGTCCTCCAGGACAGCGGCTCCTTCACCCGGGTCGCCTCCATCGGCACCGGTCTGGCCGGGGTGATGGAGGTGCAGTGGGAGCCGCAGGCCGCGCGGCTCTGGGTGGTCTGCGACGACACCTGCAACGGTCAGCACCGCACCCTGAAGGTCGACGCGTCCGGCGTGTTCGCCACCACCGCCGTCTACAACCGCCCGACCGGCATGCCGAACCTCAACAACGAGGGCTTCTCGATCGCCGGCGCCACCGAGTGCGCGGGCGGCAGCAAGCCCGTCTACTGGTCCGACGACAGCAACACCGGCGGCCACGCCCTTCGCCGGGGCACCATCAGCTGCTGACCCCGCCCACCGTGGCCGGACGCGGCGAGGTGGGCGAGGTGGCGCGCGCCCGGAGTCCCTTCAGGGTGGCGATGTCGAGGGTGTGGCCGGCGCCCTCGCCGCCGTGCTTGCGGTCCGGGGTCTCGACGATCAGGGGGACGCCGGCCGTGGCGGGGTGCTCGAAGAGCGCGCGGAAGGGCTCGGCGCCGATGTGGCCCGCGCCGATGTTGGCGTGCCGGTCCTTGCGGGCGCCGACGGTGTCCTCGGAGTCGTTGGCGTGGATCAGCCGCAGCCGCCCCGGGCCGGTGGCCGCGACCAGGGCGTCCAGCGTCTCCCGGACGCCGCCCGGCGCCGCCAGGTCGTGGCCGGCCGCGAAGGCGTGGCAGGTGTCCAGGCAGACCCCGACCTTCGGGTGGCCGTCCAGCGCGTCCAGGTAGGCGGCGAGGTCCTCCATCCGCGCGCAGAGCGAGCTGCCTTGGCCGGCCGTGGGCTCCAACAGCAGCCACGGCGCGTCCTCGCCGAGCGCGTCGAGCTCGTCCAGCAGCGGCCGTACGTCCGCCCGCACCTGGGCCATCGCCTCGGCCCGTCGCGAGCCGCCGCCAGGGGCGGAGCCGACCGCCGAACCGGTGTGCAGCACCACGCCGAGCGCGCCGATGGCGTGGCCGCGCCGCAGGGAGTGGCGCAGCGAGTCGGCCGAGCGCTCCCGGGTCGCCGGGTTGTCCGAGCCGAAGTTGATCAGGTACGGCGCGTGTACGTAGGCGGGGATCGCCTCCTCCGCGCAGGCCGCGCGGAACTCCTCGTCCTGGGCCGGGTTGCCGGCCGGCGTCGCCCAGCCGCGCGGGTTCGCGACGAACACCTGCACCGTCTCGGCGCCCACCCGCCGGGCGTACGCCAGACCGGTCCCGGCCAGCCCCCGGGCGGCCACCGGCACATGGGCGCCGACCGGGTTGCGGAGCGTGGCCGCGCGGACCGCGGGGTCGCCGCCGGCCGGGGACGGCTGCCGCGGGCCGGCCCCCGGTGCGGGGATCACGGGGGCGGCGGGGGTCGCGGGCGCGGCGGTGACGGTGCTCATGGTTCCGAGCATGGCACGCGGGCGGTGGCCCTCGTCCGCCCGGGCCCGCGCCCCCGGTCGGACCGTTATTACCCGATCGGGTGAAAAGCGGGAGCCGGGTCGTCCACGGACGGTGCCGGTGCCGTCCGTATCCGTGAGAGCACCGGGACGAGTGCCGGGGCGAGTGCCGAGGGAGGCGCCCATGACCACCACCGAGTCCGCCGGGTCCGTGGAATCCGTCGAGACGGTCGAAACGGTCGAGACGGTCGACCTGCGCGACGCGGAGCTGGTGCGGAATCCGTTCGAGACCTTCGCCCGGATCCGCGAACGGTCCCCGCTCGCCCGGGGCACCGTCCCGGGGGTCGAGCCGTTCTGGATCGTCACCCGCTACGAGGACGTCCGCACCGTCCTCACCGACCCGCGCTTCGTCAACGACGCCGCCAACGTGCCGGGCGGCTGCCCCGCGCACCGCACCGAGCAGGTCTGGCGGGCCCGCGGACTGCCCCCGGAGTGCGCGTCGTACCTGCGCGCGGGGGTGTTCGACGCGGACGGCGCCGAGCACCGGCGGCTGCGCGGCCTGGTGCACCCCTCCTTCACCGCCGGATCGGTCGGCCGGCTGCGGCCCGTGATCGAGCGGATCGCCGAGGAGCGCGTCCGCGCTCTGCGCGACCACGTGGACGAGGACGGCGTGGTCGACCTCGTCGCCCACTTCGCCTACCCGCTGCCGGTCGCCGTCATCTGCGAGCTGCTCGGCATCCCCGAGCCGGACCGGCCGCAGTGGCGCGAGTGGAGCTCCTACCTCGGCCGCGGCGCCGGTCCCGGCCTGGACGACGCCCTGCGCGCGATGGTCGCCGCCGCCCGTGAGCTGATCGAACGTCGCCGCGCCGAGCCGGACGACGGCCTGGTCTCCCAGCTCGCCGCCGCCGAGGGCGGCACCCTCGACCCGGTCGAGACGGTCTCGCTCATCCTCAACCTGATCGTGGCCGGCCACGAGACCACGGCCACCCTGATCGGCAACGGGACGGCCGCCCTGCTCGCCCACCCTGAGCAGCTGGCCCGGCTGCGCGCCGATCCCGGTCTGCTCCCGGCCGCCGTCGACGAGTTGATGCGCTGGTGCGGTCCGACGCTCGGCGCGCTGCCGCGCTACGCCGTCGAGGACGTCCGGCTGGCCGGGCGGCTGATCCGCCGGGGCGAGGCGGTGATGCCGATCCTGGCCGGTGCCAACCACGACCCCCGGGTCTTCGCCGACCCCGGGCGGCTCGACGTGGGCCGGGCCACCGCGCCGCACCACGACGTCCACCTCGGCTTCGGCCACGGCACCCACCGCTGCCTCGGGGCGGTGCTCGCCCACGAGGAGGCGGTGGTGGCGTTCGGCGCGCTGCTGCGCGGCTACCCCGGGCTCGCGCTCGCCGTCCCGCCCGCGGAGGTGCGGCGCGGCCCCAACCCGGTCGCCTGGCACCTGGCGGCCGTGCCGGTCCGGCTGGGGGCACCGGCGAGCTGACGCCCCGCCACCGACCACCCACCACCGGTTCCGCTCTTCCCCGGCGCGCCCGGCCGCACCCCGCGGCCGGGCGCGCCGTCGCGTTCCGGGCCCCGGCGTCGCCCCGCAGGCGGGGGCTTGAAGACGGCCCCTGAGTGACCCGGCCGGCCGACGCTCCGTCAGTCCGGCAGCCCAACCCTGGTGGCGGGGGCACCCACCGGCCCCTAGCGTCGGTTCGGCCGACACCCCACCGGCCGTCACCACCCGCCCACTCCGCGTCATCGTGCCGACGTCCCCGCGAGCGCGCCCCCGCGTCGGCGCGCCAGAAAGCAGGTCACCACTCATGCCCACGCGACGGCTCCATCACCTCGCCGCGGCCACCGCCGCCGCCGCGACCGCCCTGACCACCGTCCTCACCGCCGTCGGCGCCGCGCCCGCCCACGCCGCGGGCGCGATGCACGTGGTCCTGCCGGGCGAATCGATTCAGCAGGCCGTCGACGCGGCGCTGCCCGGCGACACCGTGCAACTGCTCCCCGGCGAGTACCGGGGCAGCGTCCGGATCACCACGCCCGGCCTGACCCTGCGCGGCGCGGGCCGGGCCAGCGTGATCGTCCCCGCCGCCGCGCCCGCCGCCGACGCCGCCGCGGCCTGCGCGGCGGGCGGCCACGGACTCTGCGTGGCCGGCACCGACGCCCGGCCGCTCGCGGACGTCTCCGTCGAGGCGCTCGCCGTCACCGGCTTCCGCAAGAACGGCATCAACGCCACCGGCACCACCGGCCTGACCGTCCGCGCCACCTATGTGCACGACAACGGGCAGCAGGGCATCAGCCAGGAGAAGTCCACCCGGGGCGTGATCACCGCCAACGAGTCCACCCGCAACGGCCAGTCCGGCGTCTTCCTCGCCAACACGGTGGACAGCGAGGGCGGCGCCCTCTCCGCCGACGGCACCGTGGTCAGCGCCAACCTGCTCACCGACAACCGGGTCGGCGTCACCGTCCGCCGGCTGCGCGACCTGAGCGTCGAGAAGAACCGGATCCGCGGCAACTGCGGCGGGGTCTTCGTCGTCGGCGACGAGGGCGTGCCCCGGGCCGGCGCGCTCACCGTCACCCGCAACCAGGTCCTCGCCAACAACCGCTACTGCCCGCCCAACCCCCGGCTCGACCACATCCAGGGCGCCGGGATCGTGCTCACCGGGGCCGAGGAGACCACGGTGACGGAGAACGACGTCCGCGACAACGTGGGCGCCTCGCCGTTCTCCGGCGGCATCGTGCTCGTCCACAGCGTGGTCGGCGTGGCCAACGCCCGCAACACCGTCGCCGACAACCTCGTGCTCGGCAACGGGCCGGCCGACCTCGCCGACCGCGACACCGGCACCGACAACGCCTTCGCCCGCAACCACTGCGCGGTCTCCGAGCCGGCCGGCCACTGCTGACCTGACCTGACCTGACCTGACCTGACCGGACCGGACCGGGCCCGACCGGACCGGACCGGGCCCGACCGGACCGGACCGCACCCGCGGCCCCCGAGCCACCCCCCAGCCACTGCGGCACCCCGCCGCGTCCGCAGAAAACAGAGAGACGGCCCTATGACCACCGCACCCGCCACCACCCCGCAGGCCGCCATGCGCCTGCGGGAACTCGTCTTCGGCGCCGCCTGCGCCGCCGCCGTCCGCGCGGCGGCCCGGCTCGGTGTCGCCGACGCGCTCGACGACACCCCCGCCGCCGTCACCGACCTCGCCGCCGAACTCGGCACCGAGCCCCGGCAGTTGCGCCGCCTGCTGCGCGCCCTCACCTGCTACGGCATCTTCGAGGAGCTCGACGACGACCGCTTCACGCACACCGACATGTCCCGGCTGCTGCGCGAGGACGCGCCGAACAGCCTCCGCTACATCTCCCTGTGGTGCACCGAGCCGTGGACGTGGGAGGCCTGGCCGAAGCTGGACGAGGCGGTGCGCTCCGGCCGCAACGTCTTCCCCGAACTGTTCGGCAAGGAGTTCTTCGACTACCTGCACAGCGACGCGGGCGAGTCCGCGAAGGTCTTCGACAAGGCGATGACCACCTCCAGCCGGCAGTCCGCCGCCGACTTCGCCGGCTACCTCGACCTCACCGGGATCGACTCGGTGGTCGACATCGGCGGCGGCCAGGGCCACGTCCTCGCCAGCCTGCTGGAGAAGCACCCGGCGCTGCACGGCACCCTGCTCGACCTGCCCAAGGTGGTCGCCGGCGCCGACTCCCGGCTGCACCCGGGCGGCGCCTTCGCCGACCGGGCCCGGCTGGTCCCCGGGGACTGCCGGGTGGCCATCCCGGTCGTCGCCGACCTCTACATCATCAAGAACATCCTGGAGTGGGACGACGCGAGCACCCGCCGGACGCTGGCGAACGTGGTCGCGGCGGCCCGCCCGGGCGCCCGGGTGGTGGTGGTCGAGAACCTCGTCGACGACAGCCCCTCGATGCGCTTCACCACCGCCATGGACCTCATGCTGATGCTCAACGTCGGCGGCGCCAAGCACTCCGAGGCGAGCATGGTGCGGCTGATGACCGAGGCCGGCCTGGACGTCCGGGAGGTCCGCCCGGTCAACCCGTACCTGCACGCCTTCGAGGCCGTGGTGCGCGGCTGACCGGCTCCCCCCGGGTACGACGCGACCGCCGGTCCCCTTCCGAGGGGGACCGGCGGTCGCGTCGTACCCGGGGCCCGGCTCAGGCCTTGCGGGTGGACTCCAGGTGCGCGAAGACGACCACGTTGTCCAGGTAGTCGCGGCGCTTCTTGTCGTACGTGCCGCCGCAGGTGATCAGCCGCAGCTGGGCGTCGGGCGTCTTCCCGTAGACCTTCTGGTCGGGGAAGGCGTTCTTGGCGAAGGTCTCGACGGCGTCCACCGAGAAGACGGCGACCGTGCCGTCCGCCCGCTGGACCTCCACCTTGTTGCCCGGCAGCATCAGACTGAGCAGCAGGAACACCGCCGGCCCCTTGGTGGTGTCGACGTGCCCGGCGACCACCGCGGCCCCGCGCTCGCCTGGGGTGACGCCGTCGCGGTACCAGCCGACCAGGTTCTTGTCCTCCGGCGGCGGGGCGTTGAGCTGCCCGGCGGGGCTCAGGGTGAGTTCGGTGAACGGGGCGTCCACATTGAGCTGGGGGATCCGCAGCCTGGTCGGGTTGGACCGCTTCAGCGGCGGCGCCGCCTTGACCGGCGCGGCGGAGGCGGCCGGTGCGGGTGCGGCGGGCGCCTGGGCGGCGGCACCGGGCGGCGCGGCCGAACCGGAGGCCCTGGGCGCTCCGGGCGCTCCCGGGGCGGCGGGCCGGGCGGCGGCCGGGGGAGCGGCCTGACCGGGCGCCGACTCGTCCACCGGGACGGCGTCCACCGAGTTGTAGATCAGCAGCAGACCGACCGCCGCCGCGCCCATCCCCGCGCGCAGCAGCCGGGACGTACCGGGGATCACACCGGCCATCGTCGCTCGCACTCCTCTCAGTGGCCCGCGCTCCTGCTGCCGCGGGCCCGACACGGCGAAGCGCCGCCCCGTGTGCGCCCCCGCCGTGACCGGCGCGCGGGGCGCGGGCCACGACGGGGAGGCGACGGGAACGGCGCGGGATCAGACGGCGGCGTCGGCGGTCCGACGGCCGCGGCGCAGGGCGAGCGCGCCCGCCCCGAGGCCGCCGAGCAGCAGGACCGCGCCGGAGGCGAGGCCGCCGCCGGAGAGCGCCAGACCGCCGCCGCCGGTGTGCACGCCGCCGTGCGGGGTCTTCTCCTCGCCCTTGCCCTCGGAGCCCTTGCTCTCGGGGGCCTTGCTCTCGGGGGCCTTGCTGTCGGGGGCCTTGCTCTCCTCGGTGCCGGAGGCGCTCTTCTGCTTCTCCTCCCAGGTCTTCTGGCCGTCGGTGGTGGCGGCCTTCTCCTGCTTCTCCTGCCAGGTCAGGTTCTTGCCCTGGTCGGCGGCGCCGTCGGCGTAGGCGAGCGGGGCGCCGACGGTGAGGGCGGCGGCGACGGCCGCCCCGGCGAGCAGAGTGCGTGCAGAACGCATGATGATGATCCTTCCGGCGCGGTGCCGCGGTCGCCGACACATCGTCGGGCGGGGGAACGCGGGGCTGGCGCCTGATCCACCGTCAACCACCGGGGCGACCGCTGCCACCGGAGGGCGGCACCGGCGGCCGGGCCGGTGACCCCTTCGGGTGGACTCCCGGGCGTGTTCACCCGAGTGCCCTGGGCGATCCGGGTGATGTGCGTGTACGCGGGGCCGGAATGGCCGTCGGGCGGGCGGGCAGACTCGGCGCATGGTCGAGATCTCGAAGGACGTCCGTGAGCGGATCGAGGCGGGGCACATCTGGTACGTCGGCACGGTCAACGCTGACGGGTCGCCGCATGTGAGCCCGATGTGGGTGGGGACGGAGGGGGACCTGCTGCTGATCAACACCTCCGTCGGGCGGGTCAAGGAGCGGAACCTGCGGCGCGACCCGCGGGTCTGCCTCTCGCTCGCCGACCCCGGGGACCCGTACGACCGGGTGCAGATCCGGGGGCGGGCGGTGCGGTTCGTCGAGGGGGAGGAGGCGGGGCGGAACATGGACGGGCTGGCCCGCACCTACCTCGGCGTCGAGCGATACGGCTGGGGCATTCCGGGGGAGCGCCGGGTGGTGGTGCTGATCGAGCCGACGAGGGTCAGCCGGGTGGTCGGCGTCGAGCCGATGCCCCCGGGCACCCCCGGCGGCGCTCCGGCGGGGCTCGGCTGAACCGCCCCTCCGGCCCGGCTCCTGGTGGCCGCTCGCCCCGGTCCGTCCAGCCTGTGTGCCGTGGCCCGTGCTGCCCGGGGCCCCGGGGGACCGGTCGGCCGGGGCCGCGTCTATCTTGAGGGGCCACGGACACGAGAGGGGCGCACATGGGGACGGCCGGTCGGAAGGTGGCCGCCGCGGCGGCGACGGGTGCGCTGCTGGCGGCGTTGGCGGCCTGCGGCTCCGGGAGCTCGACGAGCTCCGAGAGCGCGGCGAAGGGCACGGCGGGGGCTCCGGTGAGCCCGGGGGCGACGGTGGACGCGTCCGCCATCGGTACCGCCGCGCCCCGGGCGGCGGCCGCTTCCGGGACCGCCACGCCTTCGGGCGCCGCCGCCGGTGGTGGCGCGGGGGCCGCCGGCACCCCGGCGGCCCGGGCGACGGCGCCCGGTGCGACCACTCCGGCGGCGACGGCCGGCGCCGGTGCGACGACCGCCGGTGCGACGACCGGCGGGGCCTCCGGGACTTCCGGCGGCGGGGCCGGGCAGCCGGCCACCGGGCCGGACTCGGAGACCGCGCTGCTCGACTCCGCGCTGGTGGCGCTGCTCCTGCCCGACCAGAAGGCGATGACCGGCTGGGAGGAGGAGAAGCGGCGGGTCGACACCGCCGACCACGTCACCACCTGCACGGCCGCCGCGCCCTGCACCGGCAAGCCGCTGAGCGGCACCGCCCGGTTCGGCGCCGGCGAGGTGATCGTGCGGTTCGGCGTCGACACCCTGCCCGGCCGGGCGCAGGCCCAGGACCGCCTCAAGGCGGCGTACGGCGCCTACGCCGACGGCACCGGGTACAGCCCGGCCGACATCGGCCTGCTGGGCACGGAGAGCCGCGCGTTCCAGGGGCAGCTCGCGGGCCGGGACGGCGTGGCCGTCGTCCTGCGGGCCGGCACGGTGGTCGCGACCGTCACCACCGAGGGCGGCCCGGTGGACCCGGCGGGCACCCGGCGGCTCGCCGCGATGCTGGTCAAGCGGATCGAGCAGGCCCAGGCGGGCCGCACCCCGGACGCCGGCCTCGACCCGGCCTGACGCCCGGCCTGACACCTGGCCCAGCGCCCGTTGCGCGCACGCCTCGCGGCCCCCGCCCGGACTCCCGGGCGGGGGCCGCGCGCGTGCGGTTATCACGCCCGAACCACCGCCAGATGACGGAAAGTCAGCACTCCACAGGTTCAGGCCAAGTTGAGGACGGGCGTCCGTTGGCGCGAAATCGGCAGTCCGGATAGCGGACATCTTCGTGGACATCCCGAACGGGCAGACCGCTCGGCGCGACGCCGCTGGTCGCGCTCGGAAGGACCGGTTCCGCACCGTCGGCGACCGCGTAAGGCGCAGGTGAGGGAAGGCTGAGGAAGCGTCGGCATCCGGTCGATTCGGCCGGGGGCCGGAATCCGGCCAGCCGGTTGCCCCGTAGCAAATCGGTAACCGAGGGTCGGACTGATGAACGAAACGCCTCGCCTGCCTCCCACCGACCCGTCGGCCCGTCGCGACTTCCGGCTCCTGCTCTCGGGAGCGGTCGCGGCGCAGGCGGGCAGTCAGGTCACCCTGGTCGCGCTGCCGCTGGTGGCGGTGGTGGAACTCGACGCCACGCCCTTCCAGATCGGCCTGCTGACCGCCGCCGAGTCCGCCGCCTTCCTGCTGGTCGGCCTGCCCGCCGGTGCCTGGCTGGACCGGATGCGCAAACTGCCGGTCCTGGTCCGCGCCGACGTGCTGCGCTGCCTCGCCGTCGGGTCGATCCCGGTGGCCGCCGCGCTGGACGTGCTCAGCCTGCTCCAGCTCTACCTGGTGGCCCTGGTCACCGGGGTGGCGACGGTCTTCTTCGACGTCGCCCACCAGTCGTTCCTCCCGGTGCTGCTGCCGCGCGAGCGCCTGGTGGCCGGCAACGGCGCGATCGAGACGGTCCGTTCCTCCGCGCAGATCGCCGGACCGGGGCTGGGCGGCGGGCTGGTCCAACTGCTCGGCGCGCCGCTGGCGATCGTCGCCGACGCGCTCGGCTTCCTCGCCTCGGCGGTGCTGCTCGGCCGGATCCGCGCCGAGGAGAAGCCGCCGCCGCCCGAGCCCGGACGCTCGCTGCGCGCCGAGGTCGCCGAGGGCCTGCGGTTCGTGCTGGGGAACCCGCTGCTGCGGGTGATCGCCGCCACCACGGCGGCGTCCAATCTGTTCGGCGCGGTGCTGATGGCCGTGCAGACCGTCTTCTGGGTGCGGGTGCTGGACCTCTCGCCGGCCGCGATCGGGGTACTGCTCTCGGTCACGGCGATCGGTGGTCTCGCCGGTGCGCTGTGCGCCGGCCGGCTCGCCGCGCGGATCGGGCAGGCCCGGCTGATCTGGCTCGCCCCGCTGGTCACCGGCCCGTTCGCGCTGCTCTGGCCACTGGCCGACGGGGGCGCAGGGGCGGTGCTGTTCGCGATCGGCGGCGTGGCGGTGCTGTTCGGCGCGGTGGTCTACAACGTCGCCCAGGTGAGCTTCCGGCAGAGCCTCTGCCCGCCCCGGCTGCTCGGCCGGATGAACGCCACCATGCGGTTCCTGGTCTGGGGGACCCTGCCGCTCGGCGCCCTGCTCGGCGGTGCGGTCGCCGACGCGGCCGGTCCGCGCACCGCGCTCTGGCTCTGCGCGGCGGGCTTCCTGGTCGTGCCGGTGCCGCTGCTGTTCTCGCCGCTGCGCGGCCTGCGGGACCTGCCGTCCGCGCCACCGGAGGACGGACCGGCGGCGGACGGGGGCGCGACCGAGGCCGACCTGGCCCGTGACGATGCCGCCGAGGCGAGACCGGCCCGCTGAGCGCCGCCCGACCGCGCCCGATCCATCCCGACCCACCGACGCCCTGAACGGAAAGCGGAGAACCTCCCGTGCACTCCAGCATCACGGCCGCCTACCTCACCCGCTACCGGTCCCTCGCCTCCGCCGCCGAGGCGGCCGCCGCCCCCGAGGTGCTGCTCCCGCTCACCGGTGCGCAGCGCCGCTTCCTGATCACCCGCCACCGCGACCGGGACGCCCGGACGGACATCGTCCCGCTGTTCTTCGCCTTCCCGCGCGGCACCGTCGACCTGGACCGGCTGCGCCGTGCCACGCTCCGCCTGGCGGACCGGCACCCGGCGCTGCGCGGCGCGTTCACGGTGCTGCGCGGTACGCCGGTGCTGCGGCTCGGCGAGCCGTCCGTCGAGCTGGCCCGGGTGCCGGTCGACCCGCCGGGCCCCGCCGGTCCGCCGGACGGCCCGTCGGACGGGCCCGCGCGGGCGGCGCTGCTCCGGGCGCTGCTGGACTGGCCGACCGACGGGCCGGTGCTGCGCCTGCTGCTGGCGGCCGGGCCGGGGGACGAGGAGGAACTGCTCGCCGTCGCCCTGGACCACGCCGCCTGCGACGAGCAGTCGCTCGGTCTGGTCACCGAGGGGCTCGCCACCGAGTACGCCGCCCCCGGTAGCACCGACGCCGACGCCGAGGCCGCCACCGCCGTCGAGGCCTACCGGGCCGCCGTGGAGGGACAGTTGGCCGCCGAGGCGAAGGCCGCGAGCGAGGCCGCCCACGCCCACTGGGCCACCCGGCTCGGCGCCCTCGCCGACGCCCCGGAGGAGGCACGGCCGGCCGGGTCGGCCCGCTCGACCGGCATGGCCGTCGAGCGGCTGCCCGCGGTGACCGGGGCCGCCCGCGGCGGCGTCTTCCCCGCGCTGCTGGACGCCGTCGCCACCGCGGCGCACCGGCTGGACGGCGGCCGCCGGGTGCTCGCGCTCGGCTACCCGTGGGGCGGCCGCCCGGCCGACGCGGCCCCGGTGCTCGGCTGCTTCCTCAACACCCTCGTCCACCCCGCGCCGCCCGGCCCGCCCCGCGACCTCGACGCCCTTGGCGGCGCCTGGTGGGACGACCTCGACCACGCCGACACCCCGTACGACGAGGTGGTGCGCGCCGCCCGGTCGGCCGGGGCGAGCTGGTCGGGCGGGCTCGACGGGCTGCTCACCTTCGAGGACCTGCACCGCCGCCCGCCGCTGGTGCTCGGCGGGGTCGCCGGGCGGGAGGTCCACCTCGCGGGCCGCCCGCTCGCCGCGCCGCTCGCGGTCTCCGCCTCGCACGGCGAGGACCTGCTGCTCCGGCTCGCCTGGGACCGCGAGCGCTACTCCGACGCCGTGGCCCGGGAGGCCTTCGCGGTGCTGCTCACCACCCTGCGCCACCACCTCGGCGCGCCGGCCTGATCCGCCGCGAAACGCTCCGAAGCCCCACCAGGCCACCCCGGCCACCCCGACCACCCCGACCGGGCCCGCCACCACCCCCGGCGGGTCCGGTCCGGGCGGGCCCCAGCGCTGCCCGCCCCCGATCCGTCGAACCCGAAGAACCACCCGATACCGTCAGGGAGTTGCCCATGTTCGCACTCTCCTCTTCGCAGGAGATCGTCTGGCTGCACGAGCAGATGCTGCCCGGCAGTCGTGCCTACAACTTCACCGCCGCCCTGGACCTCTGGGGCCCGCTCGACACCGACGCCCTGCGGGCCGGGCTCACCGCCGTGCTCGCCCACCACCCCGGCCTGCGGCTCGAACTGGTCGCCCGCGCCGAGGGGTTGCTGCTCCAGCGGGTCGGCACCCGGACCGAACCGCGTCTGCGCACCAGCGACCTGAGTGCCGAGACCGACCCCGAGGCCGCGTTCCGGACCCTGCTGGCCGCCGAGGCCGAGGAGCCGCTGGACACCACCGAGGCCCCGCTGCTGCGCTGGCACCTCGTCCGGATCGGCGCCGACCACCACCGGCTGATCCACATCGAGCACCACCTCGTGCACGACGGCCACTCGTTCGCGATCCTGCTGCGCGACCTCTTCACCGTCTACCGCGCGCACGTCTTCGGCACGGCCGACACCGTCACCCTGCCCGCCGCCCCCTCCTACGAGGAGCACGTGCGCGCCGCCGAGGCCGTCCGGGACGCCGGCCGGGAGCGCGGACTCGCCTTCTGGAAGCGTGAGTTGGCGGACGCCCCGCTCGATCTCACGCTGCCCGGCCTGGCCCGCCCCGGCGCGCGCCGCCGCCACCGCGGCGGGCAACTGCGCCAGTCGATCGGCGCCGACCTCGCCGAGCGGCTGCGCGAGCGCGCCAAGGCCGACGGCCACACCCCCTTCTCCACCCTGCTCACCCTCTTCGCCGAACTGCTGCGCCGCCACAGCGGCCACCGCGAACTGATGGTGGGCACCGCCGTCGGCAACCGTCCGCCCGGCTTCGAGGGCACCGTCGGCATGTTCGTGAACACCGTGCCGCTGCGCCTGCGGCTCGACCCGGCCGCGCCCGGCACCGAGGCGGTGGACGAGGTGACCGACGTGCTGTTCCGCGCGCTGCCCCACCAGGACGTCCCCGTCCAGGAGTTGACGCGCGCACTCGGCCGGCACACCAGCGGCGCCGACAACCCGCTGTTCAGCGTGATGTTCAGCGCGCACGACGCGCCGCTGCCGGACGTCCAGGCGCCCGGCCTGGAGGTCTCGCTCTACGAGGGGTTCAACACCGGCACCACCCGCTTCGACCTCGACCTCGTCCTGCTGCCCGACGACCGCCGGGTGGTCGGCGAGAAGCACGGCGCGGCGGGGATGACCCTGGTCTGGGACTACGACGAGGACCTGTTCGGCGAGGAGGTCGCGACCCTGCTCGCCGGGCGGCTGCTCGACCTGCTGCGCGGCTACCTCGACGGCCCGGCCGCCCGGCTCGCCGACCTCGCGGTGACAGCCACCGGGGCGGTGACGCCCGCCGGGGCGGCGCCGACGGCCGGGGCGGAGCCGACGGCCGGGGCGCTCCCCGAGCCGGCCGACCTCGACCCCGCCGCCGCCCACGACCCCACCGCGCTCGGCCTGCTCGCCGGCTCCGAGCGGCTGAGCTACGGCGACCTCGACCGCCGGGTCGGCGAACTCGTCGAGCGCCTGCGCGCCGCGGGGGTGACCCCCGGGCAGCCGGTCGCCACCGTCCTGCCGCGCGGCGTCGACAGCGTCGTCGCCCTGCTCGCCTGCCTGCGCCACGGCGCGGTGTACGCGCCGGTCTCCGCCGAGGACCCGCAGGCCCGGCTCGCCCTGCTGCTGGAGCGGCTCACCCCCGCCCTCGTACTGGCCACCCGGCAGAGCGCCCTCGCCCTGCCCGGCGGCATCACCCCGGCGCTGCTGGACGGCCCGCCGTTCCCCAAGGCCGAGCCGGCGGCGGTGCTCGACGGCGCCGCCTACCTGATCCACACCTCCGGCTCGACTGGCGTGCCCAAGCCGGTGCTGGTCGGCCGCGCCGCGCTCGCCCGGTACGTCACCGCGATCGCCGACCGCTACGGGCTGGGCCCGGCCGACCGGGTGCTGCTGTTCGCCCGGCCGTCCTTCGACGTGGCCCTAGAGGAGGTGCTGCCCTCGCTGGTGGCCGGCGCCGCCTTGGTGCTGCCGCAGCGCGAGGTCCCGACCGGGCCCGAGCTGGTCGCCGTGCTGGCCGCCCGCAGCGTCACCGTCGCCAACCTGCCGACCAGCTACGCCCTCGCCGTCCGCGCCGAGCTGCGCGAGGCGCTGGCGGACGGCCGCTGGTCGCCGCGGCTGCTGGTGCTCGGCGGCGAGCGGCTGCCGGCCCGCGCCCTGCGCGGTCTGACCGACGGCACCGCCGTCACCGTCCTCAACGCCTACGGGGTCACCGAGGCCACCGTCACCTCCACCGTGCACGAGCTCACCGCGGCCGACCTGGCGCCCGGTACCGATGGGGTGCAGGACGGCGCCGAGGACGCCGCGGAGATCCCGCTCGGCACCGAGCTGCCCGGCGTCCGGATGCACGTCCTGGACACCGGCGGCCAGCCGCTGCCGCCCGGCGCCGTCGGCGAACTCGCCGTCGGGGGAGTGGCGTTGGCCGACGGCTACCTCGGCCTGCCGGAGGTCACCGCGGCCCACTTCGCCACCGTCCCGGCGCTCGGCGGCGCACGCGTCTACCGCACCGGCGACCGCGGCTACCGCGACCTCGACGGCCGGCTGCGCTTCCTCGGCCGCCAGGACAACCAGGTCAAGCTGCGCGGCTTCCGGATCGAGCTGGAGGAGATCGAGGCCGCCGCCTCCGCCGAACTCGGCGGCCGCTCCTGCGCCGTCCTGCTGCACCGGGACGAGCACGCCGGCCCGCGCCTGCTCGGCTTCCTGGACGGCGGCCCGCAGCCCGACCAGGCCGCCCTGCACGCCGCCCTGGCCCGTCGGCTGCCCGCCGGGCTCGTCCCGGCGAACTGGACGGCGCTCGACACCATGCCGCTGCTGCCGGGGGGCAAGCCCGACCGGGCGGCCCTCGCCCGGCTGGCCGCCGAGGCGCCCGAGAGCACCCCGGAGGAGGCCCCGCCGGCCTTCACCGACCCCGGTCAGCTGCTGATCGCCGAGGCCTGGCGCGAGGTGCTCGGCCACGACCGGTTCGCCGCGGACTCGCACTTCTTCGAGGTCGGCGGCCACTCGCTGCTCGCCGCCCGGCTCGCCGCCTGGCTGGAGCCGCGCCTCGGCAGCCGGCCCCCGCTGCGCACCCTCTTCCGGCACCCCGTCCTGGCCGACCAGGCCCGCGCCCTGACCGGAGTCCAGCAGTGAACCCCGCCGCGCCCGGCCCCGCGACCACCCCCGGCCCCGCCACCACGGCCGGCCTCTCCGCGCCGTCCGCCGTCCTGGAGGCCGAGCACCGCGAGCTGGTGGCCGCCTTCGAGAGCTTCGTCTGCCGCGAACTAGAACCGCTCGCCGCCGAGTTGGCGGAGTCCGCCGAGCAGCCGCCGGCCGACCTGCGGGCCTACGTGCGCAAGCGCTCCGCCGCCCTCGGCTTCTACGCCGGCGACTACCCGGAGGAACTCGGCGGCTCCGACATGCCGTTCACCGCCGTGGTGCTGCTCCACCACGCCGCCGGGCGCAGCGGCTGCCCGCTCGCCCCCTACGCGCTGGCCGGCTCCGACGGGCCCAGCCCGCTGCTGCGGCACGGCACCCCGGAGCAGATCGAACGCCACCTGGTCCCGCTGGTCCGCGGCGAGCGCACCCGCTGCCTGGCGCTCACCGAGCCCCAGGCCGGCTCCGACGCCTTCCGGCTCACCACCACCGCCGTCCGCGACGGCGACGGCTGGCTGCTGAACGGTCGGAAGACCTTCGTCAGCAACGCGGACCGCGCCGACCTCGCGCTCGTGGTCGCCGCCACCGACCTCGGCGACGGCGCCGGGCCGACCGCCGGCGCCACCGCCTTCGTCCTGCCCATGGACCACCCCGGGCTGCGGATCGGCCAGCGCTACGAGGGCATGTCCGGGGAGCCGCTGTTCGAGTTGACGCTCGACCAGCTGCACGCCCCGGCGTCCTCGGTGATCGGCGGCGAGGACGGCATCGGCGCCGCCACCGGGCTCGCCATGGACAGCCTCTCCCGGGGCCGCCTGGTGGTCGCCGCGATGTGCGACGGCATCGCCGAGTACGCGCTGCGGCTCGGCGTCGAGTACGCCCGCGAACGGCGCGCCTTCGGGCACCCGATCGGCGACTACCAGCACGTCCAGGAGCACCTGGTGCGCACCCGCGCCGAGGTCGAGGCGGCCAAGCTGCTCACCCTCGCCTGCGCCCGGCTGGTCGACGAGGGCACCGAGGCCCCCGAGAACGCGGCGCTCGCCAAGCTCACCTCCTCCGAGACCGCCGTCCGGGCCGTCGACCGCGCGCTCCAGGTGCACGGTGCCACCGGCTGGGTGCGCGGCCACCCGCTGGAGTACCTCTACCGCTACGTCCGGATGACCACCATCATCGAGGGGACCTCCGAGGTCCAGAAGGTGATCGTGGCCCGGGCCATGGGCCTGGGCTGACCCGCACCGACCATCCATCGACGTCCGGAGGACCCCTCATGACCACCGCCCCGACCCGGCCCGTGCCCGGATTCCTGCCCGGCCTCTCCGTCTCCTACGGCCGCCCGGCCCGCGACGGCGCCGTACTCGACCTGTTCACCAGCTGGGCCCGCCGGGCCCCGCACGCGCCCGCGCTGATCGACGGCGAGCTGATCCTGAGCTACGGCGAACTCGACCGCCTCGCCGACGACCTGGCCGCGCGGCTGGCCGGGCACGTCCGCCCCGGCGACCTGGTCGGCCTCTGCCTCGACCACTCCGCCGCCCTGGTCGCCGCCACCGTGGCCGTCGCCAGACTCGGCGCCGTCCACCTGCCGCTCGGACCGCGCCCCGGCGAGCGGCGGCTGCGGGCCGTCGCCGAACAGCTGCGCCCCGCCTGCCTGATCGGCGACCCGGCGCTGCTGCCGCCCGCCCACCGGGACGGCACCCACCTCCCGATCACCGCCCCGGGCGCGACCGGCGTCGTGGCCGCCTTCGCGAAGGACGCGGGCGCCGACGGTCCGGGTTCCGACGGCCCGGGCGCCAACAGCCTGCGAACCGACCGCCCGCGAGCCGTCCGGGCCCCCAAGGGCACCCAGTACACCGTGCTCACCTCCGGCTCCACCGGCCTGCCGAAGGCCGTGGCCGTCGGCCAGACCGCGCTCGGCGCCCTGCTCGCCTGGTACCGCGACCTGACCGGCCTCGGCCCCGGCGACCGGCACAGCCTGCTCATCGGCGTCTCCTTCGACCCGCACCTGATGGAGCTGTGGGCCGGCCTCACCTCCGGCGCGGCGCTCTGCGTCGCCCCCGACGCCGTCCGCTGGGACCCGGCCGCGCTCACCGACTGGTGGCGCACCACCGGCATCACCGTCGGCGTGCTGCCCACCCCGCTCGCCGAGCCCGTCCTGGACCGCCCCTGGCCGGCCGGCCTGGTGCTGCGCCACCTCACGGTCGGCGGCGACCGGCTGCGCCGCGGCCCGGGCCCGGACGTCACCGCCGTCGTCCACAACGCCTACGGCCCGGCCGAGGCCACCGTGACCACCACGGTGCACAGCATGGCCCCGGGCGCCGACCACGGCACCGACGCGCCGCCGATCGGCCGCCCGATCCCCGGCGCGATCGTCCTGGTCACCGACGAGAGCGGCCGGCCGCTTCCGCGCGGCGAGGCCGGCGAACTGCGGATCGGCGGCCAGGGCCTGGCCATCGGCTACCTCGACGCCGGGCTGACCGCCGAGCGCTTCGTCTCCGCGCCCGACGACCTCGACGGCACCGACCGGGTCTACCGCACCGGCGACCGGGTGCTGATGCGTGCTGACGGGGTGCTGGAGTTCCTCGGCCGGCTGGACGACCAGGTCAAGGTCAGCGGCGTGCGGATCGAACCGGCCGAGGTCGAGGCCGCCCTCGAACGCGACCCCCGGGTGCGGCGCGCCGCCGTGGTCGCCCGCCCGGCCCCGGTGGGCGGCGCCCAACTGCTGGCCTTCGCCCAGCTCGCCGAAGGGGTGGGGAGCGCCGGGGTGACCGGTGCCGAACTGCTGGAGGCGGTGCGGCCCTGGCTGCCCGGGCAGGCGGTGCCGGGCGTCCTGCGACTGGTCGACGGCTTCCCGCTGGACGCCAACGGCAAGATCGACCGGGCCGCGCTGCTCAAGGCGGCGGAGGCCGAGGCGCAGCAGGGCGTCGAGCGGACCGCCGCGCCCGGTCCCGACACGGCCGCCACGCCCACCGAGCGGACGGTGCTCCGGATCTGCGCCGACCTGCTCGGCCGCGCCGACCTCGCGCCCTCGGAGAACTTCCTGGACGCGGGAGGGACTTCGGTCACCGCCGCCCGGCTGCTCGCCGCCTTTGAGGAGGAGTGCGGGGTCCGGCTGCGGGCCCCGATGCTGCTGCGCCAGCCCGACCTGCGCGCGGTGGCCCGGCTGATCGACGAGCGCCGTCCGGGCGCCGCCGCCGGCTGACCGGCCGCCCTCCTCGCCCGCCCACCGTCGTACGGCGCCCCGGCCCACCACCGGGGCGCCCGGAAGGCTGACCTCCCATGACCTCTTCCGTCGCCACCACCGCTCAAGCCGTTCGGGCCACCGTCCCGGTGCTGGTCGCCCGGCAGGCCGCCGCGCACCCCGACGCGCTCGCCGTCACCGACGGCACCACCGCCCTGACCTACCGCGAACTCGTCGTCAACGCCCGCCGGCTGGCCGCCGAACTGGCCGACCGCGGGATCACCCCCGGCGCCGCGGTGGGTGTGCTCTGCACCCGTGCGAGCCGGGCGGTCGTCGCCCACCTCGCCGTCTGGTGGGCCGGCGGCCATGTGGTGCCGCTCGACCCGACCTACCCGGCCGCCCGCCTGACCGCCATGCTCGACGACGCCGCCGTCCGGCTCACCCTCGGCGACAAGGCGCTGCTCGCCGACATCGAGCTGCCCGAGGACCGCACCCTGGTGCTCACCGAGACCGGCCCCACCGGCCCCGTCGGCCCCACCGGGACGGGCGACGACCCCGAGCCCGTGGACCCGGACCCGGCCACCCCCGCCGTCGTCTACTTCACCTCCGGCTCCACCGGCCGCCCGAAGGGCGTACTGGTGCCGCACCACGCCGTCACCGAGCTGGTCACCGCCCCCGACGGGATCACGCTCCGGCCCGGTGACCGGATGCTGGCCCGCACCTCCGCCGGCTTCGACCTCACCACCCTGGAGCTGTGGGGCCCGCTGGCGAACGGCGCCGCGCTCGCCGTCTCGCCCGCCGACCGCCCCAGCGCCGAGGAACTCGCCCGCGATGTCGAACGGTTCGGCGCCACCCACGCCGTCCTGGCGACCGCGCTGTTCCACCAGCTCGCCGCCCGCGGCTCGCGGATCTTCGGCGTGCTGCGGCAGGTCGTCGTCGGCGGCGAGGCGCTCGCCGCCGAGCACGCGGGCACCGTGCTGCGGAGCTTCCCCTGGCTCGAACTGGTCAACGGCTACGGCCCGACCGAGGCCACCACCTTCGCCACCCTGCACCGCGTCCGCCCCGCCGACTGCGCGGGCCCGGTGCCGATCGGCCTCCCGTTCGGCGGCACCGGCGCCGCCGTCCTCGACGAGGACCGCCGGCCCGTCCCGGACGGCACCCGCGGCGAACTCTGGCTCACCGGCCGGCTGGCGCTCGGCTACCTGGGCCGGCCGGAGCTGACGGCCGAGCGGTTCGTCGAGCTCCCCGGCCTCGGCCGCGCCTACCGCACCGGCGACCTCGTCTCCCGGCGGCCGGACGGCACGCTCGACTTCCACGGCCGGCTGGACGACCAGGTGAAGGTGCGCGGCTTCCGGATCGAGCCCGGCGAGGTCGAGCACGTGCTGCGGAGCCTGCCCGAGGTCGCCGAGGCGGCGGTCGTGGTCCGCCGGGCCGGCCGCGAGGACGCCGCGCTGACCGCCGCCGTGGTCCCCGCCGAGGGCGTCCGCCCGACGCCCGAGTCGCTCCGCCGGCAGCTCGCCGAGCGGCTCCCCGCCCATCTGGTGCCGACCGCCTGGACGGTGCTGGACGCCCTGCCGCTCACCGGCAGCGGCAAGGTGGACCGGCGCGCGCTGGCCGCCGAGGACGAACCGGCGGAGCCCGCCGCTGCCCAGGCCCTGCCCGCCGACTCCCTGCAGGACGCCGCCCTCGGCCCGATCGAGCAGGTCGTCGCGGCCGCCTGGTCGCGCGCCCTGGAGACCGAAGTGACCCGCCCCGACGTCGAGTTCTTCGCCCTCGGCGGCCACTCGCTGCTCGCCATGTGGGTGGTCGACGACCTCCGCGAGGACCTCGGCGTCGAGCTGCCGCTCGGCGAGTTCCTGGGCCGCCCCACCGTGGCCGGCCAGGCCGCCCTGATCGAACGCGCCCTGCTCGCGGCGGAGTCCGCCGGTCCGGGCCTCGTGGCCGCCGGCGCACAGCTCCAGGAGTCCGCCCGATGACCGCCCCGCTCGACCAGGCCGAACTGCTCCGCCGGGCCCGCCGCCGCAGCTCGACGCCCGCGCCCGCAATCGGGACCGGCACCGGCCCCGGCCCGGCCCCGCTCTCCCACGCCCAGCAGCGGATGTGGCTGATGGACCACCTCGGCCAGGGCGGCCCCCGCTACCACGTCCCGCTCGCCACCCGGCTGCGCGGCCCGCTGGACCGCGGCGCCCTCGCCACCGCCCTGACCACCCTCACCGCCCGCCACCACGTGCTGCGCACCCGCTACGGCCGGCACGAGGACCGGACCCACCAGGAGGTCGCCCCGCCCGCCGCGGTCCCGCTCCCCGTCCGGGACGCCACCCCCGACGACGCCCCCGCCCTGCTGCGCGCCGAGGCGGCCCGCCCGTTCGACCTCGCCACCGGCCCGGCCCTGCGCGCCCTGCTCCTGCGGCACGCCCCGGACGACCACACCCTGCTGCTGACGATCCATCACATCGCGGTCGACGGCGGCTCCCTGCCCGTCCTCGCCGAGGAGCTCGGCGCCCTGTACGCGGCCGCCGCCGAGGGCCGCCCGGCCGGCCTGCCGCAGCCCGAGCTCCAGTACGCCGACTACGCCCGCTGGGAACGCTCCCGCGACGACCGGCTCGCCGCCGCGGCCGCCGACCGGGCCGGCCGGCTCACCGGCGCCCGCCCGCTGCCGCTGCTGCGGCCCGCCCCGCCCGGCGCCCCCGAGCGCCGCGCCGTCCTGCACACCGCCCCGCTCAGCACCGACACCCTGGACGGCCTGCGCCGACTCGGTGCCCGGCACGGCGCGACCCCGTTCACCGTCGTGCTGGCCGCCGCCTTCGCCGCCCTGCGCGCCGCCACCGGCAGCTCCGACCTGGTGCTCGGCTGCGCCGGCGGCCACCGCGCCAGGCCCGAACTGCGGCGGCTGATCGGCCTCCAGGTCAACACCCTGCCGGTCCGCGCCGAACTGCCCGAGCCCGACGGCGATCCGGCCTTCACCGCCGTGCTGGCCACCGTCCGCACCGCGCTGCTGGACGCCCAGGACCACCACGACGTGCCGTTCGACCTGGTCCTCGAACACCTCGGCCCCGCCGCCCGGGGCGCGGACGGCACCCCGCTGCTCGCCGTGAGCTGCGACCTCGTCCACCCGGCGGACCCGCTGGCGCTGCCCGGCCTCACCGCCGAGGCGGTCGAGGTCGAGCTCGGGCTCGCCAAGTTCGGCCTGACCCTGCTGGTCGAGGACGGGCCTCGGCCGCGCTGCCTGCTCCAGCACGACCCGGCGGTCCTGGACGAGCCCACCGCCCGCCGGCTGCACGCCGCCTTCGCCGAGCTGCTGACGGCCGTCGCCGCCGACGCCGACCGCCCGCTCTCCCGGCTCCCCGGCGCACGCCTCGACCCGCCCGCACCGCCGGACCGCGCCGACGACCACCGCACGGACCAGCACCCCGCCGTCGCCGCCCTGCTCGCCGACCCCCGGGTCACCGACGCCGCCCTGCACCTCGCCGCGCACGGCCCCGCCCTCGCCTTCGCGACCGTCCGGGGCCCGGTCGCCCCCAGCGGCGCCGAACTGCGCGCCGCCCTCCGCGACCGGCTGACGGAGCCCGGACGCCTCCCGCTCGCCGTCACCCTGCTGGACCGCATCCCGCGCCGGCCCGACGGCACCCTCGACCCCGCCCGCCTCCCCGGCCTCCCCACCCCCCACCTGGACGCCGTGCTCGACGTATTCGCCGAGCTGCTCGGCACCCGGCCGGCCGCCGAGGGCGACTTCTTCGGCCTGGGCGGCCACTCCCTGGTGGCGGTGCAGCTGGCCGAGCGGCTCCGCTCACGGCTGGGGCTCCCGCTGACCGGCCTGGACGTGCTGGAGCAGCGCACCCCGCGCGCCCTGGCCGCCCTGCTGGCCGGCCGGGCCGCCGAACGCCTCGCCACCGCCACCGCCACCGCCACCACCGAAACCCGCGCCACGCGCGCCGGGACGGTCCTGCTCACCGGCGCCAGCGGCGGCGTCGGCGCCGCCCTCCTCCAGGAACTCGTCGCCCAGGGCCGCCCCGTGCGCGCCCTGGTCCGCCCCGAGTCGGCCCACCTGGTGGCCGGCACCGGGGTGGAGGTCGCCGAGGGCGACCTCGCCGACCCGGACAGCCTGCGCCGGGCCGTCGAGGGCGCGGACACCGTGATCCACGCCGCCTGCACCTTCACCGAGCACGCCGTCGACGTCGCCGCGCTGCGGACCCTGGTCGAGGGCTGGCGCGGCACGGGCGGCTTCGTCTTCGTCAGCAGCATCGACGCCTACGGCCGCCCCGCGCCCGGCGAGGTCCCCGAGGGCGGCCCCTCGGCCGGGCCGCTCACCCCGTACGGGCGGGCCAAGCTCGACTGCGAGCGGATCCTGCTGGACGCCGCCCCGCGGGCCCGCGGCCCGGTCGCCGTGGTCCGCTCGCCGCTCGTCTGGGGCCCGCACCGGCGACTGCGCGACCAGCTCCGCTGGGCCGCCACCGGCGCGCTCTACCAGGCCGCGCTGGCCGGCCGCCCGATCCTCCTCCCCGAGGCCGGAGCCGGTACGGACGCCGGTGCCGATTGGTCCGGCGCCGCCTGGGTGCACTCCGCCGCCCTCGCCCGGGCCGTCACGGCGAGCCTCGACCACGCGCCCGGCCGGATCGTCAACGCGGTGAGCGGCCACGTCTCCTGGACCGAGTTCACCGCCGAACTGGTCCGGCTGCTCGGCTCGTCGAGCACCGTCACGCACGGCCCGGACGCCGACCCCGAGCTGCTGCGCCCCTGGCGCTACCGGTCCGACGCGCTCGCCGGACCGCTGCGCCCGGAGCCCGGCGAAGACTGGCGCGCCGTGCTCGCCACGATGACCGGGCGGCCGGCCGGGACGCTCTGAAGACGGACACTAAAGCGGACACCCCGGGGCCGAGGCCCACGGGGTGTCCGCTCGGATGTGCCGGGTCGCGTTCAGCCGCGGCGCTCCCAGCGGTAGAACTCGCGCGCCATCGCGTCCTTCGGCCCCCGCCAGGTGGCCGGGTCGTACGCCTGGACGTACGCGGTGAGCGCGTCGCTGACCGCCCGGAACTCGGGGTGGCCGACCACCTGGGCGACGGCCGGGCCGGGCGGGCGGTCCGCCTCGATGAGGTGCAGGTACACATCGCCGAACTGGAACAGGCTCCGCCCGGTAACGCCGATCAGGTGGGGCAGTTCGCCCCGGTTGTCGGAGTCGGCGAAGACCTCGGCGATGCCGGTGGCCGCGTCGGGCTTCATCCGGGCGACGATCAGGGCACGGTGGGTCTGCGCGGTCAGGCGCTCGGTCGCGGGGGAGGCCATGTCAGAGCTCCGCGGCCTTCTTCTCGACCTTCTCGCGGATCAGCTGCAGCTGGACCCGGGAGTTGCGGTTGATGTGGTTGACCATGCCGTCGTCGTCGACGGGCGCGGTGGGCTTCATCGCGAAGTCCTGCACCCAGCGCATCCGGGTGCCGGCCGGCACCTCCGAGTACTCCCAGCGGATGTCCATGAACTCGAACGGGCCGGGTTCGACGCGCCGGGCCTTCACCGCGAGCGAGGGGCGGTCGGTGGTGCGCTCGGAGACCCAGCTCCACACCTTGCCGTCCTCGTCGGGGTGCATGGTCAGCCGGAAGGTCACCCGGTCTCCGTCGCGCTCCAGCACCTCGACGGAGGCGTACTCGCTGAACAGCTGCGGCCAGTTCTCCAGATCGTTGGTGATCTCCCAGACCAGGTCGATCGGGGCCGCGATGACGATCTCGTTGTCCGTGTGTCCGGGCATCTCAGGCACCCGCCTTCGCGGTGACCGCCGAGTTGACCAGCTGCAGGAACTCGGACGGGGTCTTCGCCGACTCCGCGCCGTTGGTGACCTTCACGCCGTGCCGGTTCTCCAGCTCGCCGACCACGCCGAGCAGGCCGAGGGAGTCCACGCCGAACTCGTCGAAGGCCGCGCCGGGCCGTTCCAGTTCGATCGGGTCGATCACGACGCCGGCCCGGGCCTGGATGAGCGCCGCGAGTTCGGGATAGTTGAGGGTGTTGCTCACGGGGTGTCCCTTCGTTGCGAGCGAGTGGTTGAACAGTGGAACGCGAGCCGGTGGAACAAGCTGCGGCCGAGCCGGTCAGGCCGGTTCGCCGCGCCGGAGCACCAGCGCCGAGTTGGAGCCCATCAGCCCGCGGCTGAGCACCAGGGCGGTGCGCAGTTCGGCCGGCCGGGCGCGGCCGGTCACCAGGGCGAGGTCGTGGGCGACCTCGGTGACGTTCGGGGTGGGCGGCAGCACGCCGTCCTCCATGGCGAGCACGGCGGCGGCCGCGTCCAGTGCCGGCGCGCCGCAGTAGGCCCGCCCGGTACCGGACTTGGGGGCGGTGACCGGGACCCGCTCGGCGTACGGGCCGAGCGCGTCGGCCAGGGCGAGCGCCTCGGCCCGGTCGGCGGCCGGGATCCCGAGGGCGTCGGCGAAGACCACGTCGACCTCCTCGGGGGAGATCCGGGCCCGGTCGAGGGCGATCCGGACGGCCGCGGCCAGCCCCTCGCGGGACTCCGCCCAGCGGGAGGCGCCGGTGAAGGTGGCGCCGTGCCCGGCGACGTACGCCCGGACGGCGGCCCCGCGCCGGCGGGCGGTCTCCTCGTCCTCCAGCAGCAGCATCGCGCCGCCCTCGGCGGGGGCGAAGCCGGCCGCGTCGGGGGAGAACGGCAGATAGGCCCGGTCGGGCCGGTCGGCGAGGCTCAGTTCGGGGTAGCCGAGCTGGCAGACCATCGAGTACGGCGCGAGCGGGGCCTCGGCGGCGCCGACCACCACCGCGTCGGTGCCGTGCTCGACGGACCGGGCGGCGTGCGCGATCGCGTCCAGGCCGCCGGCCTCGTCGCTGGCCACCACCGCGCACGGGCCCTTGTAGCCGCCGCGGATCGACACCTGGCCGGTGCTGGCGGCGTAGAACCAGGCGATGGACTGGTAGGGGCCGACGAACTGCGGTCCCTTGCCCCAGAGTTGCTGGAGCTCGCCCTGGCCGAACTCGCCGCCGCCGGAGCCGGCCGCGGTCACCACGCCCACCGCGTACGGGTGTTCGGGGTCGGGCACGAAGCCGGCGTCCGCCACCGCCTGGTCGGCGGCGGCCATCGCGTAGTGCGTGAACCGGTCGGTCTGCACCAGGTGGCGGCTGTCGATGACGGCCTGCGGGTCGAAGTCCCGCACCTGGCCCGCGATGCGCAGGGGGAGGTCCGCGCACCCCTCGCGGGATATCCGGTCGAGGACGCTCACGCCCTGCCGGGTGGCCTTCCAGAAGGCGTCGGCCCCCACGCCGTTCGGCGCCACCACACCCAGGCCGGTGATCACCGCCCGGCGGACCTGCTGACGTGACGTCATGGATCTCACCCCGTTCTCGTGAGCACGACGGCGGACTGGAATCCGCCGAATCCGCTGCCGACCGAGAGGATGTGGCGCAGCGGCATCTCCCGGGCGGTGCGCGGCACGTAGTCCAGGTCGCACTCCGGGTCGGGTGTCTCGTAGTTGGCGGTCGGCGGCACCACGCCGCGGTCCAGCGCGAGGGTGCAGGCGACCACCTCGATCGCGCCGATCGCGCCGAGCGAGTGCCCGACCATCGACTTGATCGAGCTCATCGGCGTCCGGTACGCGTGCTCGCCGAGCGAGCGCTTGACGGCGGCCGTCTCGTGCCGGTCGTTCTGCTTGGTGCCCGAACCGTGCGCGTTGACGTAGTCGACGTCGGTGCGGTCGACCCGGGCGTGGGCGAGCGCGTGGTCGATCGCCCGGGACATCTCCAGCCCCTCCTGGGTGAGGCCGGTCATGTGGTAGGCGTTGCCGAAGGTGGCGAAGCCGCCGATCTCGCCGTAGATCCGGGCGCCGCGCCGCCGGGCGTGCTCCAACTCCTCCAGGACCAGGACGGCGCCGCCCTCGCCGAGCACGAAGCCGTCCCGGTGGGCGTCGAACGGCCGGGAGGCGTGGGCCGGGTCGTCGTTGCGTTCGCTGGTGGCCTTGATGGCGTCGAAGCAGGCGACGGTGATCGGGGAGATCGGCGAGTCGGACGCGCCGGCGATGCAGATGTCGGCGCGTCCGTCCTCGACCGTCTGGAAGGCGTACCCGATGGCGTCCAGGCCGGAGGTGCAGCCGGTGGAGACGGTCTGCACCGGGCCGTGCGCCCCGGTCCGTTCGGCGACCGCCGAGGCGAGCGTGCTGGGCGCGAAGGCCCGGTGCAGCTGCGGCTCGGCGAGCCGGTGGTCGACGTCCCAGCGGGCGCCGCCGGCGCTGACCAGGGCGTAGTCGTGCTCCAGTCGGGTGGTGCCGCCGACGGCGGTGCCGAGCGAGACGGCGATCCGCCACGGGTCCTCGGCGGCCAGGTCGAGCCCGGCGTCGGCGATCGCCTCGTCGGCCGCCACCATGGCGAACTGGACGTAGCGGTCGGACCGTCGGACGTCGTCCGGGTCGAGCCCGTGGGCCGCCGGGTCGAAGTCGCACTCGGCGGCGATCCGGGACCGGAACCCGGCGGGGTCGAAGAGCGTGATGCCCCGGGTCGCCGTCCGCCCGGTGGTGAGGAGGTCCCAGAACGCCGGGACTCCGACCCCGCCGGGCGCGACCACGCCGATTCCGGTGACGGCGACCCGTCGCCGGCTCACGAGGCCACCTTGGCGTGTTCCGGCGGGCCGGCGTCGACCGCCGGCTCGGTCTCCTCGGTGTCCACGTGGCCGAGTTCGGGGCGCGGGGCCAGCGGCCCGAGGTGGAAGACCATCTTGGCCACGGTGTCGCCGACGTTGCGGAACCGGTGGCGCATGTTGATCGGGATCATCAGGCCCTGCTCGGGCTTGAGGATCCGGGTCGCGCCGTCCAGGTCCACCTCCAGGTCGCCGGTGACGACGAAGACGAACTCCTCGGAGTACGGGTGGTAGTGCTCGCCGATCCGCTCGCCGGGCTGCACGATGGCCAGCCCCATGAACCCGCTGGTGGCGCCGCAGGTGGTCGGGGTGAGCATGGCGCGCAGGTCGCCGCCGCGCCGGCGGTTCTCCGGAGCCTCGGAGACGTGCACGATCCGTGGGTACTGCGTGGACATGGTTTCTTCCTTCTTGCCGAGTTCTGCTGCCGGGTTCTGCCGCGTACTTCCTGGTTCTTCCGGAGTGCCGGCCCGGGGCCGCCGACGCGGGCGGCCCGGACCGGGTGGGACCGTCGCCGGGTCAGGACTCCTGCGAGGTGCGGTCGGTGATCGGGTTCATGGCGCGGGCCGCGAGGAAGGCGCGCAGTCCGGCGTCGGTCCGCAGGTCGACCTCGGGGCCGAGGTCGAGCAGCCGGCCCAGGACGTTGGCCTCCCGTTCGCCGGCGATGCCGAGCGCCGCCGCCGGGTCCGCCTCCGGCGGCACCCGCAGGTCCACCAGCCGGACGACGACGTCGTCCCGGTGGAAGACGGTGCTGCCCGCGACCGGGCCGGTCGGGTCGACGGTGGCGAACTCGTCGTACTCGGCGAGCAGGTCGGTGACCGCCTGCCCGTTGCCGGGCTTCACCGGGTACAGCACGGCGTGCCGGTGCGGGCGCCCGGCGGCCGGGGAGCCGGCCAGGGCCTGGTGCTCGGCGGGCAGCGCGGCCCGGGCGAAGAAGGCGCGCGCCGACTGCGGGTCGCCCAGCTGGCGGGCCTCCTCCAGGTGCGGGTTGATCGCCTCCTCGACGGCCCGGACCTCGGGCTGCATGGCGACGTGCCGCAGCGCGTCGCCGAGGCTGCCGATCACCTCCACGGCGCGGACCACCCGGTTGCCGTGCATGAACAGGGAGGTGCGGCGCAGCCGGGTGGTGTCGTCGACCGCGGCCTTGGGGGAGGTGTAGCCGGACAGGACCCGGGCCACCTCGGGCTCGGTGCCGGGCTTGACGGTGAAGGTCAGCGCGTGCCGGACCACGCCGTCCGGGCCGGGGTCGGCCTTGGGCGGGCCGGCCTGCCCGGCCGGGGCGGTGCGCGGCAGATCGGACGGCACCTCCAGCGGCGCCCGGGTGCCGGTGGCGCCGGCCGCGGAGGTGTCGCGCAGCACGATGTAGCGCAGCGAGCGGAAGGTGTCGCTGACGCAGCCGTGCATCGGCTTGACCATCTCGCGGTGGGCCGGGCTGTCCACCCACTCCAGGAAGGTCTCCTGGTCCGCCCACTCGCTGGTGATGAGCCACTGCCGGGGGTCGTTGATGGACTGGCAGAGCTGGTCGCTGACGTGGCCGGGCACGGAGGCGACCTGGTGGCGGAGGTTCTCGTAGACGTCCATGAAGCGCTGCTGGGCGCCGTCCTGGATCTCCAGCATCAGCACCACCCGCAGGCGGGTCTCGGAGGGGGAGTGCTGCCGCGCGGGCGGTTCGGACAGAGTCGTCATGATCCACTTTCTGCTTCTGGGCCGCACGCGTCGGGGGCCGCGTGCGGCGGCTCCGGTGCCGGAGGGGGCCGGGCGCCCTCCGGCGGGGAGGGGTGCTGAGGTGGCGGTCGGCCACCAGGCCTGAGGTCGATCGTGCGCGGCGCTCCCGGGTGGCGCGAGATATGCGGGCCATCCGGGCGACGAAACGGCAGAACCGCCTCGGCGCGGGGGACGGTAGGACCGGGCCGTCGTGTCCGCGCACCCCGGCGAGGGTCGCGCCGCGCCCCGCATTCGGCCCAGAACTCCCGTACAGGCTGGAGCAATTGATGAATCCGAAGGTTGACGACCGGGTACCGGTCCTGATCGTCGGCGGCTCGCTGGTCGGGCTGTCGGCGGCACTCTTCCTGGGCCGACTGGGTGTCAGGCACCTGCTGGTCGAGAAGCACGCCGACACCTCGCACCACCCGCGCGGCCGAGGCAACAACGTCCGGACGATGGAGCTGTACCGGGTGGCCGGGATCGAGGCGGCGATCCGCGAGGCGGCGTCCGTCCTGGCGCCGAACCACGGCATCCTGCAGGCCCCCTCGCTGACCGGCGAGGAGCAGGAGTGGCTGTTCCGCGAGATCGACCCGGGCGGGCGGCTGGCCCGGTTCAGCCCCAGCTCCTGGTGCCTGTGCAGCCAGAACGACCTGGAGCCGGTGCTGCGCCGCGCCGCCCGGGAGCTGGGCGCGGACATCCGCTTCGGCACCGAGCTGCTCTCCTTCGAGCAGGACCCCGAGGGGGTGACGGCGCTGCTGCGCAGCCGGGAGACCGGGGAGGAGCGGGTCGTCCGGGCGCAGTACCTGATCGCGGCGGACGGCCCGCGCAGCCCCGCCCGCACCGAGCTGGGCATCGGCCAGACCGGGAAGGGCGAGCTGTTCCACAACGTCAGCATCACCTTCCGGGCGAAGCGGCTGGCCGAGGTGGTCGGCGACCGCCACTTCATCGCCTGCTACCTGACCAACCCGCAGGCGGACGGCGCGCTGCTGCCGGTGGACAACCGCGAGGAGTGGGTGTTCCACGCGCCGTGGCACCCGGAGCACGGCGAGCCGCTGGAGGCGTTCAGCGACGAGCGCTGCGCCCGGCACATCCGGGCCGCCGTCGGGATGCCCGAGCTCGACGTCGAGGTGACCGGGAAGGCGCCGTGGCACGCCGCCGAGCGGGTGGCCGAGCGCTACTCGGGCGGGCGGGTGTTCCTGGCCGGGGACTCGGCGCACGAGATGTCCCCGACCGGCGCGTTCGGCTCGAACACCGGGATCCAGGACGCGCACAACCTGGCCTGGAAGCTCGCCGCGGTGCTGTGCGGCTGGGGCGGCCCGGGTCTGCTGGCGACCTACGAGCAGGAGCGCCGCCCGGTGGCCCAGGTGACCGGCGAGCGCGCCTCGGCCCGCTCGGCGGAGCACAGCCACCCGGGCTACGCGGTGGTGCCGGGCGTCGGCCGGCAGGCCGGGGTGCTGGCGGTGGCGCTCGGCTACCGCTACCCGCGCGGCGCGGTGGCGGGCGCCGACCCGGCGGGCCCGGTGGTGCCGGAGGCCTTCGAGTCGGCCGGCGAGCCGGGCAGCCGGGCGCCGCACCAGTGGCTGCTGCGGGCCGGGGTCCGGCTCTCCACCCTCGACCTGTATGAGCAGACGATGGTGCTGCTGACCGGTTCGGAGGGCGCCGCCTGGCAGGAAGGCGCCCGTCGGGCGGCGGACCGGCTGGCCGTCCCGCTGGACGCCTACCGGATCGGCGACGGCGCGGAGGACGACCTGGCCCCCGAGCCGGGCGCGGACTTCGCCGCCGTGCACGGCATCCAGCCCGGCGGCGCCCTGCTGGTCCGGCCGGACGGCTTCGTCGCCTGGCGCTCCGAGGGCCCCGTCGAGGATCCGGCGGAGACCGTCGGGCGCGCCCTGCGCGAGGTGCTCTCGCTCTGAGGTGCTCTCGCTCTGAGGAGCTCGCGCGTCCCGCCCCAGGGACCGCCGCGACAACGGGACGGGCCCGCCGGTGCAGTGCGCACCGGCGGGCCCGTCCCGTGGAGTGTGGAGCGGTGGCGGGGGTCAGTGACCGCCCGCGTCGACCACCTCGACGTCCTCGATGTTCTGCTCGATGACCTCGGAGGGCAGCGCGACCCGGATCGCCCAGTAGTAGATCGCCAGGGAGAACGCGGCGACGCCCGCCATGTCCCACCACATCGGGATCCGGCCGGTGCCCTCGCCGAAGCCGCCCTGCCAGGAGATCAGGCCGAGGCCGAGCAGGTAGACCGGCAGCCACTGGGCGGCCCGCAGGTCCAGCCGGGGGGCGTTCGGCAGGCCCTTGCGGGTGGCGTAGACCGCGTAGCCGCCGAGCAGGACGTAGCCGACGACGATCGCGATGCCCAGGCGGGACAGGGTGTGCCAGCCGGACCAGTAGATGATCAGGCTGGAGACCACGAACGACGCCGGGGCGATGACCGCGCCGCCGGGCAGGCGGTACGAGCGCTCGCGGTGCGGCAGGCGGCGGCGCAGCGCGCCGAAGGCCAGCGGGGCGCCGGCGTACATCAGCACGCTGGCGGAGACGATGAAGCCGACCAGCTCCTGCCAGCTCGGGAAGGGCAGGAAGCAGATGACACCGGTGACGAACGACATGACCAGGCCGAACCACGGGGTGCCGCGCTTGTCGACGCGCTCGAAGAGCTGCGGCGCGTAGCCGTTCTTGCTCAGGCCGTACGCGATGCGCGAGGTGGAGGTGGTGTAGATGAGGCCGGTGCCGCCGGGGGAGACGATGGCGTCGAAGTACAGCACCCAGGCCAGCCAGCCGAGGCCGACCACGGTGGCGAGGCCGGCGAACGGGCCGTCGATGCCGGGGAAGTCCAGCTTGTCCCAGCCGTTGGCGAAGGAGGTGGCGGGCAGCGCGGCGATGAAGACGACCTGGAGCAGCACGTAGATGACGGTGCCGATGGCGACCGAGCCGAGCACGGCGCGGGGGATGTCGCGCTTGGGGTTCTTGCTCTCGCCGGCCAGCTGGATCGCCTGCTCGAAGCCGAGCAGGGCGAAGATGATGCCGCTGGCGCTGACCGCGGTGAGCACGCCCTTGATGCCGAAGGGGGCGAAGCCGTGCGAGGTGAAGTTGGAGCCGTGGAAGTTGGTCACGGCGAGCACGAAGATCGCGAACAGCGGGACGAAGATCTTCAGCCAGGTGGTGGCGCTGTTGGTGCGGGCGAGCACCCGGACGCCGAGGAAGTTGACCGAGACGAACAGGCCCATCAGCAGGACGGCGACCACGAAGCCGCTCGGGGTGAGGGTGCCGTTCTCGTTGAGCAGGCTCTTCGCGAACTCCCAGTGCCCCGCGTAGCCGATCATCGCCTCGACCTCGATCGGGGCGACGGTGGCGGCCTGGAGCCAGGAGAACCAGCCGAACGACATGCCGGCCAGGCCGCCGAAGGCGTAGTGCGGGTAGCGCGCCGTGCCGCCGGCGACGGGGAACATCCCGCCGAGCTCGGCGTGCACGAAGGCGAGCAGGACGATGGCGACCGCGCCGATGCCCCAGGAGATGAGCGCCGCCGGGCCGGCGACGACGACGGCGTTCTTGGCGCCGTAGAGCCACCCCGAGCCGATGATCGAGCCGACCGAGGCCCACATGAGGCCGATCAGACCGACCTCGCGGCGGAGCGACCGGTGGGCGGTGGTGCCGGTGGTACCGGTGCTCGATCCGGGTGGGGTGAGCTGGTTGAGGGAGGCCATGCGCAATCTCTCTGTGCTGAGGGGGCTCCGGCCTGCGGAGCGCGGAGAGTTGCCACACCCTAGGCGTATTCATAGACCTCTGCACAGAGTTCATTGCTGAATGGTTACCTACTTCGCGGGATATTCCCGCAGGTAGGAGGTCCTGTGTTCATGTGCCCGTTACGTGAACGACAGGTAGTTCCGATATTTGAGCGCGAATTGAGCCTTGCTCCGTACTCGTGCAGAATGGAGGGGCTGCGGGGTCATAGAAATCGGCTGGATCGCATAGAGATACCGCCGGTCGGGTCGGGACGAGGGTGCGGAGCACCAGGTCGACGTGGACGTGCGCCGCGCCGGCGCGCAGCAGCGCGGCGGAGACGGCGCGTAACTCCTCCGGGCCGGTGCAGGCGAGCCGGAGTTCGAGGTCGGCGTCGCCGGCCAGGGCCAACCCGCTCTGCACCGCGGGCAGTTCGGCGGCCAGCCGGTCGAAGTCGAGCGGGACGGGCCCGAAGCTCACCCGGGCGAGGGCCTGGAGCGGCCGGGCGGGCTCCGGCTCGCGCGCCCCGGGGACCAGCTGGAGTGCGCTCACCGGCGTTGGAGCCGGGCGTCGGAGCGGGCGGAGGGGCGTCCGGCTCCCGGGCGCTCATTGCCGGGACGGGTGGCGCCGGGGCGTTCGGCCGGTCCGGCGACCGGCGGGGCGACCAGTCGCGGGTCCAGGACGATTTCCTCGACGCCGAGCGGCGCGGTGAGCGCCCGCAGCGCCGGTTCGCCGAGCTCGACGGCGGCCTGCTCGGGGCCGAGCAGTTCGGCGAGCGCGTCCGCGGAGCTGAAGCCGACGGCGCAGCGGCGCCCGTCGCGCAGGCGGAAGAGGCGGAGCGAGGTGGTCCGTCCGATGACGGTGACCGGGACGTGCCAGACGGCGAAGCGGGCCATGCGGGTGCTCCCGAGTGGTGGAGAGGGGCCTGCCGGAACTGCTCCTCCGACGCTAGGACCGTCCCGGGTGGGCGGAGAACCGTCCTGACGCAGCGTTGACCGAATGCAGCGCCGCGTTGACGAAGTCCTGACGGTCGGCTGCACCGCTCACCGGACGGCCTTCCCTATCCTTCCCTATCGCTCCCTGTGTCATGGTAGTTTGCGTCATCAAGCGACAGTGTGAGGGAGACGGCCGATGCCGGAGCACCGCCCGGAGTACTTCTCGGTCGAGCAGGTTGCCGAACTGCTCGGCCTGCACGTCCGGACGGTCCGCGGCTACGTCCGGGACGGACGGCTGCGGGCGACCAGGATCGGCAAGCAGTACCGGATCGCCCGCCGGGACTTCGAGGCCTTCACCGGCGCCGGTTCCGAGGCTGCGGGCGCGGCCGACGCGCCGCCGCCGCCCGGACCCCCGGCCCCGCTGCACGCCGAGGCGTCCACCGTGGTGCAGATCGACGCGATCGGCGTCCGGGAGGCCGCCCGGCTGTCGAACACCCTGGTCGCGATGGTCTCCGGCCCGCGCGGGGGCGGCGTGCCGCTGCGCATCGAGACGCTGCACAACGAGGAGCGCTCGACCCTCAAGGTGATCATCCTCGGCGCCCCGGCCGACGCCGCCGAGCTGTTGCTCCTCATCCACTCCCTGACGACGGAGAACCGCCATGTCTGAGCCGACCCCCACACCCGCCCCCGCTCCCGTGGTGGTGCGGCTGCCCGCCGAGGGCCCGGTGGTCCGCGACCCGCGCGACGGCCTGGACCTGCTCGGCGAGGCCTTCGCCCACGACGCCGAATGGCTGGTGGTGCCCGCCGCCCGGTTCGGGGCGGAGTTCTTCACCCTGAGCACCCGGATCGCCGGGGAGGTCACCCAGAAGTTCGTCCAGTACCGGGTCGGCCTCGCCGTGGTCGGCGACATCTCCGCGTACACCGTGGCCAGCGGCGCGCTGCGCGACTTCGTCCGGGAGGGCAACCGGGGCCGCCAGCTCTGGTTCCTCGCCGACGAGGCCGAGTTCGACGCCCGACTCGCCGCGCTGACCGCCGCCCGGAACGGCGCTCCCCGGGTGTCCTCCTGACCTGCTCCGCTTGCCCCGCGGCCGCGCCGGGTCGACGGTGGAGACGATCCGTGCGGGGGTGAGGTGGAGCGAAGGGGCGGTTACGAGATATCTTGACGTCAAGACGTTGGAGACGTGAAGCGGAGCACCGATGACTGACTCGACCATCATCTACACGCACACCGACGAGGCGCCTGCCCTGGCAACGTACTCGTTCCTGCCGGTGGTGCAGGCGTATGCCTCGACCGCGGGCGTGAAGGTGGAGACGCGCGACATCTCCCTCGCCGGGCGGATCATCGCGAGCTTCCCGGAGCGTCTGACCGAGGACCAGCGGATCGGCGACGCGCTCGCCGAGCTGGGCGCCCTCGCCAAGACCCCGGGTGCCAACATCATCAAGCTGCCGAACATCTCGGCCTCCATCCCGCAGCTCAAGGCCGCCGTCGCCGAGCTGCAGGCGCAGGGCTACGCGCTGCCGGACTACCCGGACGACCCGCAGACCGACGAGGACAAGGACGTCCGCGCCCGCTACGACAAGGTCAAGGGCAGCGCCGTCAACCCGGTCCTGCGCGAGGGCAACTCGGACCGCCGCGCCCCCGCGTCGGTCAAGAACTACGCCAAGACCCACCCGCACCGCATGGGCGCCTGGTCGGCCGACTCCAAGACCAATGTCGCCACCATGGGCGAGAACGACTTCCGCTCCACCGAGAAGTCGACCGTGATCGCCGAGGACGGCACCCTGCGCATCGAGCTGGTCGCCGAGGACGGCACCACCACCGTGCTGCGCGAGTCGGTCCCGGTGCTGGCCGGCGAGGTCGTGGACGCCTCGGTCATGCGCGCCGCCGCGCTGAACGAGTTCCTGGCCGCGCAGGTCGCCCGCGCCAAGGCCGAGGGCGTGCTGTTCTCGGTCCACCTGAAGGCCACCATGATGAAGGTCTCCGACCCGATCATCTTCGGCCACGTGGTCCGCGCGTTCTTCCCGCAGACCTTCGCCAAGTACGGCGAGGTGCTCGTCGCCGCCGGTCTGAACCCGAACAACGGCCTCGGCGGCATCCTGGCCGGCCTGGAGACCCTGCCGCACCTGGGCGAGGAGATCAAGGCCTCCTTCGAGGCCGAGCTGGCCGCGGGCCCGGCCCTCGCCATGGTCGACTCGGACAAGGGCATCACCAACCTGCACGTGCCGAGCGACGTCATCGTCGACGCCTCGATGCCGGCCATGATCCGCACCTCCGGCCACATGTGGGGCCCGGACGGCCAGGAGGCCGACACCCTGGCCGTGCTGCCGGACAGCAGCTACGCCGGCGTCTACCAGGCCGTCCTCGACGACTGCCGCGCCAACGGCGCCCTGGACCCGGCCACCATCGGCTCGGTCCCGAACGTCGGCCTGATGGCCCAGGCCGCCGAGGAGTACGGCAGCCACGACAAGACCTTCGAGATCGCCGCCGCCGGCACCGTCCGCCTGGTCGACACCGCCACCGGCGAGGCCGTCCTGGAGCAGGCCGTCCAGCCGGGCGACATCTTCCGCTCCTGCCAGACCAAGGACCTGCCGATCCGCGACTGGGTGAAGCTGGCCGTCACCCGCGCCAGTGTCACCGGCGACCCGGCCGTCTTCTGGCTGGACGAGACCCGCGCCCACGACGCCGTGCTGATCGAGAAGGTCAAGGCGTACCTGCCGGAGCACGACACCACCGGTCTGCAGATCGAGATCCTGGCCCCGGTCGAGGCCACCGCGTTCTCGCTGGAGCGCATCCGCCGCGGCGAGGACACCATCTCGGTGACCGGCAACGTGCTGCGCGACTACCTGACCGACCTGTTCCCGATCCTGGAGCTGGGCACCAGCGCCAAGATGCTGTCGGTGGTGCCGCTGATCAACGGCGGCGGCCTGTTCGAGACCGGCGCCGGCGGCTCCGCCCCGAAGCACGTCCAGCAGCTGGTCAAGGAGAACTACCTGCGCTGGGACAGCCTGGGCGAGTTCTTCGCGCTGGCCGCCAGCTTCGAGCACCTGGCCCGGACCACCGGGAACGCCGGCGCCCAGGTGCTGGCCGACACCCTGGACCGCGCCACCGGCACCTTCCTCAACGAGGACAAGTCGCCGAGCCGCCGCCTCGGTGGCATCGACAACCGCGGCAGCCACTTCTACCTGGCCATGTACTGGGCCCAGGAGCTGGCTGGCCAGACCGAGGACGCCGCCCTGGCCCAGGCCTTCGAGGGCCTGGCCAAGACGCTGGCCGAGCAGGAGCAGGCCATCGTCGCGGAGCTCGGCGCCGTGCAGGGCTCCGCGGTGGACCTCGGCGGCTACTACCAGCCCGACCCGGCCAAGGCCGCGGCCGTGATGCGTCCGTCGAAGACCCTCAACGAGGCGCTCGCCAACCTGGGCTGATCCGCCCGTAGCAGTACCGCAGTACCCGGAGGCCCCGGGGTCCGTCCGACGGACCCCGGGGCCTCCCGGCCTTCCCGGGCGTGGCCCCGGGAACGACGGAGCCCCCGTCCGCGATCGGACGGGGGCTCCTGTGTGTGGGTCAGCCGGCGTCGGCGGCCGGGCGCCGGTTGCGCTGGTCCAGCGAGGCCAGGTACGCGTTGTACGCCGCCAGCTCGGCGTCACCGCTGCGGTCCTCGGCGCGGTCCCGGCGGCGGGAGAGCCGCTCCTCCGAGCGCATCCACTGGAAGACCAGCGCGATCAGCACGATCGCGGTCGGGATCTCGCCGAACGCCCAGGTGATGCCGCCGGCCAGCTTCTGGTCGGCCAGCAGGTCGGTCCCGGGCGGTGCGCTCTCGGTGGTGAAGGTCTTGACCAGCTGGTGGTTGGCCATCATCACCGCGACGCCGAAGAAGGCGTGGAACGGCATCCCCATGAACAGCTCGATGATCCGCATCACATGGCCCGGCCGGTGCGGGCCCGGGTCGACGCCCATGATCGGCCAGAAGAACGCCAGACCGGCCGCCAGGAAGTGCACCATCATGAAGATGTGCCCGAGCCGGTACTGCATGAGGAAGTCGAACAGCGGGGTGAAGTAGACGCCGTACAGGCTCGCGATGAACAGCGGGATGGTGAACCCCGGGTGCGAGACCACCTTGACGAAGGTGGAGTGCAGCAGCGCCACCAGCAGCTCGCGCGGCCCGCGCGGGCGCCCCTTGCCGGCCGGCCGCAGCGCGCGCAGCGCCAGGGTGATCGGCCCGCCGAGCAGCAGCAGGATCGGCGACAGCATGGAGAGCACCATGTGCTGCATCATGTGCGCGCTGAACAGCACCATGCCGTAGTCGTTCAGCCCGGTGCAGGTGACCAGGATCACCGAGCCGATGCCCAGCACCCAGCCCACCGTGCGCCCGACCGGCCAGCCGTCGCCGCGCCGCCGCAGCCGGACCACGCCGGCGACGTACAGCGCGAGCCCGATCAGGCTGCCGATCAGGAACACCCAGTCGGGGGACCAGGTGAGCACGTTCGAGAGCGAGAAGGGGCCTAGTTCGGTCATCCCGCCGTGGTGGTGCATGCCTGACATTCCGTCGCCCATCGGCGGGTCCTGCTTTCCGTCCTCGCGGTCCCCGGAGGGGTCCGGTTCGCCCGTTTTGCTTCGTCGTACAGCCTAGGCGGGCTTTACCCCGGGCCCCGCCCCGCCCCCCTGCCGGTCCGTTCCCGGTGGGGCAGCCGCCGTGAACGGCTCCGGGCCCCGAGGCTTGCGCTCTCGGGGGCCGGGGCTCCGGGCTGTCAGGGGGGCGGGCGGTCAGATGACCGTCTCGGCCTCCAGGTAGCGGTCGGCCGGTACGGTCTTCAGCTCGGCCACCGCCTCGCCCAGCGGCACCAGGTTGATGTTGGTGCCCTGCAGGGCGGTGATGTGCCCGAAGGCGCCCTTGTGCACGGCCTCCACGGCGTGCCAGCCGAAGCGGGTGGCGAGCACCCGGTCGTAGGCGGTCGGGGTGCCGCCGCGCTGGGTGTGGCCGAGGATCACCGGGCGGGCCTCCTTGCCGAGCCGGTGCTCCAGCTCGCGGGAGAGCTGGGTGGCGATGCCGGTGAACCGCTCGTGGCCGTAGATGTCCCGGCTGCCCTCCTCCCAGTGCATGGAGCCGGGCTCGGGCTTGGCGCCCTCGGCGCAGACCACGATGGCGAACTTCTTCTGGCGGTCGAAGCGCTCCCGGACGACGGCGGTGAGCTTCTCGATGTGGAACGGGCGCTCCGGCACGACGATCGCGTGCGCGCCCGCGGCCATGCCCGCGTTCAGGGCGATCCAGCCGGTGTTCCGGCCCATGACCTCGACGACCATGACGCGCTGGTGCGACTCGGCGGTGGTCTTCAGCCGGTCCAGCGCCTCGGTGGCGACCGACACGGCGGTGTCGAAGCCGAAGGTGACATCGGTGCAGGCGATGTCGTTGTCGATGGTCTTCGGCACGCCGATGATCGGCAGGCCCGCGTCGCTCATCAGCTTGGCGGCCTTCAGGGTGCCCTCGCCGCCGATCGGGATCACCGCGTCCAGGCCGAGCTCCGCGCAGTACCGCTTGGCGCGCTCGACGCCGTCCCGCAGATGGCTGGGCTGGACCCGGGAGGACCCGAGGATCGTGCCGCCCTGGGCGAGGATGCCGCCCACCGAGTCGAGGGTCAGCGGCCGGTGGTGTCCTTCCAGGAAACCGCGCCAGCCGTCCTCGAACCCGATGATCTCGTCGCCGTGGTCGACCACCCCGCGGTGGACCACGGACCGGATCACCGCGTTCAGGCCGGGGCAGTCACCGCCGCTGGTCAGCACTCCAATACGCATTGCTTTGCAACTCCCGAGCAGAACCGAGGAACGGCCGGACTACAGGCTGGGACGACGGACCACCACCGTAACGAGCTGTTGCCACGCCGGGTTGGCGTGGAGGTGACCGTTGGGTGAAGGACCGGCCGGTTCGGACAGAACACCCGCGACCGGCCGTGGAGTCGAGCATACGGCGCCTGCGTCCGGCCGGGCAGGAGCCGACGCGGGAGCGGCGTCGTCGACGCCCCCACGTGGAAGTACAGCCTGCTGCCTGAGGGTGTGCAGCCGGCCGCCCCGGAGCGGGGCAGCCCCATTGTCGTACGTCCCGGCCCGCCCGTGGGGCCGATGACCGTATCGCGGGCACCGGGCGGGCGGACCGGGGGCGGACTACGCGGGGCGGGAAGTGGCGGCGATGCGCTCGGCGCGCAGGGCGTCGTACCAGGTGGTGTCAGCCGGCGGCAGGGCGTTCACGTCCAGCGCCAGCTTGAGCAGCATGTCCGCGACGGCGGGGTTGCGCGCCATCACCGGGCCGTGCAGGTAGGTGCCGAAGACGGTGTCCCGCCAGGCGCCCTCGGTGCCGTCGCCGGTGCCGTTGCCCCGGCCGGCGGTGACCCGGGCCAGCGGGCTGACGCCCTGGCCGAGGTGGGTCACGCCCTGGTGGTTCTCGAAACCGGTCAGCTGCGGCAGGGAGAGCCGCGGGTCCACGTCGGCCAGCACGTCGCCGACGCAGCGCTCGCCCTCGCCGCGGGTGGTCCACACGTCGAGCAGGCCCAGGCCGGGCTCGCGCTGGCCGAGGTCGTTGATGAACTCGTGGCCGAGGATCTGGTAGCCGGCGCACACCGCGAAGATGATCGCGCCGTTCTCGGACGCCCGGACCAGCCCGGAGTCGTTGCGCAGCCGCTCGGCGGCCAGCCGCTGCGGGCGGTCCTCGCCGCCGCCGATCAGGTAGATGTCCCCGCTGGTGGGCACCGACTGGTCGGAGCGGACGTCGATCCGGGTCACGTTGAGATGGCGCTGGCGGGCCCGGCGCTCCACGACCAGGGCGTTGCCCCGGTCGCCGTAGGTGCTGAGCAGGTCGGGGTAGACCCAGACCACGCGCAGGCTGCTCTCACTCATCCTCGAAGGCCTTCCATGACGTACGTGCGGTGGGCTGCTGGGGGCTGCGGGTGCCGCTCCGGCATCAGCCGGCCACGGCCTTCCGCAGCTGCTGGAAGGCGGTGTAGTTGGCGATCGCCTCGATCCGGCCGGGCGGGGCCATCCGGACGGCCTGCTCCAGCGAGTCCACGACGTGGAACTGCAGCCCGGCGACCTCCAGGCGCACCGCCAGGTCCAGCTTGCGCTGGCCCAGCACGAAGACCGGGTGCCCGGCCAGCCGCTCGTAGTCGACGTCCCACAGCCAGGAGGTGTCGGTGCCGTCCGCGTCGAGCGCGTTGACCGAGAGCACCACCGGGGTGGGCGGGCCGTCGATCAGCGAGAAGGTCTCCAGCCAGCCGGCCGGGTTCTTGGCCAGCAGCAGCCTGATGTCACGGCCCTGGTACTGCACCACGTCGTAGCGGCCGGCCACCGCGGTGACGGCGCGCATCCGCTCCAGGGCGACCTGCGGGGAGACGCCGAACACGGCGGCGACGGCGGCCGAGCTGGTGGCGTTGGCCAGGTTGGCCCGGCCGGGCAGCTGGAGCTGGATCGGCCAGGCGCCGCGCTGCGGGTCGATCACGTGGGTGCCCTGGAGCGCCCAGTGCGGGTTGGGGCGCCGGAAGCCGCACTCCTGGCAGAACCAGTCGTCGCCGGGGCGCTGCATCACACCGCCGCAGGCGGGGCAGGACCAGGCGTCCTCCTTCCACGCCTGTCCGGCGGCCACCCAGACCACCTTCTTGCAGGAGGACGCGGCCCAGGTCACCAGCGGGTCGTCGGCGTTGGCGATGACCACGGCCTCGGTGTCCTGGAGGCCCTCGCGCCACTTCTCCGCCATCATCCGGGTCTCGGCGGCGCGGTCGAGCTGGTCGCGGGAGAGGTTGAGCAGGGCGATCGCCTTGGGGTGGGTGTCCCGGGCGACGCCGGCCAGGTACTTCTCGTCGACCTCGATGACGCCGAAGCGCGACTCCGAGCCGCCGGCCAGGGCGGAGGTGATGCCGGCCGGCATGTTGGCGCCGAGGGCGTTGGAGACCACCGGGCCGGCGGCGCGCAGCGCCTCGGCGATCAGGCGGGTGGTCGTGGTCTTGCCGTTGGTGGCGCTGACCAGCACCACGTCCAGGTGGTCGGCGAGGGTGGCGAGGAGGTCGGGGTCGAGCTTGAGCGCGACCTTGCCGCCGATCACCGAGCCGCTGCCGCGCCCGGCCTTGCGGGACACGGCCGCGGCCACCTTGCCGGCGGTCACCGCGATCTTCGCGCGCGCCGGCAGCGAGGCGTCGCGTGCGCCTGTGGGCTCCGATTCGGTGCCTGCCATGCTCAGTGGTTCCTCCTTGCTGCGGCACCGCCCGGGGCCGGACTACGGGCCGTCGGACGGCGGGGACGGGGCCAGCCTACCGACTCCTCCGCCCGGCTCGACGCCCCGGACCCCGCGCCGCCTGCTGCGACGTCCGGGGCGGGGCCGTCCAGGAGGGTCTGACGTGGCGTCAGGATCGGCGGTGTACGGACGGGCCGTTCCCCGTCGGGGACGCGCAACCGGGGCGCGGCGGTTGCACACGCGCCCCGGGCCGGGCGGCACGGGGCCGCCCGGCCCGGGGCCGGTGGGGTTCTTGGTGAGGGTGTGGTGAAGAAATGACCGGATGATTACCGGATCTGTCCGTCCGGGCCACCGTCGCTGTCCTGCCGCAGTGCCCGGAGGCCCCGTTCACCGGTCTGTTCGTCGGTTGTTCACCGGTCCGTCTACCGATCCCGTGGGCCGCGGACGGTCACCGGCCGGGGCGGGTCTGCCAGGGCACCGGGAGCTCCTCGGTGGCCTCCGTCAGGTGGGCGGTGATCACCAGGGTGCCCTCCTCCACCAGGTAGTCCAGCGGCGCCGCCAGCCGGCGCATGGTCGCGATCAGCCCCGAGTTGGACGACTGGGTGACCGCGTACACCGTGTTCACCCCGGCCTCCAGGGCCAGCGCGGACATCCGCCGCATGAGGTCCAGGCCCAGTCCGCGCCGCTGCCAGGCGTCCTCGACCAGCACCGCCACCTCGGCGCCGTCGTCGTCCCACATCAGGTGCCCGAGGGCGACGATCCGCCCGTCGGCCGCCTCCACCGCCAGGGTCTGCCCGTGCCGGGCGTCCAGCAGGTGGTCCAGATAGCGGTCGGCGTCCCGGACCGGCCCGTGGTAGCGCTTGCGCAGGGTGTCGGGGGAGCACCGCCCGTGCATCGCCAGGGCGGCCGCCTTGTCGTCCGCGTCCGCGCGCCGCACGGTCAGCTCGGCGCCGGCCGGCACGGTCAGCCGGGCCCGGACGTCCGGCACCCGGGGGCCGAGCAGGGTGTCCAGCTCGACCAGGGCCTGCGCCCGGGCGAACTCGGTCGGGGTGAACGGCAGCTGCGGGCGGGTGAGCTCGATGAGGTCACCGGAGGGCAGGGGCAGCCGCAGCACATGGCCGTCCACCCCGGCGGTGCCCCGCCCGGCCGCGCCCGGGTACTGCCGGATGCTGCACTGCCCGAAGAGCTGCCGCAGCGCGATCGGCAGCTCGGCGGCGTCCAGCGCCGTCCGGGTGGCGAGCGCCAGCACGTGGGTGGGCACGTCCACCAGGTCGTGCGCGTCCGCCGGGCCGATCCAGATGTCGTGCCCGCCGGCCCCCGCCACCAGCGCGGTCAGGTCGGCCCGGGTGAGCGACTGCGGCGTGCGGACGAAGAACTCGTCCACGGCGCCGGTCGGCAGCGGGTGGGACTGCATGGAGACGATGTTCACCTGCCGCTCGGCGAAGGCCGCGCAGACCCGGGCCAGGCTGCCGGGGGAGTCCTGCACGGTGGTGCGGACCCGCCACAGCGCGCTGCCCTCGAAGTCGTCCAGCGGCCCGCGCAGCGGCTCGGCCTCCGGCGCCGCCGCCGCTCCCGGCGGCGCGGGCGCGTCGGGGACCGGTGGCCCGTGCAGCTGGTGGCGGTGTGCCCACCAGGTGTGGAACAGCGCGATGGCGAGCAGCGCGGCGGCGGACGCGGCCAGCAGCACCGGCCCGTCCGGCCCGTGCACGACGAGCTTGGCCACCAGGTCGGCGGCGGTCACCGAGAAGAAGACGGCGGAGAGCTCCACCGCGTCGCGCCGCCATCGGTGGAGGCGGCCACCGCGGCGCTGGGCACGGGAGTGGGTCGTGGTCGGATCGATCGTGGTCGTCGGGTGCTCCGGGTGCTCCATGCCATCAATGTGCCGTGTCCGTGTTTCACGATCACGAATCCTCCGTGACCCCGCGGTTAATGTCGCCGGGACTGGATCAGTGCGGCCGTTCTCCGGCCGTCTCGCGGGCGGCGGCCTTCACCTCGGCGAGGAGCAGGGCGAGGTCGGCCTCGGTGGTGGCGGGGTTGAGGAGGCAGGCGCGGAGCATCTCGTGACCGTGCAACAGGGCGCCGGTGAGGAAGGCGCGGCCGCGGCGCTGGACGGCGGCGGGGAGGTCGCGGTTGAGGGCGTCGACGGCGCCCTCGGTCAGGCCGGCGGGGCGCAGGCGGAACGCCACGATGGAGGTCTGCACCTCGGCCAGCAGCTCGAACTCGGGGTCGGCGGTGACGAGTTCGCCGAGCCGGCGGGCCAGCGCGGTGGTCCGGGCGATGTCCGCGGCGAGGCCGTCACGGCCGCGGTGGGCGATGGTGGCCCACACCTTGAGGGCGCGGAACGGGCGGGTCTGCTCGGTGCCGTACTCGGAGAACCAGCCGAGCTCGCCGGCCGCCTCGTCGCGCAGGTAGGAGGGGACCAGGCTGAAGGTGGCGCGCAGTTCGGCCGTGTCGCGGACCAGGGCGCAGCCGCAGTCGACCGGGACGCCGAGCCACTTGTGCGGGTCGAGGGCGAGCGAGTCGGCGCGGCCCAGCCCGGCGTAGCGGTGCGCGATCACCGGGTCGAGCACCCCGAACGCCCCGTACGCGCCGTCCACGTGCAGCCAGAGCCGCTCCTCGGCGCAGAGGTCGGCGATCGGGTCGAAGGCGTCCACCGCGCCGGTGCCGACCGTGCCGGCCGAGGCCACCACCAGGAACGGCAGCAGCCCGGCCGCCCGGTCGCGGGCGATCGCGGCGCGCAGGTCGGCGAGGTCGAGGTGCCCGTCCGGGCCGGTGGCCACGGTACGCAGGTGCCTGCTGCCGAGGCCCAGCAGCTCGGCGGCCTTGCGGACGCAGGAGTGGGTCTCGCCGGTGACGTAGCCGACCAGCGGCGGCATCCCGGCCAGGCCGTCCTCGCGGACGTCCCACCCGGCGGCGCGCGCGGCCCGGTTGCGGGCGGCGGCGAGGCAGACGATGGTCGCCATCGAGGTGCCGGAGGTGAGCAGCCCGCCGCCGGCCGGGTGCGGGAAGCCGACCAGCTCGGCGATCCAGCGGACCACGGCCCGCTCCAGGTGGACGTCCGCGTGGTCGCCGCCGGCCGAGCTGGGGTTCATCGCGGCGGCGGCCAGGGTGGCGAGCACGCCGGCCGGGGCGGGCGCGGAGTTCACCCAGCCGAAGAAGCGGGGGTGGCCGTTGCCCATCGGGTACGGCAGGACGTCCCGGCCGACCGCCGCCAGCAGCTCGGCGAGCGGCCGGCCGGCGGCGGGCAGCGGGGCGTCCAGCAGGGTGCGGCGGGCGGCGTCGTCCATCGGCTGCCAGACCGGGCGGGCGGGCAGCTCGGCGAGGTGGTCGGCGACCAGGTCGGCGGCGGTGTGCGCGGCGCTGCGGAAGTCGTCGGCGGCGGTCATGCGGCGGCTCCAGGTGGTGCGGGGCCCGGTGGCGCGGCGTCCTCGGCGCACCCGATCGCGGTGATCCTACGAAAACGGGCCCGCGCCGTGCGGCGCGGGCCCGACAGCCGGGACGGGTGCGGTCGGTGCGGGGACGGGGCCGTCAGTCCAGGGAGGCAGCGATCAGTCCAGGGAGGCGGAGAGCCCGCTCGCCGAGCGGCAGTAGCCCTGCATCTTCTTGTCGGTGAACTTGGCGCAGAGCCGGCCGGCCGCGCCCGCCTCCGTGTAGTTGACCGTGTAGTAGCTGACCAGCCCCTCGGCGCAGGCCTTGCGCTGCCAGCCGTCCGCGGCGGTGGCGCACTGCTGGGCGGCCCAGTCCTCGCGGTCCAGGTTGTACTTCATGGTGCGCGAGCCCACGCCCCGGCTGCAGTCCACCGCCCCGCCGGAGGCCTTGCCGTTGAGGCACCACTTGAGCGCCTCGGCGTACACCTCGGGGTGGTTCGGGTAGTCGTGCGAGGAGAGGTAGAAGGTCGGCGCGTAGAAGAAGCAGGCGGACTGGAACAGCGCCGGCTGCTCCTTGCACGGGTAGAGCGGGTCCTGGGCGAGCTTGTCGGCGGGGAGGTTGGCCTTCGCCTTCTCGTCCTCCTCGTCCGGGCCGAAGAGCTGCATGAACAGGCCCTCGGAGCAGCGGATCCGGTTCTGGTCGGTGGTGAACTTGTTGCACAGCTCGCGGGCCTTGGCGACGTCCTGCTTGGCGACGAACATCGTGCCGTGGCCGACGCCGTGGATGCACGGGCCGCTGTTCTTGGGCGCACAGAGCTTGACCAGGTCGGTCTCGGGCTGGGCGGAGGCGTTGAGCATCTCCTCCACCGCGCCGTGCAGGTAGCCGGCCGCGCAGGTCTCGTGCGGGTAGGAGATGACCTTCTGGAAGTCGGCGTTGAACCGCTTGACCGCCGCGTGCCCGAGCTCATGGGCGATCGGGTGGCAGAACCGGACGGTGTACGGCAGCTGCTTGGTGATCCGGTCGAGGTCGGCCAGGGCGACGCCGGGGTCGGTGGCGTCCATCTCGGCCATCAGCTTGTTGCGCAGCGTCGAGCGGGTCCACACCGCCGGGTCCGCGGTCGCGGTGGCCGCCGCGGCCGGCTGTCCCGTACCGCCGGGCGCGGCGCCGGTGGCGCCCGCCGCTCCGGGGGTGACCGCGCCGACGGCCGCCCGGTCGACCGGCGCGGGCGTCCAGTCGGTGACGGCCACCGACCCCAGGCCCAGCACCCCGAGCAGCAGAGCGGTGAGAAACGCGAAGGCTCGCGGTTGCATGACGGAGATCCCCCGGCGGATCGAACGGACGGGACGCAACCCATCCTGACGGCACGGGCCTCGGATTCCGCGTTTTCGGCCGCCATTCGGGAGGTGTCGGCGACGCTATCGCACGCCGCGCCCGGTCAACGAGGCGGGCCGGTGGCTGGTCACCGTCCCCCGGGCGGCGCAACCGGCGGGAATTGCTCAGACACGCCCTAAAGCTCCAGGGACACCTGGTACTCCGTCAGCCAGGCGTTGAGGTCCAGGGCCAGATCGGCCGCCAGCCGGACGGTCTGCGGGTCGGTGCCCGGGGCGAGGGCGTCGGCCAGCGACCGCCGGTCCAGCAGGGCGAGGGCCGGGGAGGCGGGGTCGGCGGCCAGCTCGGCGAGTTCGCGGCGGAGCAGCTCCGGGTAGCGCGGGTCCTGCACCACCGGGTAGGGGCTCTTCATCCGGTCGGCGATCTCGGCCGGCAGCACGTCCCGGACGGCGGCGCGCAGCAGGCTCTTCTCCCGGCCGTCGAAGGACTTCATCGACCACGGCGTGTTGAAGACGTACTGCACCAGCCGGTGGTCGCAGAACGGCACCCGCACCTCCAGCCCGTTGGCCATGCTCATCCGGTCCTTGCGGTCCAGCAGGAGGGGGACGAAGCGGGTCAGGTTGAGGTACGACACCTCCCGCATCCGCCGTTCGAACGGGTCGGCGTCCGGCAGGTGCGGCACCTCGGCGAGCGCCTCCCGGTAGCGGGCGTGCCGGTAGCCGGGCAGGTCGAGCTTGCCGAGCAGCCCCCGGTCCAGCAGCTGTTCGCGCGGGCCGGCGCCCTGCCCGCCCAGGCCGCTGAGGCCGGCCGCCCACGGGAAGTCGTCGGCGTTGACGGCCTTCGGGTCGTGGAACCAGCGGTAGCCGCCGAACAGCTCGTCCGCGGACTCGCCGGACAGGGCGACCGTCGAGTGCTCGCGCACCCCGCGGAAGAGCAGCAGCAGCGAGGTGTCCATGTCGCCGACGCCGCCCGGCAGGTCCCGGGCCCGCAGGGTGGCGAGCCGCTGCACCGGGCCGCTGAGGGCGGCGCTGTCCAGCTCGATCACCCGGTGGTCGGCGCCCACGTGCCGGGCGAGCAGCTCCGCGTACGGCCCGTCCGGGGTGGTGCGCACCGCGTCCGGGTGGAAGTGCTCGCGCTGCCCGGTGAAGTCGACCGCGAAGGAGCGGACCGGTCCGGCGCCCGCCGCGCGCAGGGTGCGGGCGGCCAGGGCGGTGACGGCGCTGGAGTCGAGGCCGCCGGAGAGCAGCGAGCAGAGCGGCACGTCCGCCTCCAGCTGGCGGTGGACGATGTCCTCCAGCAGCGCCCGCACGGTGGTGATCGTGGTGGCGAGGTCCTGGGTGTGCCGGCGGGCCTCCAGCGCCCAGTAGCGGCGGACCGAGACGCCCGTGCGCCGCACCCTGACCAGGTGGCCGGGCCGGACCTCGGCGATGCCCCGGTACGGGGTGAGGCCCGGGGTGCGGGTCATCGAGACCAGCTCGCGCAGCCCGTCCAGGTCGACCACCGGGCGTACGGCGGGGTGGGCGAGCAGGGCCTTGGGCTCGGAGCCGAAGACCACGCCGTCCGGGGTGGCGCGGTAGTGCAGCGGCTTGACGCCCATCCGGTCGCGGACCAGCAGCAGCTCCTCGGTGCGGGTGTCCCAGACGGCGAAGGCGAACATGCCGTTGAGCCGCTCGGCCACCTGCTCGCCCCACTCCAGGTAGCCGCGCAGGACCACCTCGGTGTCGCTGCGGGTGCGGAAGCGGTGGCCGGCCGCCTCCAGCTCGGCGCGCAGCTCGCGGTGGTTGTACACCTCGCCGTTGTAGCCGAGGACGGCCGGCGGCCGGCCGCCGTGCCCGGCCGCCATCGGCTGGACGCCGCCTTCGGGGTCGAGTACGGCGAGGCGCCGGTGGCCGAGGGCGGCGTGCCGCTCCAGATGGACGCCGCCGTCGTCCGGGCCGCGGCAGAGCTGGGTGGTGGTCATGGCGTCGAGCACGGCACGTTCGAGGGTCAGGTCGCGGTCGTAGGCGACCCAGCCGGTGATCCCGCACATCAGCAAGCCTCCGGTTCTTCCGACACTCTTCCGACGCTCCCGCCCGAGGTCCCCCGGGCGGCTCCCGGGTCGCTCCCCGGCCCGTCCCCCAGCCCGTTCCCCCCGGTGTGTGAGCAAGTCATCACGCTACGTGGTGGCCCGAGCGCCTACAAGACCCCCCGGTTCTTACCTCGAATGCCGCATGATCCTGCCCGATTTCGGGCAGGATCTTTGATCTTTGCCGTACGGGCCGCCTAGGCTCCCCCCTTGTGTCCAGCTCGACAGGCCCCTCGCACCCTCACGAAGACCTCATCGCCCACCTCGCCCGGACCAGCCCGCTCGGGCCCCGCGAGGCGGCGCGCGTGGTGGCGGAGGTGCTGGCGTACTTCTCCGAGACCACCGAGGAGTACGTCCGCCGCCGCCACGGCGAGCTGCAGACGCGCGGCCTGACCAACGAGAAGATCTTCGCCCGGCTCGCCGAGGAGCTGCCGGCCCGCCGCGTCGCGGCCCCCGAGCTCTCGGCCCGTCAGCTGCGCCGGATCGTCTACGGCTGACCGGCCGTCGTCGTCAGCCCCGGAACCAAGGAAACAAGGAGTCCACCATGTGCGGAATCGTGGCCTACATCGGCCCCAAGGACGCGACCCCCTTCCTGCTGGAGGGTCTGGCCCGCCTGGAGTACCGCGGCTACGACTCGGCCGGCGTCGCCGTCGCCGGACGCACCGGCGGCATCAAGGTCCGCAAGGTCAAGGGCCGGGTCGCCGACCTCGCCGCCGCCGTCCCCGCCCGTTTCAAGGGCACCACCGGCATCGGCCACACCCGCTGGGCCACCCACGGCGTCCCCAGCGACGCCAACGCCCACCCGCACCTGGACAACGCCGAGAGGATCGCGGTCGTCCACAACGGCATCATCGAGAACGCCGACGAACTGCGCGCCCGGCTCACCGCCGACGGCGCCGTCTTCCGCTCCGAGACCGACACCGAGGTGCTCGCCCACCTCATCGCCGCCCACGCCACCGAGGGCGTCGAGCTGGAGGACGCCGTGCGCGCCGCCCTCGGCAAGATCGTCGGCACCTACGGCATCGCCGTCCTCGACGCCGAGCAGCCCGACCGCATCGTGGTCGCCCGCAACGGCAGCCCGATCGTGCTCGGCATCGGCGAGAAGGAGATGTTCGCCGCCTCCGACGTCTCCGCCCTGGTCCGCTACACCCGCCAGGTCGTCCACCTGGAGGACGGCGAGCTGGCCACCGTCCGCGCCGACGGCTTCCGCACCTTCACCGAGGACGCCCGCACCACCCACCGCCAGCCGTCCACCGTCGACTGGGAGATCGACTCCTACGACACCGGCGGCTACGAGCACTTCCTGCTCAAGGAGATCCACGAGCAGCCCGGCTCGGTCGAGCGCACCCTCAGCGGCCGCCTCGACGAGCGGTTCGCCACCGCCCACCTCGGCGGCCTCAACCTGGACGCCCGCGAGCTGCGCGAGATCCGCCGGGTCAAGATTCTCGGCTGCGGCTCCGCCTACTACGCCGGCGAGATGGGCGCCCAGCTGATCGAGGAGCTGGCCCGGATCCCCGCGCACAGCGAGCCCGCCTCCGAGTTCCGCTACCGCAACCCGGTCATCGAGGCCGACACCCTCTACATCGCGGTCAGCCAGTCCGGCGAGACCTACGACACGCTCGCCGCCGTCCAGGAGGTCAAGCGCAAGGGCGGCCGGGTGCTCGGCGTCGTCAACACCGTCGGCAGCGCCATCGCGCGCGAGTGCGACGGCGGCATCTACCTGCACGCCGGACCGGAGATCTCGGTCGCCTCCACCAAGGCGTTCACCTCCACGGTCGTCGCCTTCGCGCTGATCGCCCTGCACTTCGGCCGGATCCACGACCTCTCGCCCGCCGACGGCCGCCGGATCGTCTCCGCCCTCAAGGCGCTGCCCGACCAGATCCGCGAGATCCTCGCCCAGAGCGACGAGATCGCCGAACTCGCCGCCGAGTACGCGGACGCCGACGGCATGATGTTCATCGGGCGGGTCCGCGGCTACCCCGTCGCCCGCGAGGGCGCGCAGAAGCTCAAGGAGATCTCCTACGTGCACGCCGAGGCCTACCCGGCGAGCGAGCTGAAGCACGGCCCGCTGGCGCTGATCAGCCCCGAGCTGCCCACCGTCGCCCTCGTCCCGGACGACGAGCTGCTCGACAAGAACCTCACCACGCTCGGCGAGATCAAGGCCCGCTCCGGCCGCGTCCTCGCCGTCGCCCACCGCCGCCCCGAGGCCAAGCTCGCCGACCACTCCATCCTGGTGCCCAAGAGCGAGCCCGAGCTGGACCCGCTGCTCCTCAACATCCCGCTCCAGCTGCTCGCCTACCACGCGGCGGTCGCTCTGAAGCGCGACGTCGACAAGCCGCGCAACCTCGCCAAGAGCGTCACCGTCGAGTAGTCCGGCGGCCGTTGCGGTCGGTGGGGCCGTTGTGGCGGCGGGGCCGTTGCGGTCGGTGGGGCCGGGGGGAGTGGCGAACTCCTCCCGGCCCCACCGGTGTTGCGACGCCTTCGGGTCAGTAGTCCGCGCTGGGCGCGCGGGTGGTGGGGCCGAGGTCCGGCTCGTCGCGGACCTCCAACGCCTCGGCGTGGCGGTCCAGTTCGAGGACGACCAGGGTGTTGCGGCCCGGCTGCCAGAGCGGGGCCGGGGCGTAGAGGGTGCGCTGCGGGCCCTCCGCGGTGTAGCGGCCGAGCAGGAAGCCGTTCAGCCAGAGCAGCCCCCGGCCCCAGCCCGGGAGGGCGACGAAGGCGTCGGCCGGCGCGTCGACCTCGGTCTCGAAGCGGTGGAAGGCCGGATCGCCGTCGGCGGCGCCGGCGTCCACGGCGGAATCGGCGAACGCGAGGGCCGAGAGGTCGGTGAGCGGCAGTGGCCGGATCTCCCAGTCGAGCAGGCGCTGGCGCTCGTGCGAGACGCCGCGCCGGATACCCTTGCGATCGTCCAGCTGCGGCCCGTAGTTGGTGCGGCCGAGGGCCTCGACCAGGATGTCCAGCGTGACCCCGGCCGGGCCGGTGGCCAGCGGCAGGGTCGCGCCCGGGGCGTTGCGGTCCAGCACCCCGAGCGGACGGCCGTCCACGAAGACCTGCGCGCGGTCGCCGATGCCGTCGATCCGCAGGGGCATCTCGGGGCGCGGCCCGGAGACATGCGTGCGGTAGTGGATCAGCCCGAGCGACTGGCCGAGCCGCTCCATCGGCTCCGTGGTGGGCCGGCGGACCGGCGTCGACAGCGCGTCCAGGGAGTCCAGCAGCCGCACCCGGCCGGTCGCCCGCTCCAGCCGGCGGGGATCCAACCGCGGCGGCCGGGCCGGGAGTTCGCCCTCGGGGAGCGGCACGTACTTGCCGATCACGGACCGCAGGGCGTGGAACTTCTCGGTCAGCTCGCCCGCCTCGCCGATCGGCGCGTCGTAGTCGTAGCTGGTCACGGTCGGCTCGAAGCCGGCCGTGTCGGGCCCGGTGCCGGAATGGTTGGCGCCCGCCCAGAAACCGAAGTTGGTGCCGCCGTGCGCCATGTAGAGGTTCACCGAGGCGCCGGTGGCGAGCAACTCGTCGAGCGAGGCCGCCGTCTCCTCCGCGTCCCGCACATGGTGCGGCTCGCCGATCCGGTCGAACCAGCCGATCCAGAACTCCATCGCCGCCAGCGGCCCCTTCGGCTGCTGCCGACGCAGCACCTCGAAGCGCTCGGGCGCCCGCGACCCGAACGTACCGGTGGCCAGCAGGCCCGGGATCGCCCCGGACTGCTGCATGAAGTCCTCGGACCCGTCGGTGGTGAACAGCAGACAGTCCACACCGCGCGCCACCAGGGCGTCCCGCAGATGCGCCAGGTACACGGCGTCGTCGCCGTAGCTGCCGTACTCGTTCTCCACCTGCACCGCCACCACCGGCCCGCCCCGGCTCCCCAGCAGCGGCAGCACCTGCGGCACCACGGCGTCGAACCAGCCGTCCACCTCGGCCAGGAACGCCGGGTCCGAACTGCGCAGCCCTATCCCGTCCGAGGCGAGCAGCCGGGCCGGCAGACCGCCGAACTCCCACTCGGCGCAGATGTACGGCCCCGGACGGAGAATGACGTCCAACCCGTGCTCCCCGGCCAACCGGACGAACCGGGCGACATCCCGCCAGCCGGTGAAATCCACCTCGCCGGTCGGGAGCTCGTGGAAGTTCCAGGGGACATAGGTGTCGACGGTGTTGACCCCCAGGGCGCGCAGGCGGGCCAACCGGTCGTCCCACAGATCGGGGTGGACCCGGAAGTAGTGCAGCGCGCCGGAGACGATCCGGTGCGGCGCGCCGTTGCGGCGGAAGCCGCTGTCGTCGAAATCGAGCTCGATCATTGCGGACCAGCTTTCCGTGGTGACGCGGTCGTCGGTCGGGTACTCCTGCGTCGGAGCCGGCCCGGGGGCGCCGGCCCCCCGGGCCGGCCCACGTCCAGCCAGCGTATACGAGCTGTGTACGCGCCCCACCTACGTTTCGGCGGGCACGCAACACTCCGTAGGAAGGCGAGGTAGCCGACGCCCATGCGCCGGGATTCCCTCAGAAGCAAGCCGCGGCCCCTGGTGGCCGCGATGATCGCGGCGGTGATGGCGGCCCCCCTCGTGGGCGCCGTGTCACCCGCCGCCCACGCGGCGGAGGCAGAGCCGTACCTGCACCCGTGTTTCGACACTCGGGACAGGGCCCCCCAACTGGTCTACCGGGGAGTGGGATTCAATCGTGAGGTCGATGACGACGAAAACCGCCTGGAAATCGGGCCGCCCGCCGAGGGTGTCGACCTCGCCACGGTCTTCAGGGACGGATTCCGGGCCAGGGGGACCGAGTTCTCGCTGACCAGCCACGTCAATGGAGGCGCCGGCGGTCACAGCACCCCGGTATCCGGCTACGTCAGCACGAGTCAGAAGGAGACCGTGGCCGAGAGTTTCGCCTCGGTGCACACGGGCTTCTCCGGCCGGGACGAGACTACTTTCGCGTACTTCAAGGAGGGCTGGGTCTTCACGATCGTGCCCGACCGGCGGTACGTCTTTGTGCCGAATCAGTATTCGGCGGCGGGCGCCCCCGTGGCGTCCCACGGCGAGGAGGAGTGGGCGGCGGTCGGTGCCATTCCTGGGTCGAGTATCAAATCGGCCGTGAAGATGAGGTCGACCTTCCGGGTCACCGCCGGAGGAGTTCCGGTTCTCGACGGGACCCGGGCGGTCGAGGACCCGGTCGTCAACGACCGGTTCCGGGAGCCGGACCTGACCTCGCTGCCGAACCTCACGGCGTACGGCTGGAACCCGCAGAGTCTGCCGCGGGTGGGCATCTACGCACCGGTCCCTGCGAATCGTGCGAAGTGCGAGGAGGTCGAGGACTCATGGGATGACGACGACTGCCTCAGTGAGCCCGGTACTCCGCCCGCCACTACCGCCAGGGTGACACCGACCGGGGTGCGGAGCGTCGCGCTCGCCACGGCGGCCGTGACGGAGCCGGTGTCCACCGCCCCGCCCGCGCCGTCGCCGTTCGACGGGGCGATGTACCAGTTCAGGGCGGCGGGGTCGGCGAACGGTCCGACCTACAACCTGGACGTACGGGGCGGGGTGAGCGCCAACGGGACGACCGTCCAGGCGTACCCGCGCAACTGCACCGCCTCGCAGAACTGGCGGCTGCGCGCGGCATCGGACGGCCGCTTCGTCCTGGAGAGCGCGCTCGCCCCGGGCATGGTCCTGCAGCAGGACCTCTACAGCCACAACACCGTGGTCTGGCCGCTGCAGCGTGACGACCAGGGCCGCTCGCAGGGCACGCCCAACCAGCAGTGGACCGTCAAGGACGCCGGTGACGGGGCGTACAGCCTGGTCAGCGCCGCCGACCAGAGGTGCCTCACGATGGCCGGGCAGGAGTCCGTCGGCCTGAGCGTCAAGCCGTGCGACGGCGGCCCGGCCCAGAAGTGGACCCTGTCCGTGCCGTGCGTGCCGACCGACCCGGCCTCGCTGCCCGCGACCGGCCGCACGGTGCCCGGGTACCCCGCGCTGAAGTGGCCGACCGTCAAGGGCCACCCGGAGCTGACCTGGCCTTCGGTGCCCGGCGCTCCCGGGGTGCCGTGGCCCGCGGTGCCGGGCAGCCCCGAGGTCCCGATGCCGGGCCGACCCGATCTGCCGGTGGTCGACTGGCCGGGCGCGCCCGCGCTGCCGAAGGTGTCCTGGCCGACGCAGGCGGGGCGGCTGCCGTGGCCGAAGGTTCCGGGCTTCCCCGAGGTGAACTGGCCGATCATGCCGGGGACCAAGAACGTCCCCTGGCCGATCCTGCCGCTGCCGGTCGTGCCCGGGACCGGTCCCGACGCCGGTACCGGAATCGTCGTGCCCGGTCGGCCCGTGCCGGAGGCGCCGAAAGTCGCCGGTCATCCGGAGCTGACGTGGCCCACCGTGCCCGGCTTCCCGGACGTCCGGTGGCCGTCGGTGCCGGGATCCCCGGACGTTCCGTGGCCGGGCCACCCGGACATGCCCGCCGTCCCGTGGCCGGACGCGCCGGCCCTGCCGACCGACCGGCCGTCGCTGCCGGGGTTCCCGAACTGGACCTGGCCGTCGATCCCGGGCTTCCCGAATGTGCCGTGGCCGTCGCTGCCGGATCTGGGACGGGCGCCGTGGCCCGCGGCCTCCGGCTTCCCCGAGGTGCCGAGGACGCCGTCGGTGCCGACCGTCTGCAAGCTGCCGACCGACCCGGGTACCAACCCGACCGACCCCGGTACCAACCCGACCGACCCGGGTACCAACCCCACCGACCCCAGCACCGGTACCCCCAGCAAGCCCGTGCCTCCCCTCCCCGGGATCGGGCTGCCCAGCTTCCCCTCCCTCCCCCTGCTGCCGCCGTGGGGCTGGCGGTTCGGGAGCGGGCCGGGCGGGCCCAGTAGTCCCGGTGGGCCCTCGGACGGGCAGAAGCCCGATCCGGTGCAGGGTGTCGGTCTGGTGTCGGCGGCGGATCCGCAGCTGGTGCCCGACGTCACCGGCGGGGTGCCCGCCGCCGGGACGGCCGTGCAGGCGTGGACGCCGAACGGGACCGACTCGCAGAAGTGGGCGTTCTGGGACCGTGGCGACGGCAACTGGCTGATCGAGACGCGGCTGACCTACGGCGGCGGCGACCCGGGCGCCCGGCTCGTCCTCGCCCACGACACAGGCTCGCACCGCACCGCGCTCCAGCCCGTTGCCGCCAACCGCACCGAGCAGCAGTGGCGGTTCGCCGACGCAGGTGACGGCCGGACGACCGTCTCCAACGGCAACGGCTGTCTGACGCTCGCCGCCAAGGGCCGGCCGCTGACCGTCGCCCCCTGCGACGGCTCCGACGGTCAGAAGTGGCGGCTCAACGGCGTGGTGGCCGGCGGGGACGGCAACGCCGGCGGCGCCCCCCTGTACTCGGCCTTCCCCGGCAAGTGCGCGGACGTCACCGGCGGCAACACCGCCGACCGCACCCCGATCGACCTCTACGACTGCACCGGCGGCGAGGCCCAGCGCTGGACGGCGTCCGCGAGCAGCGGTGTGTTCGCCCTGAAGGCGTTCGGCAAGTGCCTGGACGTCGCGGGCTCCGGGACGGCGCACGGCACCCGGGTCGGCCTCTACGCCTGCAACGACTCGCCCGCCCAGCGCTGGCAGCAGGGTCCGGACTCCTCGCTGGTCAACCCGAACTCCGGCCTGTGCCTGGACGTGACCGGCGGCGTCTCCGTCAACGGGACCGTCCTGCAGATCTGGGACTGCAACGCCACCGACTCCCAGCGCTGGGGCCTGGGCACCGTCCCGCCGCGCGCGCCGGTGACCCCGACCCCGACCCCGCCGCCGGGCACCGGACCGGTGGTCAACCCCGGCGTCGGCACCTCGCAGGTCTCCACCCTCGTCTCCGCCAACAACGGGCTGGTGGCGGACCTGGACCGGTCGAGCACCGCCTCCGGCACGTCCATCAAGGCGCTCGCTCCGAATGGTAACGACGCGCAGCGTTGGGCGTTCTGGACCACCGCGAACGGCCGGTGGATCCTGGAGACGCTGCTCACGGACGGGAAGGCGGTGGCCGGCCAGGGCATGGTCATGGACCACGACCCGGGCCCGCACCGCACCCACCTGATCCGGACGATGGACGGGAACGCCAATCAGCACTGGGCGTTCCGCGACGCGGGTGGCGGCTGGTTCTGGATCACCAGTGACACCGACAACGGCTGCCTGACGGCCAGCAACCCGGGCGAGGCGCTCGCCGTCTCCGCCTGCGACGGCACCGACCGCCAGAAGTGGCGGCTCGGGGACGTGACCAACGGCCCGGCGCAGCCCGGCCAGCCCGGTCAGCCGAACCGGCCGGACCCGGCCACCAACCCGGCGGTCACGCCCGGCGGCGTCCGCAACAACCAGGTGGCGGTGTTGCGTTCGGCCAACAACGGGATGGTGGCGGACCTGGACCGGTCGAGTACCGCCTCCGGCACCTCGATCAAGGCGCTCGCTCCGAACGGCGGCGACGCGCAGAAGTGGGCGTTCTGGGACGCCGGCAACGGCCGGTGGATCCTGGAGACGCTGCTGACCGACGGGAAGGCGGCGGCCGGTCAGGGCATGGTCATGGACCACGACCCCGGCAACCACCGGACGCACCTGATCCGCACCATGGACGGGAACGCCAATCAGCACTGGGCGTTCCGGGACGCGGGTGGCGGCTGGTTCTGGGTGACCAGTGACACCGACAACGGCTGCCTGACGGCCAACAACCCGGGCGAGGCGCTCGCCGTCTCCGCCTGCGACGGCACCGACCGCCAGAAGTGGCGGCTCGACGGCCTGACCCAGGGCCCGAACCCGCCGAACCCGGCCACCGGCGCGGTCGTCAACCCCGGGGTGGCGAACAACCGTGTCGCCACGCTGCGCTCCGCGAACAACGGCATGGTCGCCGACCTCGACGGTGGGACGACCAACTCCGGCACGTCGATCAAGGCGCTCGGCGCCAACGGCAACGACGCGCAGAAGTGGGCGTTCTGGGACGCCGGCAACGGCCGGTGGATCCTGGAGACGCTGCTCACGGACGGGAAGGCGGCGGCGGGTCAGGGCATGGTGATGGATCACGACCCCGGCAACCACCGCACCCACCTGATCCGCACCATGGACGGCAACGCCAATCAGCACTGGGCCTTCCGGGACGCGGGCGGCGGCTGGTTCTGGATCACCAGTGACACCGACAACAACTGCCTGACGGCCAACAACCCGGGTGAGGCGCTGGCCGTCTCCGCCTGTGACGGCAGCGACCGGCAGAAGTGGCGGTTGGACAACGTCGCGGACGGGCCGGCGGCCCCGCAGCAGCCCCAGCCGGGTGGCGGCGGCTCAGGTGGCTCCGGTCCGGTCGTCCGGCCGGCCGTGGGCAACAGCCAGGTCGCGACCCTGCGGTCGAACAACAACGGCCTGGTCGCCGACCTCGACGGAGGCAGCACCGCCTCCGGCACCTCGATCAAGGCGCTCGGCGGCAACGGCAACCCCGCCCAGCGGTGGGCGTTCTGGGACGCCGGCAACGGCAACTGGATCGTCGAGACCCTGCTCACGGACGGCAAGGCCGCCCCGGGCCAGGGCATGGTGATGGACCACAACCCGGGCCCGCACCGGACCCACCTGACCCAGAACCAGTCCGGCAACGCCAACCAGCGGTGGTCGTTCCGTGATGCCGGGAACGGTTGGTACTGGCTCGTCAGCGGCACCGACGGCGGCTGCCTGACCGCGAACAACGCGGGCGAGCAGCTCGGCGTCTGGCGCTGCGACGGCTCCGACAAACAGCGCTGGCGCCTGGACAACGTCCAGACCGGCCCGACCCCGGGCGCCGGTTCCGGCGGCGGTAACACCGGCGGCGGTGGCGGTGGCGGTGGCGGCTGGGACGGCGGCATCGGCGGCGGAGGAAGCGGCGGCGGCAACGGCTCGGAGCCGGGTGGCTGCGGGTTCCAGGAGCCGACGGCCGAACACCGGGGCGGCTGGATCTGGAAGGGCTGGAGCATCTGCCGCGGCACCGAGATCTCCACGGGCGACACCGAGCAGACGACCACCCTGCGGATGCGGGACGACGGCGCGCTCGAACTCGTCTACAGCTGGTTCAGCGAGACCACCGGCCGGCCGGTCTCGAACGTCAGCTGGACCGCCCCCGGCAGCGCCGGGTGCGGACGCATGGCCACCATGCAGACGGACGGCAACTTCGTCGTCTACGGCGACGGCAACCGGAGCTGCTGGTCCTCCGGCACGAACGGCTACCAGAACGCCTGGCTGGAGATCAACCGCAGTGGCACGCTGACGATCTGGTGGGTCGACGACAACGAGTTCCAGAGCGCCCGGGCACGGGCCGGCCGCCCCGGGGCGGGCCTCGGGGGCAGCGTGCTGGACCTGGTGATCACGATTGCCAACATGATCCCGCGCCGGGAGTGGGGGGTGGGCACCCAGCACCGCATCTCCACGCCGAACTGCGGCAAGATCCACTGCACCTGACGCCGTAGCACCTGGAGCTGTCCGGCCGATCACGAGCGGAGTCAGATGACGAGGGTTGCCGCGGTCACGGTGCCGAGATAGACGTATCCGCGTTTGTCGTAACGGGTTGCGACGGCTCGGGCGTGTCTGAGTTTGTTGATGGCCCGTTCGACGGTGTTGCGATTCTTGTACCGGTCCTCGTCGAAACCGGGTGGCCGCCCGCCGCGCGAGCCTTTGCGTAGGCGGGCGGCCTGGCTGTCGGTCTTCTCGGGGATGGTGTGCCGGATGCCGCGCCTGCGCAGGTAGTCGCGGCACGGCCCGTTGTTGTAGGCCCTGTCGGTGGCCACGCTGGCGGGCGTTTTTCGGGGGCGGCCAGATCCGATCCGCGGGATGCGGATCTTCTCTAGTGCCGTATCAGACAACGTTCGCCCCGTCACGACGTGCCGCCCGGTTGCTGTGCCGGGCGGCATCGGACGGTCAGAATGATCACGTGGCTGAACGCGTGCAGGTCCGTGGGATCGATGACGATGAGGGCAGACGGCTGCTGCGGATCATCCGCCGGGGCACCGGGTCGGTGGTGACCTGGCGGCGTGCCCAGATGGTGTTGCTCTCCGCCCAACGCATGCCGGTGGCGAGGATCGCCGAGGTCACGTTCACCAGCGCGGACCGGGTCCGGGACGTGATCCACAACTTCAACGCCGACGGCTTCGACTCGCTCTACCCCAAGTACAAGGGCGGCCGGCCGAGGACCTTCACGCTGCCCGAGCGCCGGGAGATCAAGAAGATCGCCAAGTCAAGGCCGGCCGAACACGGCCTGCCCTTCTCGACCTGGAGCCTGGCCAAGCCGGCCGACTTCCTGGTCGCCGAGGAGGTGGTCGACGACATCAGCCACGAGGGCCTTCGGGTCCTGCTCCGCGAGGAGGGCGTTTCGTTTCAACGCGTGAAGACCTGGAAGACCGCCCGCGACCCCGACTACGCCACCAAGAAGGCCCGCGTCGAACACCTCTACGCGATCGCCGACGGCGAGGTCATACCCGAGGAAGGTGAGCCCGAAGTCGTCTTCTGCATGGACGGGTTCGGGCCACTCAACCTCCAACCCCACCCCGGCCGGCAGTGGGCGGAGCGCGGCGGCAAGGGCAAGGACCCCGACCGCGGACCCCGGCCCTACACCCGCCCGCACGGTGTCAGGCACCTGTTCGCCGCCTACGACCTCGCCAAGGACCAGCTCTACGGCCACATCAAGAAGACCAAGAACCGGTCCAAGTTCCTGGAGTTCTGCCGCTACCTGCGCTCTCTTCACCCGGCGGACGTGCGCATCGCGATCATCTGCGACAACTACTCGCCGCACCTGACGACGAAGCGGTGCCGGCGGGTCGGGACGTGGGCGGCGGCGAACAATGTCGAGATCGCCTACACCCCGACCAACAGCTCCTGGCTCAACCGAATCGAGGCCCAGTTCACCGCCCTGCGCTACTTCGCCCTCGACGGCACCGACCACGCCAGCCACAAGGCCCAGGGCAGCATGATCCGCCGCTACGTCATCTGGCGGAACAAGCACGCCCAGGGCGAGCGCCTACGCGAGGTCGTCAGCAGGGCGAACGTCGCCTGAGCTGCCTTTCGGCGATACCCAGGTCACCCTTCGTCACTCGAACCGACGGGACGTACGTACCACTCGGAGCAGAAATCAGCCTGAAGGACCACTTCATCCCGCACAAGGTAGTCGGCGTCATGAAGCACAACTCCGCTTAGGACGAAGTGGCTGGCCCCCGAGTCGAGCGACTCACGCATTTCCCCCGATCTCGGGCGCCGTGGCACGTCAACACGCAACGGCGCCTCGTCGGGCAATCCGTTGAGGGCGTCGCGTAGTTGCCCGACGGTCATCTCGACCGTCTCATGACGGTATGTCTCTATCTCCGTGTCATCGGCCACACCAGAGGATAGAAGCAGATGTCCCTGGCCAACCAACGTGAACCACCTTGCCCGTTCACCGCTCAAACAGGGCGAACGTTGCCTGATGCGGCACTAGGACGGGCTCGAACTGGGTGCAGTCGGCCCGCTGCCCCTGGCGGTGACGATCAGGGGCAGCGGGCGGCAGCGGCCGTCCGCGCTCAGGTGGACCCTTGTGGTGAAGCCGCCGCGCGATCGGCCCAGGCCCTCGCCTCCAGCACCACCTCCGCCAGGCGGGCGCCGAGGCTCTGCCAGGGCGTCTCGTCCTGGTGTTCTCCTGGCCCGTCCCCTTGGGGCCGAGGGCCGGTGGCGGGTCGGTACGAGCGCCAGCCGCGTGCTGGTGGGCCCGCACGATCGTGGAGTCGACCGAGATGTCCCAGTCGATGTCGCTGACAGCATCCGCTTCCGCCGGGACCCGCTGGAGCAGGCGCTGCCAGGTCCCGTCGGCCGACCACCGCCGGTGGCATTCGTAGACCGTCTTCCACGGCCCGAACCGCTCTGGCGGGTCACGCCGGTACACCGGTCCGCACCCGGTGCAGAATCCCGTCGATCACCTGCCGATGGTCCCGCCACCGGCCACAACGCCTGGCGGTGGTGCTGGTGTCGTTGCTCATGCCGGTCCAACCCCAAACAAAGCGCAGCGGTTGCGGTCGACGGGGGTGCGGACGGTGTCGGCCAGCTCCGGTCCCGTCTCGGGCCTGATGCTCATCGTTCCTCCGGAGTTTCAGCGGAGCTGCTGCACGTGCCCTCCCTGAGGCCGCCATCCAGATCCTCACGGGCCTGCGTCCCGCCGAGCTGGATGCCGTCGAGAAGGTTGTCGCTCCGGATCGGTTGATCCAGGCTCCGCCCCCTTGCCGGCCCGCTACGGTGACCTAGACCCGTACTTCGCGGGTCGCTGATTCGTATGGTGTGACCGGTCCGGGAGTG
>NZ_JBHSOF010000014.1:39610-150909 GCF_042656005.1 Kitasatospora misakiensis | reverse complement strand
CGCGGGCGGCCGCCGCTGCCGAGGCCGCCCGGATCGCCGCCGCCGCTGCTGCCGAGGCCGCCCGCGCCGCCCGTGAGGCGGCCCGACCCCTGGTCGCCGCCGGAGCGCCGGGAGGCACCCTGTGAGCCGCGCCGGGAAGTGGTGGCTGGTGGCGGGCCTGCTGGCCGTCGCCGCCATGGCGTTCCGCGTCTCGTGGAACGCCCTTCGGGATGTCGCGTCGGCGATCGGGGCCGACCCGACCGCCGCCACGGTCTACCCGCTGGTCGTCGACGGGCTGATGGCACTGGCACTGGTCGTCGCGCTGGTGCTGACCGACGCGGACCGCCGGTTCGCGCTGCGGGTGCTGGCCGGGTACACGGCCGCCTCGCTGGTGCTCAACTACGTGCACGGCCTGGTGCCGACTCTGCACGGCGGCGGCCGGACTCGACTGGCCGAGTGGGCGCCCGCGCACTGGGCCCTGGTCCTGCTCGCGTCGTCGCTGCCGGTCGGCTCGATCTACTTCGGGTCGGACCTGGTGGCCAAGGTGCTGCACGCCCGACCCAAGACCGACAAAACATACCAGATCATGACGAATCGGTCGGGGTCTGACCAGCCCGAATCCGGGGCGGACGAACCGGACTGGCCGCTGTACGAGTCGGCCGACCAGACCCCCGCCCCGGCCCCGACCACCCCGGTGGCCGAGCCGACCGAGGCCCCGGCCGAGGAGGCGCCCGCCGAGCCGACTCGCAAGCCGACCGGCCCGGCGGCGGCCCGGCCGCGTCGGGCGACCGGCACCGTCCCGAAGTCGGCCCGGACCGCCCGACCCAAGCGCACGGACGCCGAACTGCTCGACGAGGCCCGGTCGGCCACCGCCGACTGGCTCGACGCCGAACTGACCGCCGACCGCATCCGCACCACGGTCCGCACCTCAGCCGAGCGTGCCCGCGTCCTGCGCGACGCCCTCACCGCCGAGCGCGCCACCCCGGCCGACGTCGCCGAGCCGGAGCGGCCCGCGCTGCACGCCGTGCCCGACCCCGCCCCGGCCACCGCCGACACGACCACCGCGACCACGAACTCCACCGAGGAGAAGGCATCGTGACCACCACCGCCGACACCGCCGTCGACCCGCAGTTCATCGCCTACATGGCCGCCTTCCAGGTGTCCGTCAAGCACATCGCCGTCTGCGAGCCGTGCCTGACCATGCAGCCCTGCGAGACCGGTGACGCGCTCCACGGCGACTTCGCCGCCAAGCAGGCCGCCTGGACCGCCGAACAGCGCCTCCAGGCGTGCAACGAGCGCCGCCGGGCCAAGCGCCGCGCCGACAGCCGCGCCCGCATGGCCCTGCACGCCGCGAACGAGCTGGTCACCTTCGGCCAGTGGCAGGACGGCCGCCCGACCGCGACCCCGGCCGACGTCGCCCGCCGCGCCACCGCCATGTACAGCGGCTACCTCAAGGGCGAGCTCATCACCACCATCGAGGGCGCCACCGCCCTGGAGACCGTCCTCGCCGGCTGACCACCCGCCGACCAGCACGCACCACTCCGGGACAGCCGTACTCGCTTGCCGGCCAGAGCGGCCGTCCCGGAGCCCCTTTCCGCACCACAGAGCAGTGAGGAAGGAAGCCCCAGTGAACCACCACACCCCCGGCGACGACGCCGAGAACGAGCTGTTCGCCCGTCTGGCCGCCGAGATGGCCGAAGACGGCGTGGTCGACCTCGCCAAGGCCCGCGCCGAACGCCGCCCCACCACCGCCGTCCTCGACGACGGCGACGAGGACGGCCCGAGCGTCTACGTCGACCAGCCCGCCCCCGCGCCCCTGCCGGTGCCGGAGGACACCCGCCGCCCGATCCTCCCGGCCTGGCTGCTGTCGAAGGCCGAGCTGCGGACCCAACTCGCCTACGTGGCCGGGCAGATGGGCCACACGGTCGCCTACCACGCGATCCGCACCCCCCTCTACGCCAGCCGCCTGGCGGTGCGCTCCCCGCGCGGCGCCGCCCGGGTCATGAACTTCCTGGGCCGGTGGACCTCGGACGCCGAGGGCCAGCCGCTGCGGGCGGCGGCGGCCCGGCGCGAGGACGCCGAGCTGTACCTCAAGCTTTCCCGACAGCGCGACGGCCGGGTCCGGCTGCGGACCCTGATCTCCCTGCTGGCGTCGGTGTTCGGCCTCGCCGCCGCGATCGTGCTGCTGGTGATGACCAGCACCGCCACCCTGCTGGCGCTGGCCGCCGCCGTGGTGCTCGCGCTCGGCGTCGCCGGGGCGCCGGCGGACGAGCCGCTCATCGGCCGCGCCGTGGTCAAGGCCAAGGCCCCCAAGCTGACCTCGGACATGGTGGTGCGGGCCCTGGAGTCGCTGGGCATCGGCGGCATCACCTCCGCCAAGACCAAGGGCAGCAGCATCACCTTCCCGGCCCCGATCATGCGGGATGGGCCCGGGTGGCGCGCGGACGTCGAACTGCCCCACGGCGTCACCGTCGCCGACGTGATGGGCCGCCGCGGGCAGCTCGCCTCCGGCCTGCGGCGCCCGGTGGGCACGGTGTGGCCGGAGCAGAAGGCGGGCGACCACCCGGGCCGCATGATCCTGTGGGTCGGCGACCAGGACATGGCCAAGGCCAAACAGCCCGCCTGGCCGCTCGCCCGCAAGGGCACCGTCGACCTGTTCGATCCGATCGCGTTCGCCACCGACCAGCGCGGCAACTGGGTGAACGTCACCCTGATGTTCATCGCGGGCATCATCGGCGCCGTCCCCCGCATGGGCAAGACCTTCCTGCTCCGCCTGCTCATGCTCATCGCCGCCCTCGACCCCCGCGCCGAGCTGCACACCTACGACCTCAAGGGCACCGGCGACCTCGACCCGGTCGGCGAGAAGGTGTCCCACCGCCACCGCGCTGGCGACGACGACGAGGACATCGAGTACGCCATCGCCGACATGCGCGAACTGCGGGCCGAGCTGCGGCGCCGCACCAAGGTGATCCGCTCCCTGCCCCGGGACGTGTGCCCGGAGTCGAAGGTCACCAGCAAGCTCGCCGACAACAAGGCGCTGCGGCTGCACCCGATCGTCGTCGGCGTGGACGAGTGCCAGGTGTGGTTCGAACACCCCAAGTACGGCGGCGAGTTCGAGGAGATCTGCACCGACCTGGTCAAGCGCGGCCCCGCCACCGGGATCGTGCTGCTACTGGCCACCCAGCGCCCCGACGCCAAGTCCCTGCCCACCGGCATCAGCGCCAACGCGATCCTGCGGCTGTGCCTCAAGGTCATGGGCCAGGTCGAGAACGACATGGTGCTCGGTACCTCGGCCTACAAGCAGGGCATCCGGGCCACCACCTTCACCCGCGATGACAAGGGCCTGGCCTACTTCATCGGCGGCGAGGGCGCCGACGCGCAGATCGTGCGCTCGGTGTTCGTGGACGCCCCCAACGCGGAGGCCATCGCCCAGCGCGGACGCGAGGCCCGCGAACAGGCCGGGCTGCTGACCGGCCACGCCGGCGGCGGCCAGGACGCGGCCCCCGCGACGGCGCCCGCTTACGACCTGCTCGCCGACCTGCTCGCGGTCATGGGCCCCGACGAGCCGAAGCTGTGGTCGGAGACGATCGTCGCCCGCCTCGCCGAGCTGCGGCCGGACGCGTACGGGCCGTGGGCCGGGCTGGAGGGCCGGGCGAAGGCCGACCAGATCGCCACCGCCCTCAAGCCCTACGGGATCACCACCGGCCAGGTCTGGGGCACCACGGACGCCGGGAAGGGCGCCAACCGGCGCGGCGTCGACCGCACCGAAATTCTCAAGGCCGTCACCGAGCGCGACAAGAAGCGCGACGCCGGATAGCCCAGCACGGTCGCTAGGTCTAGCGAGCACCCTCGCTAGACCTAGCGACCCCGCTAGCGACCCAAACATGCCCTGATCAGGGACCTAGCGGCTAGCAAGCCCCCTGCTAGGGCCCCGAAAACCGCCCTGGAGGCCCCCATGACCCCCCTGATACTCGCCGCTATGGCCGCCACCCTGCTGGTCGCCCTCTGTTACGCCGCCCTGTGCGCGGCGAGCCCGTTCGGGGACTGCCGCAGGTGCGGCGGCTTCGGCTTCAAGGTCGTCACCGACCGCAAGGGCAAGGCCAAGCGCGGCAAGCACTGCCGCCGCTGCCGGGGCGTCGGCAAGCGCATCCGCGTGGGCCGCCACCTCTACAACGTCGCCCACCGCACCTGGACCGCCGGCACCAACTGATCCCGCCCGCCCACCACCGCCAGGGAGACAAGCTCATGAACGTCACCATCTCGGTCGCCCTCGTGACCGGCGTCGTCACCGTCGTCCTCGTGTGGACCAAGCGCGTCGGCATCGGCACCGCCCTCATCGTCTGGCTGTCCGGCCTCACCGCCGCCTCCACCGGCCTGGCCGGGCCCGTCAACGACATGCTCGGCGCGATCGTGACCGCCGTCAGCCACCACTGACCGGCCGCCCGTGATGACCGCCCCCGCCGCGATCCGGCCGCTGGCCGCCGTCCACCTGCGCGAGGCCCTGACCGCCGCCGCCGACCACCGCCCGGCCGCCGCCCTCGCCGCACTCATGCACATCGACCCCGACTCGTGGACTGCGATCGAGCAGCGCGCCGCCCTGCTCGGCGCCGACCTGGTCGACCTGCTCGCCCACGCCGCCCGCACCGGAGGGAACCCGTGAGCACCACCACCGACGCCATCACCGCCGCCGTGCTCTTCGGCCCTGGCGCCGTCCTGGGCGCCGCCGCCCTCATCTCCCAGCGCGGTGCCAAGACCGAATCCGCCGCCGTCCGTCAGGTGCTCGCGGAGTCCGCCGCCGAACGCGCCGCCCGCGCGGCCACGACGGACACCGCCCCGCCGGACGGCGGCGAACCGCTCCCCGTCCCGGCCGTGACCGAGCAGCCCGCCCGGCTCGCCACGATCCACCAGTTCCCCGGCGCGAGCGCGCGCCGGGCCGCCTGATCGGAGAGCCCCCATGTCCTACTGCGACGACTGCGCGTCCGAGTACTGCACCGGCCACGAGTGGTGCGAGGAGTGTGGCGAAGAGATCTGCAACGAGTGCTGCGGCTGCGACTGCGACGACTCGTACTGCCCCGGCCCCGTCGCCCACCAGACCGGCCAGGAGTACTGACAGACATCTCCAACTAGCCGCGCCAGTACGGCGGTTGCCCGATCCACCCGCCCGCGCGGCGGGTGGTGAGGGGAGCTGGACCGTCCAGTCCACCGGCACGAGGAGACCCGTGTTCACCACCCATCAGACGGCCTCCCAGCACATCGGGAGCCGCACCCACCAGGCCGACGCCACCGCCTTCGATACCAACCCCGACACCGGGCACCGGGCGTGGGTCCTGCTCGACGGCATCGGCGACCGCGAGCACACCGCCGCCTGGGTGGGCCCCACCGCGCTCATGCTCGCGCGGACGGCGGCCCGGCTCGGCGACCCCGGCGCCGCCATCCGGCAGATCCGGCCCGCCCTCCACGCCGACCGCGCCGCCCTGAACCACCCGAAGGACTGGCCGGCCGACGCCGCCGCGATCGTCGCCGCCCTCGCCCCCACCGGCCGCCTTCACATCGCGTGGGCCGGAGACTGCCGCGCCTACCTCACCGAGAACGGTCGGGCCCGCCTGCTCACCACCGACCACAACAAGGCCACCACCCAGCGCCGCGAGGGCCGCGAACCCGAGCCCGACGCCCACGACCATCTGACCTCGTCGCTGTGCTTCCTCACCGGCGCCGTCGACACCGTCACCGTGGACTTCGGCCCCCGGCCGGGCCTGCGACGCCTGGTACTCACCTCGGACGGCGCCTACCTGCCGCACGAGGCGGCCGGAACCCTGCCCCCGCCGAGCCCGGACGGCTCCCAGCGGCACCGTGACGGGGCCGCCGTCCCGGCCCTCGTGCTCACCGGCGCCCCCGACGTCGTCGCCCGGCGCCTCACCGATCTCGCTGTACGGGCCGACCCCGCCGGGGCCGACAACGCCACCGTGCTGGTTGTCGACCTGCACCCCGCCCGCTGATTCAGCCGACAGGCAGTCAGGAACAGCGCGAATTCCGGGGCGGCCAGCACTCCCGGCCAAGGACAGCCCGACCGCCCCGGTTCTCCACCCGCTCCAACGAGACGAGGAGAACCCCCAGCATGACCCCGATCGCACCGCCGCTCAAAGTCCTCGACGCCTTCTGCTGCGCGGGAGGAGCCGGAACCGGCTACGCCGACGCCGGGTTCGAGGTGACCGGCATCGACATCGAGCCCCGCCCGAACTACCCGTACCGCTTCGTGCAGGGCGACGCCGTGGAGTACATCCGCGCCCACGGCCACGAGTACGACCTCATCCACACCAGCCCGCCGTGCCAGCACGACTGCACGCTCACCGCCGGCACCAACGCCGCCAAGCGCGAGACGTACCCGGACCTGTTGGAGCCCACCAGGGCCGCCCTGGAGGCGGTCGGGCGGCCGTACGTGATCGAGCAGCCGCCCGGCCGGGCCTCCCGCCGAATGCGCGCCGATCTGACGCTGTGCGGGGAGATGTTCGGTCTGCGGGTGATCCGGCACAGGATCTTCGAGTTGGGCGGCTGGTTCGCCCTCCAGCCCCCGCACGTCCCGCACCGGGGCCGCACCGGCGGCTACCGGCACGGCGTGCGCCACGAGGGCCCGTACTTCCAGGTCTACGGCAACGGCGGCGGCAAGGGCAGCATCAGCGAGTGGCAGGGCACCATGGGCATCCACTGGACCAGCGACCGCCGGGAGTTGGCCGAGGCCATCCCGCCTGCCTACACCCGCGAGATCGGCGGCCAGGCCGCCACCTGGCTCGGCGCCGAGCAGGCCGCCGCGTGAGCGGGCGCGTGCCGCCCCTGGTCGGTGCGGAGCTGTGGCAGGCCGTCATGGCCGCCGCAGCCGGACGCTGCCAGTGCCGGGGCACCTGCGGCAGGAACCACGACAAGGACGACGGCGGGCGATGCCCCGCCGTTCACGGCGCCTACCGGACCAAGCACGGCCGGGGCTGGGTGCGCCTGCTCGCCGCCCCGGCCGACCCGGCCGCGCTGCTGCTGCCCGCGCACCGCGTCGCCGCCCTGCCCAAGCGGGAGTTGGCCGCGTGGTGCGAGCAGTGCCACGACGCCACCCGCCGCACCGCCGCCAAGACCCGGCAGGACACCGCCCCGGCCTGCGCGCCGGACGCCCTGTTCTGACCGGCCTCCGCACCGCCCCCGGGGCGGCCGGTACTCCCGGCCAAGGACAGCCAGGCCGCCCCGGGTTCTCCACCCGTTCCACCGAGATGAGGAGAGCCCCAGCGTGACCCTTCACTCCGCCTCCGGGCCCGACGACAACGTGTTCCCGTTCCCCGGGCCGGACGGCGCGCCGCCCAACGACCTCCAGGCCGAACAGGCCGTGCTCGGCGCCCTGATGCTCAACCCCGCCGTGCTCGGCGACGTCGCCGCCGTCATGGACGCCGGCGACTACTACCGGCCCGCCCACGAGACCATCCACCGCGCCATCATGGACCTCGGCGAGGCCGCCGACCCGATCACCGTCACCGACGCCCTCCGGCGCTCCGGCGACCTGGCCCGGGTCGGCGGCGGCGCCTACGTCTCCGGGCTCGTGTCGGCCACGCCGACCGCCGCGAACGCCGAGTACTACGCCGCGATCGTCCGCGAGACCGCCAAGCGCCGGCGCCTGATCGAGGCGGGCACCCGCCTTGTCCAGGCCGCCAACACGCCCGGTGCCGACGCGGATACACTGCGGGCCGTGCTCGCCGTCCCGACCGAACCCGAGCCCGCCGCGTGGCCGGACCCGGTGCCGCTGACCGCCGCCCGCACCCTGCCCGCCTTCCCCCTGGACACCCTCCCGGGATGGCTGAAGGAGTACGTGGCCGGGGTCGCGGAGGAGTCCCAGACCCCGCCCGACATGGCCGGGACGCTGGCCCTGTCCGTGCTGGCCACCGCCGCTGGCGGCCGGGCGGTCGTCCACATCCGGGGCCGCTGGCGCGAGCCGGTGAACCTGTTCACCGTCGTCGCCCTGCCCCCGGCCAACCGCAAGTCCGCCGTCTTCGCCGCCATGACGAACCCGCTCTACGCCGCCGAGAAGGCGCTCGGCGAGGCGGCGGCCGGGCGGATCGTCGAGGCGGAGCTGACCGCGCGCCTGGCGAGGGAGGTCGCAGAGACGGCCGCCGTGAAGGCTGCCAAGGCCGACGACGGCCCCGAGCGCGACCAGCTCGTCGCGGAGGCCATCGGCCTGGCGCAGACCGCCGAGGGCATCGCCGTGCCGCCGCAGCCGAGGCTGCTGGTGGACGACGCCACCCCGGAGGCCATCACCAGCCTGCTCGCCGAACAGGGCGGGCGCCTCGCGGTCCTCTCGGCCGAGGGTGGGATCTTCGACATCATCGCCGGTCGCTACTCCGGCACCCCCAACCTGGAGGTGTTTCTCAAGGGCCACGCCGGGGACCGGCTGCGGGTCGACCGCCGCAGCCGTCAGGAGTTCGTGGAGGCTCCCGCGCTGACCATGGGACTGGCGGTACAGCCCAGCGTGCTGGAGGACATTGCCCGGGTCCGCGGCTTCGACGGTCGGGGCCTGCTCGCCCGCTTCCTGTACTGCCTGCCCGCCTCCATGGTCGGCTCCCGCCGGATCATCACCGAGCCCGTCGCCCCCGCCGTCGCCGACGCCTACGAGGTCAACGTCACCTCGTTGACCAAGGCCCTGGCGGACTGGACCGACCCGGCCGTCCTCCAGCTCACCCCCGGCGCGGACGCCCTCCTGATCGCCTTTCAGGAGCGCCTGGAGCCGCAGCTCGCGGCCCGGGGCGGCGAGCTGGGTCACATCGGCAAGTGGGCGGGCAAGCTCGCCGGCACCGTCGCCCGTATCGCGGGCCTGCTGCACCTGGCCGCCCACCTCACCAACGGGCACACCAGGCCCGTCACCGAGGACACGATGGCCGCCGCCGTCGAGCTGGGCGACTACTTCACCGCCCATGCCCTGGCGGTGTTCGAGGCCATGGGCGCCGACTCCACCGTCACCCGCGCCGCTACCGTCCTCGACGTCTGCCGGGACAACCGGTGGCGAACCGTCAGCCGCCGGGACCTGTTCACCAAACTCAGCCGCACCGACTTCCCCACCGCCGCCGACCTCGACCCCGCCCTGTCGCTGCTGGAGGAGCACGGCTACCTCCGCTTGGAGGCGGTCCTGCCCCGGCCCCGCACCCGGGGCCGCAAGCCCTCCCCCCGCTACGAGATCCACCCCGCCCTGTCCGGCGACGAGTAGCCGACCCCCGCCGCAGAAACCGCAGAAACCGCAGAAACGCCCGACACGGGTCCTGACCTGCGGCGACGCCTCCAAGATCCACGCCCGCAGAAAACCGCAGAAAGTCCGCACAAATCACGGGCGCCCGCCCGAGCCCGCCCCGGAGCCGCCCACCGGCCCCGGGGCGGGCCCGTCCCTGCCCGAATTCTGCGGACTTTCTGCGGAATTCTGCGGAGATCACCAACCGCCGCCCCAAACCGCCATCACCGCAGCTCAGCACCCATGAGCCCTGAATTCTGCGGATTCTGCGGTTTCTGCGGCGGCTCCCCGCCCTCGCCACCGCCCAGGGAGCCCACGTGACCACCATCCCGCCCCTCGTCCTGGAAGTCCCCGAAGTCATGGCGGCCCTGCGGATGAGCCGCAGCAAGGTCTACGACCTCATCCGCACCAAGAAGCTCGACAGCTTCACGGAGGGCCGCCTCCGGCGCATCCCCGTCACAGCCCTGCACGAGTACCTGAGCACCAAGAAAGAGGAGAACGCCTAATGGCGAAGCGCAACCCGAACGGCGCCGGCACCGTGACCCGCCGGAAGGACGGCCGGTACCAGGCTGCCGTCTACGTCCCGCAGCCGGACGGCACGTGGGCCCGCAAGTTCGCCTATGGAGCAACCTGGGACGAGTGCGACACCAAGCGCAAGGAGCTGGTGGAGCGCGCCAAGCAAGGCATCGCCACCCCGACCCGGTCGGCGAAGCTCTCCGAGTGGCTGCCGTACTGGCTGGAGCACTTCATCACGCCCCAGCGGAAGCGGACCACGCAGGCCAAGTACGAGACGCACGTGCGCCTCTACTTGGTCCCGCTGCTCGGCTCCAAGGGCCTGGAATCGCTGAGTCCCCGCGACGTGCGGACGTTTCTGGCGAAGGTCACCAAGCAGAGCAGCGCCGCCACGGCCAAGGAGGCACACCGCGTGCTTCGCACGGCCCTCTCCGCCGCGTGCCGCGACGAGTTGATCGTGCGCAACGTGGCCATGCTCGTCCCGCCGCCCCGAGTGAGGAGCCGTGAAGTGAAGCCCTGGACCCTCGACCAGACCCTGACCTTCCTCTCTGCCAGCCGCACCGACCCGCTGTACGCCGCCTTCGTGCTGGCCATCGCGCTCGGCATGCGGCGCGGTGAGATCGTCGGGCTCCGCTGGTCGGAGGTCGACCTCGACCACCGGGTCCTGGTCGTCCGCGAGCAGGTGCAGCGCGTTCGCGGCGAGCTGTACGCGGACACCACCAAGAGCGGCAAGCGCCGGCCGGTGCCGCTCCCCCGGATTTGCGTGGCGGCCCTGCGCTGGCACCGGATGCGGCAGGACGAGGCCCGGCGCGCGGCCGGGGAGAAGTGGGAGGAGACCGGGTACATCTTCACCACCCGGACCGGCCGACCGATCGAGCCGACCAACCTCTACCGCTCGTTCGTCCGGGTGTCCAAGGCCGCCGAGGTCCCGGCCATCCGGCTGCACGACACCCGGCACGGGTGCGCGACGCTGCTCGTCGCGTGCGGCGTGCCGCCCCGGGTGGTGATGGAGATCCTCGGCCACAGCCAGATCGGGCTGACGATGAACGTCTACACCCACGTCACGCAGGACACCCAGCGAGAGGCCCTCGGCAACATGGACCGGCTGCTCAAGCGGAGGCACTGATGTCAGCCTGAGATGTCAAATGCCCCGGACCATGATCGGTCCGGGGCATTTGTGCTGGTGGGCGCGGACGGTTTCGAACCGCCGACATCTGCTTTGTAAGAGCAGCGCTCTACCACTGAGCTACGCGCCCCCGGTCGGGCGGCCCGGGGGTGGGCGCACGACGAGTGCCTAGGGTACCTGGTCCGGGGGGCGGTGTGGTGCAGGTGGGCGGGTGGTGTGGCGGGTGGGGTGCCGGGGTCGGGGGGTGATCGGGAAGAATGGGCGGTGGATCAGCGGTCGGGAACCAGGGAGCGCGCAGTGAGGGTGGCCGGCGGAGGCGGGCGGGGGCGGCGGTGGCCGGGGGGCGCGGTGGCCGAGGTGCTGGTGCTGCCGTTGGTGGTCGCGGGGGCGTTGGGGGCCGCGGGGGCCGCGTCGTTCGGGGCCGGCGGGGGCTGGTGGGGGCGGCGCGGCGGTGACGGCATGCGGGCGGATGCCCGGGCGGCGCGGGACGCGGCGCAGCAGGCGTTCTACGACGTGGACTCGACCCAGCGCGAGGTGCGGCTGGCGGTGGAGACGGTGCGGTCGGCCGGGGACAGTGCGACGGCCCGGCGGGCGCTCGCGGACTTCGAGGCGATCTCGGGCCGGGTCGACCAGGTGACCGTGAACTATCTGAGCGCCCTGGACGCGCACGACCTGGACGCGGAGGACCTGGAGTCCGGTGTCGCGGCGCGTGCCAAGCACCAGCTGGACGATGTGAAGGGCCAGCTCGGTTCGGCGCTCGCGGAGCTGAACGACTTCCTGCGCAAGCTGCAGCCGACGCTGGAGCGGGCCGAGTCGCAGCTGATGCGGGTGACGCCGGCGGTGGAGCAGGCCAAGCAGGCGCTGCTGGCCGCGAGCAACGCGCTGGACGGGGCGCGGGCCGCCGGGCTGCGGGCGGACGAGCTGGCGGCGCGGCTGGCCGAGCTGGCGCCGGAGCTGGGGCGGCTGAACGAGGGGGTCGCGCAGCACGGGGTGCCGGGCACCCTGGAGCGGGCGGAGCGGGTGAAGGAGCGCGCGGAGGCGATCGCCGCGGAGGCCGGGCACCTGCCGGAGCGGGCCCGGGAGATCGACCGGCGGGTGGCCAGCCTGCGGACCAGGATCCAGGCGCTGGAGACCAAGGCGGGCACGGTGGATCCGGCGCTGAGCGAGCTGCGCCGGCGGTTCACGACCGCGTGCTGGCAGGACCTCCAGCGGGTGCCGGGCCAGGTGGCGGAGGCCGGGCGGGCCGCCGAGGCCAAGCTGGCCGAGGCGTCCCGGGCCCGGGACGAGCAGCGGTGGGCGGACGCCACGGGGGCGCTGGGGACGGTGCGCGCGCTGCTGGACACGGCGGACGGGTCGGTGGTCGCGGTGAACGAGCGGCTGCGGCAGCTGAACGAGGTGCAGATCGACCCGAACAAGGAGGTCGACCGGGCCCGGTTCGCGCTGCGCGACGCCCAGCGGCTCGCGATGTCCGGGCGGCAGGCGCCGGATCCGCGGCACGCCGCCCCGCTGGACGCGGCGGTGTCCCGGCTGGACCGCGCGGTGGCCGAACTGGAGGCGGCCGGGCGGCACCCGGACTACTGGCGGTTCCTGACCGAGCTGGCCGGGGTGCGGGAGACGGCGGCGCACGTGGTGGAGCTGATCCGCGGCGAGCTCGGGGGACAGAAGTAGGCCGCACAGAAGTAGGCCGCACAGAAGTAGGCCGCACAGAAGTAGGTCTCAAAGGCGGAGCAGGCGGCGGCAGGGGTTCGGCTCCCGGTGGCGCGGATACGCTGACGGTATGCCTCGTTATGACTTCCGCTGCCGCTCCTGCGGCGCCACCTTCGAGCTCCGCCGCGCGATGGCGCAGGCCAACGACCCCGCCGTCTGCCCGCAGGGCCACCAGGACACCGTGAAGCTGCTGTCGACCGTCGCCGTGACCGGCGCGGCCTCGGCGGGCGCCGCCCCGCAGCAGGCCCCGTCGGCCGGTGGCGGCGGGGGTTGCTGCGGGGGCGGCTGCTGCGGCTAGCGGGCCGCGACGGGCCGGGCCGTGCCGGTCGCCGGGACGCCGCCCCGGACGTGGGACAGGAAGCGGCGGGCGATCTCCTCGCCCGCCGCGACGCCGACCTCGTCGAGGGCGGTGACGCCGGGGGCCGTCCATCCGGTGTCGGCCAGTTCGCCGTGCCCGGGGCGCCAGGCGGCGTCGGCGGCGAGCAGCAGGTCGGCGTCGAGCAGCGAGTCCCCGGCGGAGAGCACGGTGGCGCCGCCGCCGACCCGGCGGACGACCTCCGCCAGGGCCGCGCTCTTGCTGAGCGGCGTCGGCACCGCGTACACCTTGCGGCCCTGGAGCGAGACGGTCCAGCCGCGTTCCGTACACCAACCGGTGAGCTCGGCGAGCCAGCCGGGCGGCAGGTCCGCGCGCTCCACGACCAGGTAGGCGAACAGCTCGTCGGCGACCCGCCGCTTGTGCGTCCACTCGGGGTCGGCGCAGAGTGCCAGGTGCTCGACGACCTCCGCCAGCGGCGCCGCGCCGTCGGCCAGCCGTCCGGCCATCTCGGCCTGCCAGTCCTCGTCCGGGACGCCGTCGACGAGCAGCCGGCCGCCGTTGGCGCAGATCGCGTACGGCGGGATCCAGCCGGGCGTCGGGCCGGGCAGGTTGACCCGCTCGTACTGGGACCGGGTGCGGGTGGTGGCGGGGACGAACACGGCCTCCTGGACGAGTTCGACGAGCAGCGCGGCGGCCTGCTCGGTCATGAAGGAGAGCGCCTTGCCGTCGTGCACCTCGACGGAGAGCAGGCGCGGCGCGAGCCGGTCCGGCACGTCCAGGGCGAGGGCGCGGTTGGAGTAGATCAGGGTGCGGTCGAGGTCGCTCGCCACCACGAAGCGCGGGGAAGCGCCCAAAGGAGTAGCAGCGGCGGAAACAGCGGAAGCACCGGGTACGTCGCCGCTCGGGCGGGCGTGACCACTCATCGGGGCTCAGGACTCCTTCGTCAGGACGGCCGTACCGGAGGTGCCGGTCGCCCCCCGGCTGTAGCGGGGGTGGATGAGGCCGACGCAGGAGTACGGCAGGTCGTCCACCTCCTCGACCGGCACTCCGCGCTGGGCGGCGAGCAGCCGGACGTGGTCGAGGTCGGCGCCGGCGCCGCGCCGGGCGAGCACCCGCCAGGGGACGCGGCGCAGCATGACCCGGGTGGTCTCGCCGACCCCGGGCTTGACCAGGTTGACGCTGTCGATGCCGTACTCGGCGCTGATCCGCTCGACGGCGGCCCAGCCGGCCCAGTCGGGGGCGCGCTCGTCGGCGTGCTCGGCGGCGAGGAACCGGTCGGCCGCGGCGAGGGCCTCGGCCCGGACGTCGTCGAAGTGGTCGGCGACGGTGTCCAGGAAGGCGCCGGAGACGTCGGCGCCGGCCAGCTCGGTGTAGTGCTTGGCGCCGTGGAAGTCGTCGGGGCCGATCAGGTCGGCGCGCAGCACGGTGCGTGACACCAGGCCGGAGACGGTCGAGTTGAGGCAGGCGGAGGGGATCAGGAAGTCCTCCCGGGTGCCGAAGGTGCGCACGCAGCGGCCGGGGTCGGCGAGGACGGCGAGGTCGGGGTCGAAGCCCGTCCCCCGGAGGGCTTCGGCGAGTTCGCGGGCGATCGCGCCCTTGCCGGTCCAGCCGTCGACGAACACCACGTCGGCGGCCCGGTGGTGGGCGTCGAGGTAGCGCAGGGCGACCGGGTCGATGCCGCGGCCGCGGACGATCGAGACGGCGTAGTGCGGGGCGTCGAGGCCGTGGCCGGCGGCGAGCCAGCGGCGGATCAGGATGCCGACGGGCGTCCCGGCGCGGGCCAGCGAGGCGAGCACCAGGCCGGGGCCGCGTTCGCGCAGCAGGGTCTCGGCGACGGTGCCGACGGCGAGGGCGATCCGCCGGGCGGAGACCCGCAGCGCCTGGTGGAACAGCTCCTGGTACTCGGGGCTCGGCTGGTACTCGACGGGCAGCGACTCGGCGTAGTGGGCGCCGCCGGTCTGCACGGCCTCCTCGCGCTCCTCGGTGGGCGCCTCCAGGGCGACGTCGGAGAGGTCCTTGAGCAGCCAGGCCACCTCGTCGGCGCGGTAGGAGGAGAACTCCGGGCCGTACAGCGGACGAGCCAGGGCGGTCGGGCGGGGCTCGGTCGCGCGGGGCTCGGTCGCGCGGGGTGCGGTCTGGCGGGGAACGGCGCCCGGCCGGTGGGACGGCAGGACGGCGAGCACCACCCGGTCGGTGACCTGCCGGAGCCGGCCGAGCAGGGCGCGCTCGCCCTCGTGCAGGGCGGGGGTGTCGGCGAGGTCGTCGACCACCAGCACCACGGTGTCGAAGCGGCGGGCCGGGTCGGCGCCGGGCGCGACGTTGTAGACGTAGCGCTCGCGCGAGGAGTCGTCGGCGGGGTCGTCGTGGGCGGGGAAGGCCAGCCGGGTGCGGATGGCGTAGCCGGGGTCGTCGACGGCGAGGACGGGCGAGCGGGTGGTGGTGGAGTAGTGGACGCGGTCGGCGCCGCCGGGCAGCCGTTCGGCGAGGGCGCCGGCCAGCCGCAGCGGCGCGTACATCAGCTCCTCGAAGCCGAGCACCAGCACCCGGGCGCCACCGGCGTGCTCGGCCGCGAGGCCCAGCCCACCCGGACCAGCCGGACCAGCCGGAGCCACCGCCGCCGCCAACTGCTCCGCCAGCCCCGGCAGCGCCTCCTCCAGCCGGGCCCGGTGCTCCCGGGTGAACCCGTGCCGCCCGCCGTCGGGCAGGCCGTCCGGCCAGGCGAGGTCGACCCGCACCAGCGGGGCGGCCGGGGCGGCCGGCGGCTCGGGCGCCGGACCGGTCTCGGCGATCAGCCGCCCGGCCCGGTCCAGGATGTCCTCGGGCAGCTCGACGCCGCCGCCGGCGAGCGCCACCAGGTCCAGCCGGACGCCGAGTTCGGCGGCGGTGTCGGCGAGCCGGCGCCGGTCGGCCGGGCCGCGCAGGTCGACGAGCGCGACCACCACGTAGTGGTCGCGCGGGTGGTGGGCGTGCAGTTCGCGGATGGTGTTGAGCACGGTGGTGCCGGTGGAGAACTCGTCGTCCACCAGGACGAGCGGGCCGTCGTCGGCGAGCAGCCGGGGGTCGGCGGGCAGCAGCAGATGGGAGGTGGCGTGCGAGTGCTCCTCCTCGAAGCCGCCGACCGGGGTGAGGCCGGGCACCGGGCGGCGGGTGGAGTGCAGGTAGGGGGAGTCCAGGCCGTCGGCGACGCTGTGGCCGAGGCCGGTGGCGGTCTCCGCGTAGCCGAGCACGACGGCGCGGGCGACGGTCTCCTCGCCGAGCGGGGCGAGCAGGTCACGGACCAGGCGGCCGAGTTCCAGTCCGGCGCCGTGCACCACGGCGGGGCGCTGCGGGACGTGCTTGCCGAGGACGGTGGAGACCAGCAGGTGGGCGCGCTTGGGGTTCTCCCGCAGGGCGAGGCCGACCAGTTCGGGGAGCCGCTCGGAACCGGTCAGCGCGACGCCCGCCCGCTCGGCCACCCAGCGGCCGGCCCACTCCGGCGCCCCCGTCCGGTCCCCCGATCCCGAGCGGTCACCCGATCCCGTCCGCTCCGTCCGGTCGATCCGGTCCTGCTGCGCTGCTGTCACTCCGGCTCCTGCCTTCGGTCTTTCGGTGGTGCGGTGGGTGGTCTGCGGTGGGTGGTCCGCAGGAGGTGGTCGGGGTCCGGCGGGCCGGCCGCCGAGGCTCAGCGGCAGAGGCAGGCCGAGAGCAGCTCCGCGAAGCTGACGTCCTCGCGCGCCACGCCGAACACCTCGGCGCGCAGCAACACCCGCTCCGCCCAGGCCCGGTGGGGCTTCGCCTCGTTCATCTTGTTGGTGTAGGCCGAGCGCAGCACCCCGCCCCCGCCGCGCTCCTGCTGGAGGATGTCGTGGGCGTCGCTGTACTCCTCGTGCGTGACGACGGAGAGCGCGTGCACGGCGGGCACATGGCTGGGGTGGATGCAGGTCTTGCCCAACAGGCCGTTGGCGCGGTCGAGTTCTATCTCGCGGATGAGCCCGTCCAGGTCGTGCTCGATGATCCGCTGGCGGACGGCCTCCCGCGAGGGCTCGGCCTCCGCGAACGGGGTGCGGCGCAGCTGCGGCTTGAACATCCGCTCCTGGACGGGGAAGTACTCCCAGACCGGGCCGGTGACGGTGAACCCGGTGCCGTCGGCGCGGCCCAGGACGTTGACCACGTCGCCGATCACCGAGGCGACCAGCGCGACGTCGTACGCGGTCAGGTCGGGCGAGCGGCGCAGGCCGTACGCGGAGCAGAGGTCGGTGACGCCGAGGCGGACGGCGAGGACCCGCTCGCGGTACTTGTCGAGCAGCCGGGCTATGCCGAAGAGCTGGTCGCGGCGGGTCTCCAGGTGGGCGAGCTCGGGCGACTCCAGCACGGGCATGGCGAACAGCCGGCGCCCGGTGGCGGCCTCGGCGGTGGCGAGCGCCTCCAGGAACTCGCCGCCGGTCTCCTCGGTGAACTTCGGCAGGACGAAGCCGGTGAGCAGGCCGATCGCGGGCCCGAGCCGGCCGGCGAGGTCGGTGAGCTGGGCGGCGGTCCGCACCCTGATGAAGATGAGGGGAAGATCCTGTGTGTGGCCGGTGGAGGTTCCGGTCGCGTCGGCACCCTCCGCGACCTCCGTCCACAGCTCGCCGAGCCTGGCCACCAGATTGGCCTCGGCGGCCGGGACCTCGTGGTCGGCGATGGCGTCCTCCAGGCAGAGGACCATCGAGACGACGCCCTGCGCGGCCTGCTTGCGGATGTCCGTGCGCAGGGTGGGCCGGGTGGCGGGGCTGTAGAGCGTGGCGCCCAGCGCGGTGGCGAGGACGGCCGCGTCGCTGTCCCGGGTGAACTGCCCCGGGGCGGTGAGAAAGAGCCGGTCGCGAACGTCGTCCGCGAGGTGGCCGAAGTGGCGCAAGATGCTCTCCTCAGGAGGTTCGGCCGCCGGTCCGGCGGAGGCGGGAAAGGGCGGTGGCGCCACCCGGTTCACCACCCGGTTCAACCGGCTCGGAGGTGGTGGTGGTTCCCGGTCCGGTCCCGGCCGGTCATCGTCGACCGACCCCGGTATCCCCCCGCCCGCCCATCGTACGGATGGTGCAGGGTCGCAGACGGTTCCGAAACATCGAATTCTCGGAAGGTTACCCTCCGCTTCACAAAGCGCAAGCGTTGGCAAAGTCCCCCCACACCGCCTCCCGCGGTCACGTTGTCCGAAGGGGTGGCGAACAGGCAGGATGGTCGGCTATGACGCACGTGATGGCCAAGGGCGCCAACATCGCACTGCCGGTGGCGGCAATCCGCGCCGTGCTGCGCTGGAGCGCCACGCCCGGTGCGCCGGACGTGGACGCCTCCGCGCTGCTGCTCGGCGCGGGCGGCAAGGTCCGTTCGGATGCCGACTTCGTCTTCTACAACCAGCCGCGCCACCCGTCCGGACTGGTCCGCCACCTGCCCAAGCAGCAGACCGCCGACGGCAGCGAGATCACCGACACCGTCGAGGCCGAGCTCGCCAAGCTGCCGGCCGACGTCGACCGGGTGGTGCTGGCCGGCTCCTCCGAGGGCGGCTCGTTCCGTGGGGTGAGCGGGCTGCGCCTGCTGCTCTTCGACGCCGGGGCCGGGGACGGCGCGCCCGCGCTGGCCGAGTTCGCGATGGCCGACGGGGACGAGGTCACCGCGCTGGTCGCGGGCGAGCTCTACCGCCGGGCCGGCGTCTGGAAGTTCCGCGCGGTCGGCCAGGGCTACGCGTCCGGGCTGATCGGGCTGGCCACCGACTTCGGCATCACCGTCGAGGACGAGGGCGACACCCAGGCCCGGGCGGCCGCTGGGTCCGCCCCGCCCGCCGTGTCCGCCCCGCCCGCCGCGGACCCGCGGGCCGCCGTGCCCGACCCGCGACCGGTCGGCCGCCCCGAGCCGGGCACCTTCACCCTGGCCCCGGCCGTCCCGCAGCCGGCGTCCGCCCAGGCCGCCGCCGCGCAGACCGCCCCGGCGCCGACCGGTGTCCCGGCCAACACGCCCCCGCCGCCGCCCCAGCCGCCGACGGTGCCGCCGAACGTCCCGCCCGCCCCGACCGCGCCGCCGGCCGGGCAGCCGGGGTACGGCTACCCGCCGCCGAACACCGCGCCCCGGGCGCCGCAGCAGAGCGGCTACGACTACCCGCCGCCGGCCCCGCGCCCCGCGTACGGCTACCCCCAGCCGCAGCCCCCGGCACCGGCGCCCGCCCCGGGCTACGGCTACCCGCCCCAGCAGCAGGGCGGCTACGGCTACCCGCCGCCGAACACCGCGCCGCAGGCACCGCCGGTACCGCAGCAGCAGGCCGCTCCCCAGCCGCCCGTCCCGCAGCAGACGCCGCCCGCCGAGGAGTTCGCGCTGCCCCCGCAGGGCCCGCAGTTCCAGCCGCGCTGAGCCCGCACCGGCCCACAGCCGCCCCCCGAAGCCACCGGGGGGCGGGACGCCGCCCGCCCGACCTCAGTCCGCCTTGTACCCGCGCTGCCACTGCATCCCGAAGCCGTACAGCCGGTCGATGTCCGCCTGGAACCCGTTCACGTACCGCACCTCGCGCCGCACCGTGAGCGTGTTGTCCCCGGTGTTCTCGATCAGCACCACCGCGCAGGACCGCGCCGCCGGCGCCCGCTCCTCCAGCTTGACCTCGATCCGAGGACCGGACTGCGGCACGATCGTCACCACCGCGTTGGTCTGCTCGAAGGCCGGCGTGCCGTCGTAGATGTAGACGAAGATCAGCAGCCGCTTGAACTGGTCCTTCTTCTCCAGATTGACGTACATCGTCTCGCCGGACGGCGCCCCGTACTGGTCGTCGCCGCTGAGCTTGACGTACGGCGGGTGCTGGAGGTCGCCGAAGAAGCCGCCGAGCGGCTGCACCACGCCCCGCTTGCCGTCGGTCAGTTCGTACATGCAGGCCAGGTCGAGGTCCACGTTGTACTGCGTGTTCTGCGCGGCGTCCGGCTCCATCGGGCTGAGGATGCGCGGGCTGAACAGCCGCCGCAGGGATTCTCCGGCGCTCGGCCGCGGGGCTCCTATCCGGGTGGTCCAGTGCAGGTTGACGTAGAGGTAGCCGGTGGTCGCCGCCGCACCCGTGATCGCGTGCTGCGGCGAGGACTTGGTCAGGGTGACCTTGTACTCGCCGCCCGTGTCGAGGGCGTTCCGTTCGCCGCGCAGGTACTCCCAAATCGAGGCCATGCCGTCCTCCCCCAGCCGTGCCAGTCGCTCTGACGGTCCGCCGCTCCATGATCGGGCATCAACCCGCCCACGGGTACCCGAACTCCCCTACCCGCCGCCGTCCGCCGGACACCGACCGGACACCGGCGGGTCGATTGGCGGGGTGAAGCTCACCTCCCGTACCATGCGGCGCCTTCGGACGCGATATCGTCTAGCCGCACAGGTGTCCCGCCCGCCCTGCCCCGGGCGCGTCGGTGCACCCGTCCGATCACGACGCACCGTCAGGCCCGGCTCCGGGGACGAATCCTGACCACCGTGTCGCACTGTGACCTGTCCCCTGCGGAAACCCGAGGCCCGACCCGCAATGAACCTGACCTCCATACAGCTGGTCTGGACCGTCATCGGCGGCGCAGCCCTGCTGTTCACCGCCATCCTGGTGGCGACTCTGCGCTTCAAGAACAACAGCCGGAAGCAGGAGTCGGGCGACTCCTGGGAGCGCAGCGAGGAGCGCCGCCGACGCAAGGAGATGATCTACGGGATCTCCTCCTACGTGCTGCTGTTCTGCTGCGCCGGCGTCGCGGCCGCGCTCTCCTTCCACGGCCTGGTCGGCTTCGGCAAGGAGAACCTCGGCCTGTCGAACGGCTGGGAGTACCTGGTGCCGTTCGGCCTGGACGGCGCCGCGATGTTCTGCTCGGTGCTCGCCGTCCGCGAGGCCAGCCACGGTGACGCGGCGCTCGGCTCCCGTCTGCTGGTCTGGGTGTTCGCGATCGCCTCGGCCTGGTTCAACTGGGTGCACGCCCCGCGCGGCATCTCGCACGACGGCGCCCCCGAGTTCTTCTCCGGCATGTCGATCTCGGCCGCGATCCTCTTCGACCGCGCGCTGAAGCAGACCCGCAAGGCCGCGCTGCGCGAGCAGGGCCTGGTGCCGCGTCCGCTGCCGCAGATCCGGATCGTCCGCTGGATGCGCGCGCCCCGTGAGACCTACGCCGCCTGGTCGCTGATGCTGCTGGAGAACGTCCGCAGCCTGGACGAGGCGGTCGAGGAGGTGCGCGAGGAGCGCCAGGCGAAGATCGACGCCAAGGTGCGCGCCCGCAGCGCCGACCGCCGCGAGCGCGCCGAGCTGAAGGCCATCTCCCGCCAGTCGGGCGGCATGCTCTCCCGCAACCGCGGCGGCCGCCAGGTGCCCGCCCTCGCCGCCGCCGGAGACGGCCCGAGCACTACGGAGCCTGCCCTAGCCGCCGGGGTGGACGCTCTGACCTCCCGCACCGCCGGCTCCGTGCTGGAGCCCGCCCCGCTGAGCTCCCGGGAGACCGCCCGCCGCTCGCGCGCCTCCGTCGGCAGCACGGCCCCGGCCTCCGACACGGCCGGCTCCTCGTTCTCCTCCTCGCTCTCCTCGTCCTCCTCGTCGTCGTCCTACCGCTCGACGATCGACCTGACGCCGGACGACGACACCCTGTCGATGCCCAAGCTCGACTCCCTGGAGCGCAAGCTGCGCGCCATCGAGCAGCAGCTCGGCTGACCGGCAGCAGCACCAGTAGGACCAGCAACACCAGCAGAACGCCGAACGGCCGTTCCCCACTCGGGAGGAACGGCCGTTCGGCGTTCTGCGGAGGGCCCGACCGGACGGCGGCCGGACCGGGTGGCGCTACTTGCCGCTGCTCACCAGTTCCCGCTCCCCGTCCCCGTCGCCCCCGCCCTCGGCGCCCTCGCGCCGGTTGCGCAGGATCGACGAGCCGAGCGCGAGGCCGATGAAGGCGACGCCGATCAGGCCGGTGACGATCTCCGGGATGTGGTACTCGATGCCGACCATCAGGATCACCGCGAGCGCGCCGATCGCGTAGTGCGCGCCGTGCTCCAGGTAGACGTAGTCGTCCAGGGTGCCCTTGCGGACCAGGAAGACGGTCAGCGAGCGGATGTACATCGCGCCGATGCCGAGGCCCAGGGTGATCTGGAAGATGTCGCTGGAGATGGCGAACGCGCCGACGACGCCGTCGAAGGAGAACGAGGCGTCCAGCACCTCCAGGTACATGAAGAGGAAGAACGCGGCCTTGCCGCCGACCTGGACGATGGACTTGCCGGTCTTCTCGGCCTCCTCCTCCTTCTCGGCCTCCTCCTCCAGGCCCGCCTCGAAGACCGAGGCGAGGCCGTTCACCGAGAGGTAGGTGACGAGGCCGAGCACACCCGCGAGCAGGACCGTCTCGGCGTGCTCACCGGCGAAGAAGTTGGACGCCAGCAGCAGGGTGACCAGGGCGACGACGGTGGAGAAGGCCTCCAGCTTGCCGACCTTCTCCAGCGGGCGCTCGATCCACGCCAGCCAGTTGTAGTCCTTCTCCTCGAAGATGAAGTCGAGGAAGATCATCAGCAGGAAGACGCCGCCGAAGGCCGCGATGGCCGGGTTGGCGGCCTCCAGGTACTGGCCGTAGGTGAGGCCCTCGTACGTCTTGTCGCTGTGCAGGGCGAGGTCGATGACCGTCGCCGGGTTGAGGTGCGCGGTGAGACCGACGACCAGCAGCGGGAAGATCAGCCGCATACCGAACACGGCGATCAGCACGCCGACGGTCAGGAAGATCTTCTGCCAGTACGGGTTCATCCGCTTCAGCACCGTGGCGTTGACCACCGCGTTGTCGAACGAGAGGGAGATCTCCAGGATGGAGAGGATCAGCACGATGCCGAATCCCTCGGCTCCCCAGAGCAGGCCGGCGGCGATCAGCCCAGCAATGGTGATCGCGAATGACCAGCCGAATGTGCGGAGGAACACGGGACTTGGTTACCTTTCGGGTTCAGGACGTCGACGAGGTCGACGTTTCGCCGGGACTGCGTCCGGACGCGACGGAGCGCCGTACGGAACGGTCACGGCGATAAGGGCCTTTACTGTACGTTTACGCCGAAATCGAGGGCAATGCCCCGCAGGCCCGAGGCATAACCCTGGCCCACGGCGCGGAACTTCCATTCGCCGGCGTACCGGTACAGCTCGCCGAAGATCATCGCGGTCTCGCTGGACGCGTCCTCGGTGAGGTCGTAGCGGGCGATCTCCTGACCGTCCAGCGAGTTGACCACCCGGATGTAGGCGTTGCGGACCTGGCCGAAGTTCTGCCCCCGGTTCTCGGCGTCGTAGATGGACACCGGGAAGACCACCTTGTCGACCTGCGGCGGGACCAGGTCCAGGTTGACCAGGACGACCTCGTCGTCACCGTCGCCGTCACCGGTGAGGTTGTCACCGGTGTGCTCGACCGAGCCCTCGGGGCTCTTGAGGTTGTTGTAGAAGACGAAGTACTCGTCCCCCATCACCCGGCCGCCCGAGCAGAGCAGCGCGCTCGCGTCGAGGTCGAAGGGCGCGCCGGTCGTCGACCGGGCGTCCCAGCCGAGACCGATCTGCACCTGCGTCAGATTCGGCGCGGCCTTGGTGAGCGAGACATTGCCACCCTTGGCGAGCGTGACACTCATTGGCGGTCCTTCCTCCTTGTGCCTCCCGGGGCGCATCTCAGGTCTATTCCCCCGCGACCCCGGCCGGCCCCTTCCGGCCGGCTGAACTTTCCTGAACTCCCATCCTCCCAGTGCGGCCGAGCGGCCCGAAGCCCGGGCACGGGAAACCCCCGGCCGCCGGAAGGCGAACGGGCGGGGGGGGCGCCGACGCACTCGCGTCCGCGGCCGCCCCGGCCGTCATGCTGCACGGGCCGTCACCGGCCCCGCCCCGACTCAGACGTTGACGCCGAAGTCCTGGGCGATGCCGCGCAGGCCGGAGGCGTAGCCCTGGCCGATCGCGCGGAACTTCCACTCGGCGCCGTTGCGGTACAGCTCGCCGAAGACCATGGCCGTCTCGGTGGAGGCGTCCTCGGTGAGGTCGTACCGGGCCAGCTCCTTGTTGTCCGCCTGGTTCACCACGCGGATGAACGCGTTGCGGACCTGGCCGAAGTTCTGCGACCGGTTCTCGGCGTCGTAGATGGACACCGGGAAGACGATCTTCTGCACGTCGGCCGGCACGGTCGCCAGGTTGACCTTGATCGCCTCGTCGTCGCCCTCGCCCTCACCGGTGAGGTTGTCACCGGTGTGCTCGACCGAGCCGTCGGGGCTCTTCAGGTTGTTGAAGAAGACGAAGTTGCCGTCCGCGCCGACCTTGCCCTGGTCGTTGCAGAGCAGAGCGCTGGCGTCCAGGTCGAAATCCGTGCCCGTGGTGGTGCGGACGTCCCAGCCGAGGCCGACCAGTACGGCGGTCAGGCCGGGGGCCTCCTTGGTGAGCGAGACATTGCCGCCCTTGCTCAGGCTGACACCCACTTGTCCTCCAAGATTCGGGAGGCACTCCTCGGTGCCCCCGTGGTGCGGTCCGAAACTCCGGCGGCGAACCGTCCCGAGCCTCTGACCAGCCAACGGACCGATCGTAGTGCGGGGTTCCCGTCCGCGCCGGGGAACCGGTCGGTCCCCGGCCTCCGGGAGGGCTCAGAGCGCGCCGAGGGCGGCCAGGTACTCCCGCTCGTCACGGGCGTCCGGCAGGCCGTTCACGACGCTCCAGCGGACCGCGCCGGCCTTGTCGATCACGAAGGTGCCGCGGACCGCGCAGCCCTTGGTCTCGTCGAAGACGCCGTAGGCGCGGGAGACCTCGCCGTGCGGCCAGAAGTCGGAGAGCAGCGGGAAGTCCAGGCCCTCCTGCTCGGCGAAGATCCGCTGGCTGAACGGCGAGTCGTTGGACACGCCGAGGACCTGGACCTCGTCGTTCTGCAGTCGCGGCAGCTCCTTCTGGATCGCGCAGACCTCGCCGGTGCAGACGCCGGTGAACGCGAACGGGTAGAAGACCACGACGACGTTCTTCTCGCCCCGGAAGTCGGAGAGCCGGACCAGCTCGCCGTGCTGGTTCTTGAGCTCGAAGTCCGGAGCCTCGGTGCCGATCTCGATGGCCATGCGGGGACCTTTCCCACTCGACGCGACGGGGCCGCGGGTGACGCGGCGAGCGCCATCCTCGCATTCGTCGGGACCGGTTGAGCCGGACGGGTGAGGGCTGCGCCGTCCGGGGCCACCGCTTTCGCCCTGGGCGAACGGTTCGGCCGTCCGGGTCGCCGCGCCGCCGGGCTCCCGCTACCGGCGTGTGGCGGTCCGGCGACGCGCGCCCCGGAAAGGGACCGGGCCCCGCCGGAGGATGCTCCGGCGGGGCCCGGTGGGGCCCGTCAGGCGGCGCTCAGCGCTTGGCCTGCTTGGCCGTCGACTTGGTGGCCAGGCGGGTGGCGGCCCAGTCCTTGGCGATCGCGATCGAGCTGGTCTGGGAGAGACCGGAGGTCTTCGCCGCGTCGGCGATGTCCGAGGCCTCGATGTGGCCCTCACGGCCGGTCTTGGGCGTCAGCAACCAGATGAGGCCGCCCTCGGCCAGGTATTCCAGGGCGTCGACGAGGGCGTCGGTGAGATCCCCGTCGTCGTCGCGGTGCCACAGCAGGACGGCGTCGGCGACGTCGTCGTAGTCCTCGTCGACAAGATCCGTCCCGGTGATCTCCTCGATGGCCTCGCGGAGGTCCTGGTCAGTGTCTTCGTCGTAGCCCAGCTCCTGAATGATCTGGCCTGCTTCGAAGCCGAGACGAGCTGCCGGGTTGGACTTGTCCGCGGGGTCCGCGGTCGCGCTCACGGGAATAACCTCCAGTATTCGGCTCGGCATCCATGCCGAGGCTGTGGCCGTAGTCCACACGGGCGCGGCGGTTCGCGCAAGTACCCGACCCCCGATCCCCTCCAAAGGTTGACGTGTCGCACCGGGACACGCCGGGCGACGTGTCGGGAATCACACCGATTTGCCCTTCTCTGCACAGGACAAGGATGCTTCGGGAGGTCCTGGTCCACAGGCCGTACGCGTGCCCGAGATGCGAACGGCATTCGGGTCCGCGCGTGCGCGGGCGTAGAGTCTCCTGTTGGTCCTCACCCCGGCCGTCCGCCATCGGACGGGCGGGAAACCAGGTCGGACCACCTCTGTTCGTAACACCCGGGGGTGCGTGGACCGGACGACGCTGTCCGAACCGCACATCACCAGACCGCCCGTTCTGTGGGACGACGCGGTTACCGATCGGTAGAGATGACGGATCTCCGAGCGCGGTAGCACGATGGAGGCGGCGCGACACACCTCTAGTTTCGACCGACAGTGAAGGAACAGCGTGGCTTCCGGATCCGATCGCAACCCGATCATCATTGGCGGCCTTCCGAGTCAGGTCCCGGATTTCGACCCCGAGGAGACCGCGGAATGGCTGGAGTCGCTCGATGCGGCCATCGACGAGCGCGGGCGTGAGCGTGCCCGCTACCTGATGCTGCGGCTCATCGAGCGCGCCCGCGAGAAGCGTGTCGCCGTGCCCGAGATGCGCAGCACGGACTACGTCAACACCATCGCCACCAAGGACGAGCCGTTCTTCCCCGGCAACGAGGAGATCGAACGCAAGATCCTGAACGCGACCCGCTGGAACGCAGCGGTGATGGTCTCCCGGGCACAGCGCCCGGGCATCGGCGTGGGTGGCCACATCGCCACCTTCGCCTCCTCCGCGTCGCTCTACGACGTCGGCTTCAACTACTTCTTCCGGGGCAAGGACGCCGACGGCGAGTCCGGCGACCAGATCTTCTTCCAGGGTCACGCCTCTCCCGGCATCTACGCCCGTGCCTTCCTGCTGGACCGGCTCACCGAGCAGCAGCTCGACGCCTTCCGCCAGGAGAAGTCGAAGTTCCCGTACGGCCTCTCCAGCTACCCGCACCCGCGGCTGATGCCGGACTTCTGGGAGTTCCCGACCGTCTCGATGGGCCTCGGCCCGCTCGGCGCGATCTACCAGGCCCGGATGAACCGCTACCTGGAGCACCGCGGCATCAAGGACACCTCCGACTCGCACGTCTACGCCTTCCTGGGCGACGGCGAGATGGACGAGCCCGAGTCGCTCGGCCAGCTCTCCCTGGCCGCCCGCGAGGGCCTGGACAACCTCACCTTCGTGGTCAACTGCAACCTGCAGCGCCTCGACGGCCCGGTCCGCGGCAACGGCAAGATCATCCAGGAGCTGGAGTCGCAGTTCCGCGGCGCCGGCTGGAACGTCATCAAGCTGGTCTGGGACCGCAGCTGGGACCCGCTGCTCGCGCAGGACCGCGACGGCGTCCTGGTGAACAAGCTGAACACCACGGTGGACGGCCAGTTCCAGACCTACGCCACCGAGACCGGCGCGTACATCCGCGAGAACTTCTTCGGCGGTGACCTGCGGCTGCGCAAGATGGTCGAGAACATGACCGACCAGCAGATCCAGCACCTGGGTCGCGGCGGCCACGACCACGCCAAGGTGTACGCGGCGTTCAAGGCGGCCCGCGAGCACAAGGGCCAGCCGACCGTCATCCTCGCCCAGACCGTCAAGGGCTGGACGCTGGGCCCCAACTTCGAGGGCCGCAACGCGACCCACCAGATGAAGAAGCTGACGGTCGAGGACCTCAAGCGCTTCCGTGACCGGCTGCACCTGCCGATCACCGACAAGCAGCTCGAAGAGGGCTACCCGCCCTACTACCACCCGGGCCGCGACTCGGAAGAGATCCAGTACATGCACGACCGCCGCCAGGAGCTGGGCGGCTACGTGCCGACCCGCAAGGTGCGGCCGCGCCAGCTGGAGCTGCCGGGCGACGACGCGTACAAGGCGGTCAAGAAGGGCTCCGGCAACCAGACCATCGCCACCACCATGGCGTTCGTCCGGGTGCTCAAGGACCTGATGCGCGACAAGGGCATCGGCAACCGCTTCGTGCCGATCGCCCCGGACGAGTACCGCACCTTCGGTATGGACTCGCTGTTCCCGTCGGCGAAGATCTACAACCCGCTGGGCCAGACCTACGAGTCGGTCGACCGCGAGCTGCTGCTGGCGTACAAGGAGTCGCCGACCGGGCAGATGCTGCACGACGGCATCTCCGAGGCCGGCTGCACCGCCTCGCTGATCGCCGCGGGTTCGTCCTACGCGACCCACGGCGAGCCGCTGATCCCGGTGTACGTCTTCTACTCGATGTTCGGGTTCCAGCGCACCGGCGACCAGTTCTGGCAGATGGCCGACCAGCTGGCCCGCGGCTTCGTGATCGGCGCCACCGCCGGCCGCACCACGCTGACCGGTGAGGGCCTGCAGCACGCCGACGGGCACTCGCACCTGCTGGCCTCGACCAACCCCGGCGTCGTCGCGTACGACCCGGCGTACGGCTTCGAGATCGCGCACATCGTCCAGGACGGCCTGCGGCGGATGTACGGCTCGTCGGCGGAGCACCCGCACGGCGAGGACGTCTTCTACTACATGACCGTCTACAACGAGCCGATCAAGATGCCGGCCGAGCCCGAGAACGTGGACGTCGAGGGCATCCTCAAGGGTCTGCACAAGTACGCGGCCGGCACCGCGGGCCAGATCCCGGCCCAGATCCTCGCCTCCGGCGTGGCCGTGCCGTGGGCCCTGGAGGCCCAGCGCGTCCTGGCCGAGGAGTGGAACGTCAAGGCCGACGTCTGGTCCGCGACCTCCTGGAACGAGCTGCGCCGCGACGCGGTGGAGGCCGAGGAGTTCAACCTGCTGCACCCCGAGGAGCAGCAGCGCGTCCCGTACGTGACCAGCAAGCTCCAGGGCGCCGAGGGCCCGTTCGTCGCCGTGTCCGACTGGATGCGCGCGGTGCCGGACCAGATCGCCCGCTGGGTGCCGGGTCAGTACCAGTCGCTGGGTGCCGACGGCTTCGGCTTCGCCGACACCCGTGGCGCGGCCCGTCGCTACTTCCACATCGACGCGCAGTCGGTCGTGCTGGCCGTGCTCACCGAGCTGTCCAAGCAGGGCAAGATCGAGCGCAGCGTGCTGAAGGACGCGATCGACCGCTACCAGCTGCTCGACGTGGCGGCGGCCGACCCGGGCGCCGCGGGCGGCGACGCCTGAGTCCGTAGCCGGGACCACCGAGGGGCCGGCCCTCCCGCCACGTGCGGGAGGGCCGGCCCCTCGGCTTTTCGCCCGGCGACGGGGCGGTGTACGGCGGCGGGGCGGCGGTCAGATGTGGACGGCGGGCCCGGCCTCGGTGGTGCCGCGGCGGGTCAGCAGGCCGAGCACGGCGGCGGCGAAGGCGACCACCGAGGCGACCGCGAAGGCGAGCGACATGCCGCTGACGAAGGAGTCGTGGACGGCCCCGGCCATCGCGTCGACCACCTGCTGCGGGGTGCCGGCCGGGGCGGGCGGGGCGATCCCGAGCTGGGCGGCCTGGTTGAGGCCCTCGGCCTGGGCCGGCTCCACCGGCGGCAGGCCCGCGTCCGCCCACTTCCCGGGCAGCGCGTCGGTGACCCTGGCGGCCATCAGCGCGCCCAGCACGGCGGTGCCGAGGCTGCCGCCGACCTGCATCGCGGACTGCTGGAGGCCGCCGGCGACACCGGACAGCTCCATCGGGGCGTTGCCGACGATGACCTCGGTGGCGCCGACCATGACCGGGCTGATGCCCAGGCCCATCAGCACGAACCAGAGCGCCATCACGCCGTTGCCGGAGCCGGCGTCCAGGGTGGACATGCCGAACATCGCGACGGTGGTGATCAGCATCCCGGCCACGATCGGGATCCGCGGGCCGAGCTTGCCGATCGCGATGCCGGCCAGCGGCGAGCCGACGATCATCATGCCGGTCATCGGCAGCAGGTGGACGCCCGCCTGGACCGGCGTCATGCCGTGCACGTTCTGGAGGTAGAAGGTCACGAAGAAGATCGCGCCGAAGAACGAGAAGGCCATCAGCACCATCAGCAGGGTGCCGGCCGACAGCGGCAGCGAGCGGAACAGGGCGAGCGGGATCAGCGGCTCGCGGGCCACCCGCTGCCAGAAGGCGAAGGCGGTCATCAGCACGACCGCGCCGCCCAGGAAGAGCAGCGTGGCCGGGTCGCCCCAGCCCCACTCGGGCGCCTTGATGATGCCGAAGACCAGCGCGAACATCGCCGCCGACAGCAGCGCGATGCCCGGGACGTCGAAGGACCGGGCGGCGTTCTCGGTCCGCGCGTCCTTGAGGATCCACAGGCCGAGGGCCAGCGCCAGCAGGCCGACCGGGATGTTGATGAAGAACACCGACTCCCAGTTGACGTGCTCGACCAGCAGGCCGCCGACGATCGGACCGGCCGCGGTGGAGGCGCCGATCACCCCGCCCCAGATGCCGATCGCCATGTTGAGCCGGTCGGCCGGGAAGGCCCCGCGCAGCAGGCCGAGCGCGGCCGGCTGGAGCAGCGCGCCGAACAGGCCCTGCAGCACGCGGCAGACGATCACCGTCCGGATGTCCCCGGCGAAGCCGATCGCCGCCGAGGTGGCGGCGAAGCCGACCGCGCCGACCAGGAAGGTGGTCTTGTGGCCGAACCGGTCGCCGATCTTGCCGGCCGTGATCAGGAAGACCGCGAGGGCCAGCAGGTAACCGCTGGTCACCCACTGGATGTCGGAGGGCGCGGCGTGGAGGTCCGCCTGGATCACCGGGTTGGCGATGGCGACGATCGTGCCGTCCAGGGCGACCATCATGACGCCGACGGCGACGGTGAGCAGGGTCAGCCAGGGGTGTCCCTGGAGGCTCCTCCCGCCCGGTGACGTGCCGGACGGCGGTGCGTCCGCCGTGGCGCTCTTGGTGAGGGACTGGCTCATCTGGGCCCTCCGGGGCTGACTGCTGGCGGACGTGGTCGTGGCGCCCCGGCCACCCGTCCCCACGAGTTCCCGGCCCGACGGGCGCCACTCCGGGCAGATTATGTCAGCTGCTGACATTCGGCAACAGCTGCCTTCTGCCACTGTCCGCCATTTGTCAGAGGGCTACAGTAGCCTCCGGAAGATCAGCCTGATCACCGTCCGGAAGGCTCCCGCCATGGCCGCTCAGCCCGCTTCCCCCGCCCCCGTCCAGGAGCCCGGACTGCGCGCGCGGAAGAAGCAGCGCACCCGGGACGCCCTCATCGAGGCGGCCCACCGGCTCTTCCTCGGCCAGGGCTTCGCCAGCACCACGGTCGACGAGATCGCCTCCGCGGTCGACGTCTCGCAGCGCACCTTCTTCCGCTACTTCGCCAACAAGGACGAGGTCGCGCTCGCCGTCCTCGCCGAGGCCGAGGACCACTTCATCGAGCTGCTGCGGGCCCGCCCCGCCGAGGAGACCCCGCTGGAGGCGCTGCGCGCCGCGATCGTCGGCGCCTGGCGCGAGCTCGGCACCGCCCACCGCACCGGGCCGCGCTCGGTGCGGTCCGCGCTGGAGCTGATCCGGATCATCGAGGACACCCCCACCCTGCTCGCCGCCCACCTGCGCCGGGTCGCCGAGCAGGAGCGCGTGGTGATCCGGGTGCTCGCCGAGCGCGAGGGCGTCGACCCGGCCGAGGACCTGCGGCCCGCCGTCCTCGCGGCCGCCTTCGGCGCCGTCCTGCGCGCCGCCCACCTGTCCTGGAGCGCCGACCAGGAGGACACCGGGCCGGCGGGCATGATCACGCTGATCGACCGTCACCTGGACCAGCTCGGCCCGGCCCTGGTCGGCCGCTGGCGCCCCTGAGCCGGCGCCTCGCGGGGCCGCGCCTCATACCCGGGTACTACGCCGGACCCCGTCCCCCGGTGGGACGCCCGCCCGACCGCACCGCCCTAGGCTGACCGGATGACCAAGCCACTCACCGGGCCGGCCCCGGGCGGTCCGGTGCGCGCGCTGCTCTCCCCGCTGACCCGCCCCTCCACCGACCACACCCCGCTGCTCGCCCAGGCCCCGCGCCGCTGGCTCCGCCTCCTCCCGTACGCCCTCGCCCTGGCCGCGGTCTCCGCCCTGCTGCCCAGCGCGCTCAACGTGCTGAGCGAGGACTACGGGCTCGCCCCGGGCCTCGCCGCCGCCCTCGCGGTCGCCCAGACGGTGCCGCTGCTGCTCGCCGTCACCCGCCCGCTGCCCGCCTGGTGGATGATCGGCGGCGCCGACCTGCTGACCTCGCTGCTCGTCCTCAGCACCGGCAGCGGGCCCACCGGCCCCTGGCCGTGGCCGCCGACCGCCCTGATCGGCTACCTGCTGCTGATGCTGCCGCTGGCGCTGCGCGAGCCCCGGCGCACCCTGATCGCGGTCTGGCTGGCGACCGCGGCGGCGAGCCTGGCGCTGTACGAGGTGGGCTTCACCGACCGGTTGGGCGGGGACGACAGCCTGCTCGCCACCGCCCTGACCGGCGCCGTCCTGGTGCTCGGCGGGGCGCTGCGCGAGCGCGCCGAGGCCCGCCGGCTGCTGGCGGAGCAGGAGCACATCAGCGAGGCCGAGCGCGAGCGGCGCACCCTGCTGGAGGAGCGCGCCAGGATCGCCCGCGAGCTGCACGACGTGGTCGCCCACCACATGTCGGTGATCGCCGTGCAGGCGGCCAGCGCGCCGTACCGGATCACCGGCGTCCCGGAGGAGGCGGCCGAGGAGTTCACCGCGATCGCCGACACCGCCCGCGAGTCGCTGGCCGAGATGCGGCGGCTGCTCGGGGTGCTGCGCAGCGAGGAGTCGGGCGCCGAGACGGCGCCGCAGCCGGGGCTCGGGCAGCTGGCCCAACTGGTCGACACCGTCCGCCGGGCCGGGGTCGCGGCCGAGCTCACCCTCGCCCCGGAGCTGGCGGACGACGCGCTGCCACCGGCCGTCGGCCTCTCCGTCTACCGGATCGTCCAGGAGGCGCTGGCCAACGTGGTCCGGCACGCCCCGGGCGCCGAGACCTGGGTCTCACTGGCCGTCACCGACGGCTCCCTGCTGGTCACCGTGGTCAACGCGGCCCCGCCCGAGCGCGCCGAGTCGCTGGAGGCCTCGGCGGAGGGCACCGGCCAGGGACTGGTCGGCATGCGCGAGCGGGTCCGACTGCTGGGCGGCCGGCTGGACACCGGGCCGCTGCCGGACGGCGGGTTCCGGGTGGCCGCCGTCCTGCCGCTCGACGGCCTGACGGATACTCGGACGCAGGACAGCCGGCCGAGCGGCACCGCGTCCCCGGAGCCGGACGGGACGCCGGCCGGACCGTAGCGCGCCTTGGGGAGGGCACCGTATGACCATCCGCGTGATCATCGTCGACGACCAGGCGATGGTACGGGCCGGATTCGCCGCCCTGCTGAGCGCGCAGAGCGACATCGACGTGGTGGGGGACGCCGCGGACGGCGCCCAGGCGCTGGAGGTGACCGGCCGCTCCCATCCGGACGTGGTGCTGATGGACGTCCGGATGCCCGTCATGGACGGCCTGGAGGCCGCCCGTCGGCTGCTCGACCCGGCGGTGCCCGGCGCGCACCGGCCCAAGGTGCTGATGCTCACCACCTTCGACGTGGACGACTACGTCTACGAGGCGCTGCGGGCCGGCGCCAGCGGCTTCCTGCTCAAGGACGCGCCGCCGGCCGACCTGATCGCCGCCGTCCGGGTGGTCGCGGCCGGCGAGGCCCTGCTCGCCCCCTCGGTGACCCGCCGGCTGATCGAGGACTTCGCCCGCACCCGGCCGGCCCCGCGCCGCGACCCGAAGCTGCGCCTCAACGGGCTGACGCCGCGGGAGACCGAGGTGCTGGAGCTGATCGCCCGCGGCCTGTCCAACCAGGAGATCGCCGCGCGGCTGGTCCTCGCCGAGCAGACCGTGAAGACCCACATCGGCCGGATCCTGGCCAAGCTGGACCTGCGCGACCGGGCCCAGGCCGTGGTGCTCGCCTACGAGTCGGGCCTGGTGACCCCGGGGCAGTGACGCGCGCCCCCGGCCCGGGGTGGGGTTCTCCCCCGGGGGAAAACCTCCTGATACCCCGGTAGCACCGGTGAGTTGGCCCCGCGGTGTGACGCCCGCGGGGCCACCTGCTTCCTACCGTCCTCCCCGTCGAAGCCGAACGGGCCGGGAGGGAAACGGACATGGGGAAGCAGCGAATCCGTCGAACGGCGGCCGCCGCCGCGCTGGCGCTGGTCGCGGTGCTGGGCGCGGGCGGCTGGGCCGCCGGGGGCGAGCGGGCGGTGACCGGACCGCCGCCCGGGAGCACCGCCTGGGTCGCCGACACCGCCCTCGGCCTGGCGCTGCCCGACCCGGCCGGCGCGACCCCCGCCGAGGTCGCCGCCTTCTTCGCCCGGCTGTCGCCCGCCGACCGGGAGACGCTGGCCGTCCGCCACCCGCTGGTGGTCGGCAACCTCGACGGCGCGCCCGTCGAGCTGCGCCACCGGGCCAACGCCCGGGCGATCGCCGAGGAGCGCGACCGCGCCCTGGCCCGGGCCGCCGACCCGGCGCTCACCCCGCGGGACCGCACCGCCGCCCGTGAGCGCGCCGAGCGCTACCGCACCCTGCTGGACGCGGCGGCGCCCGGCGGCCCGCGCCGGTTCCTGGCCTTCGACCCGCGCGGCCGCGGCCAGATCGCCGAGGTGTTCGGCGACCTCGCCGGCGCCGGGCGGATCGCCGTGGTCGTCCCCGGCTCCGACATCGACCTGCGCAGCTTCGACCGCGCCGGCGACCCGTACGGCACCCCCGTCGGGATGGCCCGCGCCCTGGCCGGGGCGACCGGCGGGCGGACCGCCGTGATCGCCTGGGCCGGCTACACCACCCCGCTCGGCCTCGGACCGGACGCCGTCACCGAGCCGCTGGCCCGGGCCGGCGCCGAGCGGCTGACCCGGCTGCTGGACGGACTCGCCGTCAGCACCGCCCCGGAGGCGCCGCCCACGGTCTTCTGCCACAGCTACGGCTCGGTGGTCTGCGGGCTGGCCCGGCCCGGTCCGCGGCAGGCCTCCGGCGTGGTGGTGCTCGGCTCGCCGGGCCTCGGCGTCGGCTCGGCCGCCGAGCTCGACCCCCGCGTCCCGCTCTGGGCCACCGCCCGCAACGGCTCCGACTGGATCGGCAACGTGCCGTACGTCCGGCTGTTCGGCCTCGGCCACGGCGCCGACCCGACCGACCCGGCCTTCGGCGCCCGGCCGCTGCCCTCCACCGGCTCGCACGGCCACACCGGCTACTTCGCCCCGGGCACCGCCTCGCTGGCCGCCTTCGCGGCCCTCGCCCTCGGCCGCTGACCCGGCGCCACCGCTGACCGCGCCGGCACTGCCGACCGTCCCGCCACCCGCCCCGGCACCCGCTCGACCGACCGCCGCGCCGCACCCCGCGAAACGGAGACCCCGCCATGCCCAGCACCCCGCCCGCCCCGCTCTCGGCCCCGCTCTCGGCCCCGCTCTCGGCCCCGCTCTCGGCCCCGCTCGCCGCCCTGCGCCGGGCCGCCCACCGGGTGGACGCCCGCACCCCCGAGAGCCGCGACCGCGCGCTGGACGGCCTGCGCGCCCTCGCCCTGCTCGCCGTCCCGGTCGGCCACTGGCTGCTCGGCGGCTTCACCCGCTCCGCCGACGGCGCCCTGCACAACGCCAGCCCGCTCTCCTCCCCCGCCCTCGGCTTCTTCGCCCCGGCCAGCTGGGGGCTCCAACTGCTCGGGGTGTTCTTCCTGGTCGGCGGCCACTCCGCGGTCCGCTCACTGGCCCGGGCGAGGGCCCGCGGCACGGGCCACGCCGGCTGGCTGCGCGGCCGGGCGGTGCGGCTGCTCCGTCCGGTGCTCGGGGTGACGGCCGTCTGGGCGCTGCTGATCCCGCTGCTGCCGCGCCTCGGGGTGCCCGCCGACACCGTCCGGACCGGTTCGACCCTGGTGGTGCAGCCGCTCTGGTACATCGCGGTCTACCTCGGGCTGACCGCGCTCACCCCGCTCTGCGCGGCCGCCGCCCGCCGGCTGGGCGGCTGGTCGGCGGGCCTGCTGCTCGCCGCGGTCGCCGTCGTCGACCTGCTGCGGTACGGGCCGTGGGCGGAGTCGGTGCCGTCCTGGGTCGGGCTGCTGACCGTCCTGCCGGGCTGGCTGTTCGGCTACCAGCTGGGCGTGCTCTGGGCCGAGGGCCGGCTGGGCCGTCCGGCGGCGCGGCTGCTGCTGGCCGGCGGCGCGGTCCTGTTCGCGACCCTGCTGCTGGTCTTCCACTACCCGGCGTCCATGGTCGGGGTGCCGGGCGCCGACCGGACCAACTCGCACCCGCCGTCCCTGCTGGTGCCGGCCCTGGCCGCGGTGCAGTGCGGCGCGGCGGTGCTGCTGCACGGACGGCTCGGCCGGCTGCTGACCCGCCGTCCGCTGCTCTGGCTGCCAGTGGTGGCCGTCAACCTCTCGGCGATGACGATCTTCTGCTGGCACCAGAGCGCGATGCTCGCGGTCGCGGTGCCGGGCGCCGCCGCCTTCGATGCCGTGCCGGGGCTGACGGTGGCTCCGGACTCGGCGGGCTGGGTCCTGCTGCGGCTGGCGCTGCTTCCGCTGTTCGGCGCCGCCCTGATCGCGATCGGGTGGTTCACCCGCCGGTTCGACGGCCCCTGGACGGCGTTCTCCCGTCCGGCCAAGGCGGCGGTCGGCGCGGGGGCGGCGTTCTTCACCGTGTACGCGCTCGGCGGGGTCTGAACACCCGGGCCCGCGGGGGCCGGTGAAGCGGTGCGGCGGGCGCGGACCGGACGGTCCGCGCCCACGCGCGTTCGCGCCCGTCCGCCGCTCCCCGCCGCCGGCTCACCCGCTTGCGGACCTCGCCGCCGCCGAACGCAGTGCCTCCGCATGCGAACAACCACGGACCGTGATGGCCTGTGACTGTCGGCGATCGAACGAGCCGTCGCCGGCCCGATCCCCCGTTCCCGCCCGGCCGTCCCGCGCCGGGCGGCCCTGCCCGTCCGAGGAGTTCCATGTCCCTGTCCCCGCCACGGCCCGGCCGCCGCGTCGCGGCCGTCCTCGCCACCGCCGTGGTCTGCGCGCTGACCGCCGGCCCCGCCGCCGCCCACGGCCCCGGCGGCCACGAGACCGGCCACGAGACCACCGACGACCCGGCGGCCGCCGTCGCCCCGAAGGTCGCCGACCCCCGGGTGCTCGCCGAGCTGCGCGACGACGAGGTCGCCGCACTCGGCCAGGAGCACGCCGAGGAGCACGCCCGGCTGCGCGCCGCCGTCCGCGGTATCGGCGACTACCCCCAGACCACCCGCACCAACCGGCTGAACGCGCTGACGGCGTCCCAGACCACCCACAACAAGGGCTTCGCCGCGGCGACCTTCGGGGCGTTCAACCAGTACTTCCCCTCCCCCGACTTCGGCGACCACATCGCCCTGCTGCCCACCGGCAAGGTGCTGCTGTTCTCCTTCGAACGGATCGAGACCAACCCGGAGAAGGAGCCCGCGCCCACCCAGACCACCGGCACGGAGAACGCCGGCCGGGCCTTCCTCTGGGACCCGGCCAAGGGGTACGGCAAGGACGCCTACAAGCAGGTCACCCCGCCGGTGGTCGACATGCCCGACGGCCTGAACCAGCCGCGTCCCGCGCCGTTCTTCTGCGCCGGCCACTCCTTCCTGCCCAACGGCATGCTCGGCGTCTTCGGCGGCAACCTCGGCGGCAACGGCGGCACCGGCGCCAAGCTCTCGCTGATCTTCGACCCGTGGACCGAGACCTGGACCCGCAACCCCGACATGTCCGTCGGCCGCTGGTACCCCTCGGTGGTGACCGGCGCGGACGGCCGGCAGCTGATCATGTCCGGCCAGTCCGAACTCGGCTGGGGCACCCCCACCCCGGTGGTCGAGCGCTTCCCCGCCAAGAGCCACCCGGTGCCCTCGCTCAAGACCGACACCCCGAAGAACACCCCGGTCGACCGGTTCAAGGTGAACGCCCCGTTCACCCTGGACTACCCGCACCTGTTCTCGCTCAACGACGGCAACGTCTACGCCTTCGGCCGCCAGGCCGCCGAACAGTGGAAGTTCGACCCGGTCGCCGAGTCCCGCTCCGACCTGACGCCCCGCCCGGACGGGCGCAAGCGCAACTACGGCTCGGCCGTACCGCTGCCCGGCGGCGTCAACGGCCCGGACTCCGCCCTGGTCCTCGGCGGCGACCGGGACAACCCGAGCACCCTGCGCTTCTCCAACGGCGCCTGGACCGCCGAGAAGCCCCGCGCCTTCGGCCGCACCCAGGACGACACCCTGCTGCTGCCCAACGGCCGGCTGATGACGGTCAACGGCGCGTACGACATCCGCGACTACGGCAACGGCCCGTACAACCCGAACGCCGACCTCAAGTACCGCCAGATCGAACTCCGCGACGACCAGGGGAACTGGCAGCTCGGCCCGGTCCAGCGGCTGCCGCGCGGCTACCACTCCAACGCCGTGGTGCTGCCCGACGGCCGCGTCATGGTCACCGGCGACGAACTCCAGCAGCTCGCCAACAACCCGGACATCAACGGCACGGTGAGCGACGTCCCGGGCACCACGGGCCCGGTCACCATGAACGGCACCATCGAGATCTACGAGCCGGCCTACCTCCACCAGGGCGACCGGCCACTGCTCGACCGAGCCCCGACCGGCCCGATCGGCTACGACCGGACCTTCCAGGTCACCACCGGCACCCCGGGCCTGGCCGCCAAGGCCGTCCTGCTCTCGCCGACCACCTCCACCCACTCGGTCAACACCAGCCAGCGCCACATCGACCTGCGGCTCACCAGCCGGGCCGGCAACCGGCTGGAGTTCCAGGCCCCGCCGGACGCCAAGGCCGCGCCGCCCGGCTGGTACATGCTCTTCCTGCTCAACGACCAGGGCGTGCCCTCCGTCGCCAAGTGGGTCCAGCTCGGCCCCACCACCTGACCCCCCACCCCGAAAGGACCCCCACCCCATGGCAACGGATCTGAGCCTTCGCGAGAGCGACGAGATCCAGGGCGACATCCTGGCCGGCTTCAAGAAGGACAACGTCAGCGTCCTGTTCCTCAAGTTCGAGGACGCCGCCCGGGCCCGCGACTGGCTCCGGCAGATCACCCCGCAGATCTCCACCACCCGTGAGGTCGCCGCCTTCAACGAGGCCTTCAGCCGGGCCCGTAGGACCTCCGGCGGCGACGACCCCAAGACCCTCACGGCGACCTGGCTGGGCATCAGCTTCACGTACGAGGGCCTGCGGATGCTCGCCACCACCGACCCGTTCCCGGCGCCCCCGCCGGTCGGCAGCGGCCTGGAGGCGTTCAAGGAGGGCTCGGCCAGGCGGGCCGGCGCGCTCGGCGACACCGGCGACAACTCGCCGGAGAGCTGGCTGTTCGGCAACGGCAAGGGCCAGCCGGTGCACGCCGTGCTGAAGATCTCCGCGGACACCGAGAAGGACCTCCAGGCCGCCGTCGAGGCCCAGCGCATCGCCGCCGCCGAGTGCCGGGTGCTGATCGTCTACCAGCAGAACGCCCAGACCCTGCTCGGCAGCCGCCGGGGCAAGGAGCACTTCGGCTTCAAGGACGGCATCAGCGAGCCCGGCGTCCGGGGCTTCGACCGGCCCGACCCGAACCGTCCCGAGGAGGTCGAGGGCCACCCGGGCACCCGGATCATCCCGGCCGGTGAGTTCGTCTGCGGCCTGGACAACGACCCGAACAGCTTCCCCAAGGACAAGTACCCGGACTGGACCCGCAACGGCTCCTTCCAGGTGGTCCGCCGGCTCGCCCAGGACGTCCCCGGCTGGTGGTCGCAGGTCGGGGTGAAGCTGAAGGAGCTCAAGCTCGCCAAGGCCGTCCCGGACGGGGCGAGCACCGAGTGGCTGGCCGCCCGGATGGTCGGCCGCTGGCGCTCCGGCGCCCCGGTCTGCCACTTCCAGGACCGGGACGTCCCCAACAACCCGGCGGCCTCGGCGGACAACGACTTCGACTTCCGGGACGACCTGGAGGGCCTGGTCACCCCGCTCTGGTCGCACCTGCGCAAGACCAGCCCCCGGGCCGGCCTCCAGGCACCGGACCCCAGCCGCCCGCCGTTCGACGCCAAGGACCTCGACAGCCGCCGGATCATGCGCCGCGGCACGCCCTACGGGGCGCCGTTCGACCCGGCCTCGGAGGGCCCGGGCGGGCCCGACGACCCGCGCGGCCTGCTGTTCATCTCCTACCAGGCGGACATCCAGCGGCAGTTCGAGTTCATCCAGGCCGACTGGATGGACCAGTCGGACTTCCCGCCCGGACGCAACCCGGAGCCCGGCAAGGACCCGGTGATCCTGGCGGCCGACGACGTCGACTTCGAGAGCCGGGAGTCGGACGGCTCGATCAAGCACACCTCGCTGAGCTTCGCCCAGTTCGTGCAGACCACCGGCTCGGTGTACGCCTTCATGCCCTCCCTCGGCACCCTGCGGGCCCTCGCCGACGGGCGGCTCACCGGCGGCCAGACGGGCCAGAACGGCCAGAGCAGCGGGCAGACGCAGACCCAGCAGGGCGGGCAGACCGGCACCCAGGGCGGCCCGGCGTACCCGTGCGACGACTTCCTCGCCGTCCCCGACCAGTGGCGGCGCGGCGGCCGGACCCAGTTCTGGGTCGGCCACGGCGACCGCTACCGGAAGATCTCGGTCGCCGACGGCTCCGCCCATACCGACCAGCTGGTCAAGGGCGACAGCGCGCTGAGCGCCCACGACTGCTTCCGGGGCGTCGACCGGGTCGACTGCCTGCTGCCCATGCCCGACCTGCAGAACCCCGGCGGCAAGAGCTGGTACTGGTGCTTCCACAGCACCGGCGGACGCCCGCAGTACCGGACGATCTCGATCACCTGCGGCAGCACCCACACCGCCGCCCTGGAGCGCCCGGACCGCGACCTCACCGCCTGGAACTCGCTCAACGGCGTCGGCCGGGTGGACTGCTTCCTACCCGTCCCCGACCAGCAGCGGGTCGGCGGCAAGAGCTGGTACTGGTGCTTCCACACCACCGGCGGACGCCAGCAGTACCGGCTGATCTCGGTCGCCGACGGCGCCGCCCACACCGACGTCCTGGAGCGCACCGACCGGGAGCTGTCCCAGTGGGGCTCGCTGAACGGCGTCGCCGCGGTGAACTGCTTCCTGCCCGTCCCGGACTGCCAGCGGATCGGCGGCAAGAGCGAGTACTGGGTCTTCCACGGCGACAGCTACCGCCGGATCTCGGTGGCCGACGGCAGCGGCCACCCGGACCGCCTGGTCAGCGGCTCGCGCTCGTGCTCCGCCTGGAACTCGCTGGACTGAGCCGCCCGGGCCGGCCCCGCCGCGCCCGAACGCACCCGCACGCGCCCGCCCCCGCCGCCACCCGGCCGCGGGGGCGGAGCGTTCGACGGCGACCGGCTTCCCGCGCCGGTTTCCCGCGCCGGTTTCCCCGCGAACGAACGTAACGCCTCCGGGACACCCCGCGTTCATGTGACCCATCCCACAGTTTAGGGCGGGCCCAGCGCTCCTCCTGGCCCCTAGGCTTGCGCTGGAAGTTGGCAGTCGTACCACCCTCGGGCCCCGTCCGGGATCGGTGAACGGGACTCTCTGGGAGTTGAGGCGATGCGCCGTCGGCGGTGGAAGCACATCCTGATCGGCGCCTTCGCGGGCGCCGCCGTCCTCGCGGACGCCGGTGCGGCGGCCGCCCAGGCCGCCGCCGCCACCGAGCAGTTGGCCATCTCCACGCCACCGGCCGGCAGCGCCGCCTGGGTCGAGGACCACTCCTACGGGCACGACCTGCCCGACCCGGCCACCACCGCACCGGCCGCCGTCGCCGAGTTCTTCGCCCAGCTCGCCCCGGCCGAGGTCGACCGGCTGGTCGCGGCCTACCCGCTGGTCGTCGGCAACTTCGACGGCGCCCCGCTCGCCCTGCGCTACCGGGCCAACCGGGTGGCGCTGGCCGCCGAGCGCGACCGCGCCCGGGCCCGCGCCGCCGACCCGGAGCTCGACCAGGAGCAGCGCGCCCTGGCCGTCTCCCGCGCCAACGACGTCCAGAGCCTGCTCGCCCCCGGCCGGCAGATCCTCGCCTTCGACCCGCGCGGACGCGGCCTGCTCACCGAGGTCTGGGGCGACCTCGGCGCGGCCGACCGGATCGCGGTGCTCGTCCCCGGCTCGGACGCCGACCTCGGCCACTTCGACCAGGCCGTCGAACCGCTCCGCTCCCCCGCCGGGATGGCCCGCTCGCTGTACGAGGAGGAGCACCGGCAGGCCCCGGGCACGCACACCGCGGTCGTCGCCTGGACCGGCTACGTCACCCCCTCCGGGCTAGGCCCGGACGCCGTCACCTCCCGGCTCGCCGACGTCGGCGCGCCCCGGCTGCGCCGGCTGCTCGCCGGGCTCAAGGAGACCACCCGGCCGGACGCGCCGCCCGCGCTGTTCTGCCACTCCTACGGCTCGGTGGTCTGCGGTACCGCCGCGCCGGACATCCCCCGGGCGGCCGCCTCGCCCACCGACACCTCCGGGGTCACCGACATGGTGGTCTTCGGCTCCCCCGGCATGGGGGTGGAGAGCAGCTCGGAGCTGGGCGGCGGCGTGCACGTCTGGGCCACCCGCAACGAGACCGACTGGATCGGCAACGTGCCGTACCTGGAGGTCGGCGGACTCGGCCACGGCGCCGACCCGACCTCGGCGGACTTCGGCTCCGAACGGATCTCCTCGGCCCACTCCTCCGGGCACAACGGCTACTTCACGCCCGGCACCGACAGCCTGCACAACTTCGCCGCCGTCGCCCTCGGCGCCTACCAGGACGTCTCCCGCCCGGACCCGCAGGCCTGATCCCGCGGCGCCCGGGGGCCCGATCAGGCTCCCGGGCGCGCCACACCGTCCTGGTAGACGCGGACGGCCTCGGCCGCGGCCCGGCCCATCTCCCGGCGGGCCGCGGGCGGGGAGAGCACCTCGGCCTCCGCGCCGAACGCCAGCAGGGCCCGCACGGCCGGCAGCGCCTGGAAGCCGAGAGTGAGCTCCACCCAGTCCTCGGGCGCGCCGTTCCCGCTCTCCGGCGGCGGCCCGGCGAGCCGGGCGCCGTGGATCCGGACGAACATGTCCAGCCGCCCCCGGCGCACCCGCACCTTCACGGTCAACTCCTTCGGCAGCCGCTCCACCTGCTCGCGCAGCACCGTCCAGACGTCGCCCAGCCCCACCCCCGGCCGCCGGCGCACCGGCTCCTCGGCGGTCTCCGAGGACAGCACCCGGTCGGCCCGGAACAGCCGCGGCTCGCCCCGCAGGTCGGCCACCAGGTACCAGACGGCGGCCTTGCTGACCAGGCCGTACGGGTCCACGGTGTACTCCACCGGGGCGGGCGTGCCGCTGTGCCGGTAGCGCAGCCGCAGCCGCCGGTCGGCGAACACCGCGTACTGCAGCTCCCCGAGGTCGGGCCCGGGCGGCGCGCCGGCCTGGAGCCAGCGCGCCGGGTCGACCAGGACCCGCTCGCTGATCCGCTCGGCGCCCGGCCGGTGCGGGGCGGGCAGGGCGGCCATCACCTTGCGCAGCGCCGAGCCCAGCGCGCCGTCCAGCCCGAGGTCGCTGTGCGCACCCTGGGCGGAGAGCACGAACAGGGCGCGCGCCTCGTCGGCGGTCAGGCCGCTGACGTCGGTGCGGTAGCCGGGCAGCAGGCTGATGCCGCCGTGCCGGCCGCGTTCGGTGTAGACGGGCACGCCGGCCGACGAGAGCGCCTCGACGTCGCGGTAGATGGTGCGGACCGACACCTCAAGCCGTTCGGCCAGTTCGGTGGCGGGCACCCGGCCGCGGGTCTGGAGCAGCAGCAGGATCGAGAGCAGGCGGTCGGCCTTCATGAACCGAGGATCCCAGAAAACCTGACGGAGGTTGTCAGGTTTTACAAGGAGATTGCCTCTCGCACCGAAAACCTTCCGCACCACTGGAGTTGAGACTTCCCATGGACACCGCCCAGGACCCGCGCCCGCTGTACCAGCTCGCCCTCGACCAGTTGGAGAAGCTGATCGCCGAGACCGGGCCGGAGAACCTGGACCGGCCCACCCCGTGCCCCGCGTACGACCTGCGGGCCCTGCTGAGCCACGTGGTCGGCGGCGTCCACCGGCTCGCCTACATGGGCGAGGGCGGCCGCTGCGAGGACGTCGTGGCCGCGACCGGCGAGCAGCCCGACGACGGCTGGCCGGCCGCCCTCGGCCGGGCCCGCGCCCGGGTGACCACCGCCTGGGCCGAGGACGCCAAGCTGGACCGCCCGACCTTCGCGCCCTGGGGCGAGGTGCCCGGCCGCGCCGCGGTGGGCGGCTACGTCCTGGAGACCGTCACCCACGCCTGGGACATCGCCCGGGCGCTCGACACCACCCTCCCGCTGGACGAGCGGCTGGGCGAGGCCGCGCTGGGCATCGCGCTCGCCGTGCTGCCGGCCGAGCCGCGCGGCGGCGCCGTGCCGTTCGGCCCGGTCCGTCCCGCCCCGGCCGACGCCGACGCGTACACCCGGCTCGCGGCCTACCTCGGCCGCGAGGTCTGACACCTCCGCAGCACTAGTGCGACGGGGTGCCCTGAGCGATCCGCCGGTTGTACAGGTCGACCTTGTGGTCGAGCACGGCCAGCGTGGCGTGCAGGTCCGCGATCTGCTGCCGCACCTCCTCCCGGTGGGCGAGCAGCAGATCGCGCCGGGCGGTGGAGGTCCGGTCGCCCTGCCGGGCCAGCTCCACGTACCGCTGCATGTCGGCCACCGGCATCCCGGTCAGCCGCAGCCGGCCCAGGAAGGCCAGCCGGTGCAGATCGGCGTCGCTGTACCGGCGCTGGCCGGAGGCCGAGCGGTCCACCGGGTCGAGCAGCCCGATCCGCTCGTACCAGCGCAGGGTGTGCGCGGTCAGCCCGCTGGCCGCCGACACCTCGCCGATGGTGTGCCGCGGCGACCGGTCGGGGTCGCCGAGCGGCTCGCGGTACACCTCGCAGCAGGTGCGCAGCTCGGTCTCGAACGCGGCGAGTACGGTCATGTCGGTCCCCCCGGTGATGAACGTGTCGGCGCCGGCGGCGCCGTGGAGTGCGGTCGGCACTAGCCTGCCATCCCGCCGGGCCCGCCGGCCCGGTTAGAGTCGGGCCCCATGGAGAGCTTGCGGAAGATCGAGAGCTGGCCGGTGCCACACGCGGCGGCGGCCGTCGTCCGGGGTGCGGACGGCGCGGTACTGGGCGCGCACGGGCCGCAGGAGCACCTGTTCCCGCTGGCGTCGGTGACCAAGCTGCTCACCTCGTACGCCGTGCTGGTCGCGGTCGAGGAGGGCGTCTTCGAGCTGGACGACCCGGCCGGGCCCGAGGGCTCGACCGTCCGGCACCTGCTGGCCCACACCTCGGGCCTGGCCTTCGACGAGCACCGGGTGATGGCCGAGCCCGGCAACCGCCGGCTCTACTCCAACGCCGGCTTCGACGTGCTGGCGCGGACCCTGGAGCAGGCCGCGGGCATCGAGTTCGGCCGGTACGCCGCCGAGGCCGTGTTCCAGCCGCTCGGCATGCACGCCACCCTGATCAACACCGCGCACCGCACCCCCGCCGGGGCCGGCGGCCTCTCCACCGTCGCCGACCTCACCCGGTTCGCCGCCGAGCTGCAGTCGCCCAAGCTGCTCGACCCGAGCACGCTGCGCGCCGCCACCCGCGAGGTCGCCTTCCCGGGCACCGGCGGCGTCCTGCCCGGCTTCGGGCACCGGCGGCCGAACGACTGGGGCCTCGGCTTCGAGATCCGCGACGGCAAGGCCCCGCACTGGACGGGCACCACCAACTCCCCGGCGACCTTCGGCCACTTCGGCCAGTCCGGCACCTTCCTGTGGGTGGACCCGGAGGCGGGGGTGGCCTGCGTCGCGCTCACCGACCTCGGCTTCGGGCCGTGGGCCGCCGAGGTCTGGCCGGTCCTCTCCGACGCCGTCCTCGCCGAAGTCCGGGGCTGACGGGTCCGGAGGTCCGGCGGGACCACGCGGGCCGGTCAGCCGTACGAGACCGGCGAGTGCATCTCCCACAGGAGCAGCTCCGCGCCGGTCTCGCCGGCCGTCGGCGCCGCGAAGGCGTCCCCGGTGATCCGCACGCTGTCGCCGGGCACCATCGAACGGCCCCCGCCCTGCGGCCCGGGCACCGTCCGGTAGCCGAGCGAGCCGGTCGTCAGGTGCGCGTAGCGGTAGGCGGCGGCCGGCAGCTCCGGCAGCGGCTGCCACGGCCCGGCGGTCACCAGCCACAGCGCGGCGTCGCCCCGCCGCAGCCGCAGCGCCGGGGTGCCGGCGTCCCGCGCCAGCCCGGAGGCGAGCAGCGTCAACCCGTCGGCCGCCCGTTCCACCCCGCGCAGCCCGTACACCGGCGGCGCGTCGAGGACGTCCGGCTGGAGCCACATCTGGACGAAGCGGACCGGGCCGTCCGCGCCGCCGATGTTCCGCTCGGTGTGGGTGACGCCGGAGCCCGCGCCCAGGTGCTGGATCATGCCGGGCCGCACCACCCCGCCGTGCCCCCGCGAGTCCCGGTGGGCCAGCGCGCCCTCCAGGACCCAGGTGAGGATCTCGGTGTCCCGGTGCTTGTGCTCGTCGAACCCGGCGCCGGGCGCGAGCAGTTCCTCGTTGCACGCCAGCAGTGCGCCGAAGTGCGTGTTCTTCGGGTCGTAGTGCCCGGAGAAGGAGAACGCGTGCCTGGTCTCGACCCCCTCGGCGGGGGTCGAGCGGTAACGCTCGGCGGTCCGGCGCAGGTCGGCGCGGGGGCGGGCGGGGGCATCGGTCACGGGCCCACCGTAGTGGCAGTTCCGGCGGTGTGACGCTCACCACCCCACCCGTCCACCGGGGGCTGTGCACGAGCAGTCACTCCGGTGAGGCAGTCTTGTCCCTGTGCCAGCCGCTTCCGCGAACTCCAAGAGCGATCCCACCGCCAATCCCGACCGGACCGGGAAGAGCCCGACGCCCGGCGCCGGGAGAGACCGGCCCGGCCGGGCGGCACCGCGCCTGACCGCGCAGGAGCGCCGGCTCGCCGCCGAGCGCGCCGAGCGCCGGGCCGCGACCCTCAAGCGGCTGGAGAAGTCCTCCGGCAAGCTCGCCTCCGCCGCGATCGCCCGGATGGACGACCAGCTCGGCTGGTACCGGCGGATGCCGCCGGAGCACCGGTCCTGGATCGGCCTGGTCGCCCAGGCCGGTATCGCCGCCTTCACCGAGTGGTACCGCAAGCCGGACGCCCCGCAGGCGATCTCGACCGACGTCTTCGGCACCGCGCCGCGCGAGCTGACCCGGGCGATCACCCTGCGCCAGACGGTCGAGCTGATCCGCACCACCATCGAGGTGATGGAGGAGGCCATCGAGGAGGTGGCCGCCCCCGGCGACGAGGCCGACATGCGCGAGTCGGTCCTGGTCTACGCCCGGGAGATCGCCTTCGCCACCGCCCAGGTGTACGCCCAGGCCGCCGAGGCCCGGGGCGCCTGGGACGCCCGGCTGGAGGCGCTGGTGGTCAACTCGCTGCTCTCCGGCGACGCCGACGAGGGCGTGCTGTCCCGCGCCGCCGCGCTCGGCTGGGGCCAGCCGAACCAGGTCCGGGTGGTGGTGGGCTCCGCTCCGGACGGCGACAGCGAACTCGTGGTGGAGGCGATCCGCCGGGCCGCCCGGTACGCCAAGCTGCACGTGCTGACCGGGGTGCTGGGCAAGCGCCTGGTGGTCGTGGTGGGCGGCGACAAGGAGCCGGTGCACGCGGCCCGGGCGCTGATCGGCCAGTTCGCGCCCGGTCCGGTGGTGGTCGGCCCGACCGTGCCGGACCTGCTCTCGGCGACCCGCTCGGCGCACGCCGCCGCAGCCGGTCTGCGGGCCTGCGCGGCCTGGCCGGACGCCCCGCGGCCGGTGCTGGCGGACGACCTGCTGCCGGAGCGGGCGCTGGCCGGGGACCACGCGGCCCGGCGCCAGCTGGTGGAGGAGATCTACACACCGCTGGACGAGGCGGGCTCGGCACTCCTGGAGACCTTGAGTGTCTACCTGGAGCAGGCGTCCTCCCTGGAGGGTGCCGCCCGAATGCTCTTCGTCCACCCCAACACGGTGCGCTACCGGCTCCGACGTGTGACCGACGTCACGGGCTACGCTCCCTCCGACGTGCGTTCGGCCTTCACCCTGCGTATCGCACTGGCGCTGGGGCGGCTCGCGGCCGCCGGGGAGTCAAGCTGACCACGCTGTAGGGACCTTACAATCCCGGATGCTTTTCTTCGTTACCGTCGCCTACCCGCCCCCGGGCGCCTGGCGAGAGAGGGTTGAACCGTGCTCGTAATCGTCGCCCCTGGACAGGGTGCCCAGACCCCCGGTTTCCTCAGCCCCTGGCTGGAGCTGGACGGTGTCGCCGACCGCCTCCGCAACTGGTCGGAGGTCGCCGGACTCGACCTCGTGCGCGCGGGTACCGAGGCGGACGCCGAGGAGATCAAGGACACCGCCGTCGCGCAGCCGCTGCTGGTCGCCGCCGGACTGGTGACCGCCCGCGCGCTGTTCCCGGACGAGAAGGCCGCCCGCGGGCTGGTCGGTGCCGTGGCCGGCCACAGCGTCGGCGAGATCACCGCCGCCGCCGGTGCCGGAGTGCTGAGCGCGCGCGACGCGCTCGCCTTCGTCCGCGAGCGCAGCCTGGCCATGGCCGAGGCGGCCGCGGCCACCGAGACCGGCATGATCGCCGTGCTCGGCGGCGACCCCGAGGTCGTCGCCGCGAAGCTGGCGGAACACGGCCTGACCGCGGCCAACAACAACGGCGGCGGCCAGATCGTCGCGGCCGGCACCCTGCCGCAGCTGGACGCGCTGCGCGAGGACCCGCCGGCCGGGGCACGCCTGGTCGCGCTGAAGGTCGCGGGGGCGTTCCACACCTCCCACATGGCCCCCGGCGTGGAGCGGCTGTCCAGGCTGGCCCCGACCCTGACGGTCGCCGACCCCGAGCTCGCCTACGTCTCCAACCAGGACGGCGCGGTCGTCGCCTCCGGTGCCGAGGTGCTGAGCCGGCTGGTGTCGCAGGTCTCCAACCCGGTCCGCTGGGACCTCTGCATGGAGACCCTCCAGCGGCTGGGCGCGACCGCCGTCATCGAGCTCGCTCCGGCGGGCACCCTCACCGGACTGGTCAAGCGCAACCTCAAGGGTGTGGCGACGCTTGCCCTCAAGACCCCCGCCGATCTGGACAAGGCCCGCGAGCTCGTCGCGGAGCACGGCGGTCAGCAGCAGGAGCAGCAGGCATGAGCAACACCCCCCAGATCCGTCCCGTCACCGGTGCGCGGTACTCGCGCATCCACGGTGTGGGCGGCTACCGGCCGGTGCGGGTGATCCCGAACGCCGAGGTGCTGACCTGGATCGAGTCCTCGGACGAGTGGATCCGCACCCGTAGCGGGATCGCCGAGCGCCGCTGGGCCGGCCCGGAGGAGTCGGTCGCCGAGATGTCGGTGCAGGCCGCCGGCAAGGCGATCGCGCAGTCCGGGATCGACCCGGCGCGGATCGGCGGCGTGATCGTCGCGACCGTCTCGCACCTCAAGCAGACCCCGGCCGTCGCCACCGAGATCGCCGAGCGGCTCGGCTGCGGCACCGCCCCGGCCTTCGACATCTCGGCCGCCTGCGCCGGCTTCGGCTACGGCCTGGGCCTGGCCGACGGCATGGTGCGCGGCGGCAGCGCCGAGTACGTGCTGGTGATCGGCGTGGAGCGGCTCAGCGACCTGACCGACACCTCGGACCGTTCGACCGCGTTCATCTTCGGCGACGGCGCGGGCGCCGCGATCGTCGGCCCGTCCGACACCCCCGGCATCGGCAAGGTCGTCTGGGGCTCGGACGGCTCGCAGAAGGACGTCATCTCGCAGACCGAGGCCTGGGACACCGCCTTCGCCAAGGAGGACGCCATCAACGGCGCCGGCGAGGCCCATGAGGACGGCCGCAGTAAGTGGCCGGCCCTGCGGATGGAGGGCCAGACGGTCTTCCGCTGGGCCGTCTGGGAGATGGCCAAGGTGGCCCAGCAGGCACTCGACGCCGCCGGGATCACCGCCGACCAGCTCGGCGCGTTCATCCCGCACCAGGCCAACATGCGGATCACCGACGCCATGATCAAGGCGCTGAAGCTTCCCGAGTCCGTGCCGGTCGCGCGTGACATCGCGGAGACCGGGAACACGTCGGCGGCCTCCATCCCGCTGGCGATGGAGCGCATGCTGGAGAGCGGTGAGGCCCGCAGCGGCGACCTCGCCCTGATCATCGGGTTCGGGGCGGGTCTCGTGTACGCCGCGGCAGTCGTTACGCTCCCCTAGGCGTTTTCGCCCGATCCACCCACAAACCTGCGTCCGTCCGCCCGGCGGCCGCATTCAACACCGAAGAGGAGCAGCCAGTATGGCTACCAAGGACGAGGTCCTGGAAGGTCTCGCGGAGATCGTCAACGAGATCGCCGGCATCCCGACCGAGGACGTCGAGCTCGACAAGTCCTTCACCGATGACCTGGACGTCGACTCGCTGTCCATGGTCGAGGTCGTCGTGGCCGCCGAGGAGCGCTTCGACGTCAAGATCCCGGACGACGAGGTCAAGAACCTGAAGACCGTCGGCGACGCGGTGAACTACATCCTCACCAACGCCTGAGCGATCGACTCGTTCGACGCCTGACATCGGCCGACTCCCCGCGGGTCGGCCGACCCGCCGGCCGGGACGCCCCACCGGGCGCCCGGCCGGGCCCACCTTCGGCCGCCGCCGACCCCGCACGAACGTGAGAGAAGAAGATCCAGTGACCGTTGAAAACCGTACCGTGGTCGTCACGGGTATCGGCGCCTTCACGCCGCTGGGCGGCGACGCCGCCACCACCTGGGAGAACCTGCTCGCCGGGCGCTCCGGGGTGGCTGCCCTGACCGAGGAGTGGGCCGCCGACCTGCCCGTCCGGATCGCCGCGCGCACCGCCGTCGAGCCGGGCGAGATCCTCCCCCGTCCGCTGGCCCGCAAGCTGGACCGCTCGGCGCAGTTCGCGCTGATCGCCGCCCGCGAGGCCTGGGCCGACGCCGGTTTCGAGACCCCGGCCACCGACGAGTCCTCCAAGCTGGCCCCGGAGCGCCTGGGCGCCGTGATCGCCTCCGGCATCGGCGGCGTCACCACCCTGCTCGACCAGTACGACGTGCTGAAGGACAAGGGCGCCCGCAAGGTCTCCCCGCACACCGTCCCGATGCTGATGCCGAACTCCCCGGCGGCCAACGTCGGCCTGGAGGTCGGCGCCCGCGCGGGTGTGCACACCCCCGTCTCCGCCTGCGCCTCCGGCGCCGAGGCGATCGGCTACGCGATCGAGATGATCCGCACCGGCCGCGCCGACGTCGTGGTGGCCGGCGGCACCGAGGCGGCGATCCACCCGCTGCCGATCGCCGCGTTCGCCAACATGATGGCGATGTCCAAGAAGAACGACGACCCCGAGCGCGCCTCCCGCCCGTATGACAAGGGCCGTGACGGCTTCGTGCTGGGCGAGGGCGCCGGCGTGGTCGTGCTGGAGTCCGTGGAGCACGCCGAGGCCCGCGGCGTCCGCATCTACTGCGAGGCGGTGGGCCAGGGCCTGTCCTCGGACGCCCACCACATCGCCCAGCCCGAGCCGACCGGTGCCGGTGTGGCCCGCGCGCTGGCCGACCTGTTCGAGCGCAACCAGCTGGACAAGGCCGAGATCGTGCACGTCAACGCGCACGCCACCTCGACCCCGCAGGGTGACACCGCCGAGCTGAAGGCGCTCCGCAAGGAGCTGGGCGAGGACCTCGACCACATCGCCGTCTCGGCGACCAAGTCGATGACCGGCCACCTGCTGGGCGGCGCCGGCGGCATCGAGACCGTCGCCACCGTGCAGGCGCTGTACCACCGCGTCGCCCCGCCGACCATCAACGTCGACGAGCTGGACGACGACGTGGACGCGGACATCGTCCGCGGCGGGCCCCGCGCCCTGCCCGAGGGCCGGATCGCCGCGCTGAACAACTCGTTCGGCTTCGGCGGCCACAACGTGGTGCTGGCCTTCCGCACCCGCTGACCCCGGCCGTCCGCACCGGACGCCACGGCGAGGGGGCCGGCGCTCGATCACGAGCGTCGGCCCCCTTTCCGCTGTCCTGCGGCCGGTTCAAATAAGGACCGGTTCAGACCACCTGGTGCAGCCAGCGCACCGGGGCGCCCTCCCCGGCGTAGCGGAAGGGCTCCAGTTCGTCGTCCCAGGGCTTGCCGAGCAGCATGGCGATCTCGGCCTCCAGGTCCGCCCCCTCGCTGCGGGCGCGCAGCAGGACGGCGCGCAGCCGGTCCTCGGGGATCAGGATGTCGCCGTGGATGCCCGTGACGGCGTGGAAGATGCCGAGCGAGGGTGTGCTGCTGTAGCGCTCGCCCTCGGCCGTGGCACAGGGCTCGCTGGTGACCTCGTACCGCATCAGCTGCCAGCCGCGCAGCGCGGAGGCGAGCTTCGAGGCCGTACCGGGCTCACCCTGCCAGGAGAGCTCGGCGCGCCAGTGTCCGGGCGCGGCGGGCTGGCGGATCCAGTCCAGGCTCACCCGCACACCGAGCACCCCCGCGACGGCCCACTCGACGTGCGGGCACAGCGCGCGGGGCGCGGAGTGGACGTACAGGACTCCACGTGTCGTCACCGGGACCTCCAGGCTGTGGACGAGGGTCGCCTTCCCCAGCTGCCTCGCGTTCGTGCCCGTAGTTGATCCACAGTTACCCACGTTAGCCGACATTAAGCCACTAAATTGAGCAAAACGGACAGGCTTTCGCTCAATGCTAGTCGAATCCGCAACGAGGTCCACCCCTCGGTCGGATCTCTCCCCCGAACGGCCCCATCGCCAGGCGGGACCCACCGTACCGCGCCGCCCCGCACCATGGTTGACGCACTTTCGGATCCGGCCGGAATGCGGTAGTGCGGCCGGATCCCCTCCGCCGGGTACGCAAACCGCCTCGCACCGGAACAGGAGGCCGGTGCGAGGCGGAAGCGGGTGAAAACGGGGTAGAAGTGGGACGCTGAGGCGGCGTCAGCCGTCCAGGCGGACCACCATCTTGCCGGTGTTGGCACCGCGCAGCATGTCCACGAAGGCCTCCGGGGTGTTCTCGAAGCCGTCCACCGCGGTCTCCGCGAAGCGCAGCTCGCCGGCCTGCAGCCAGCCTCCGACCTCGGCGATGAACTGCGGCTGCAGCGCGTTGTGGTCGCTGACCAGCAGGCCCTCCAGGCGCAGCCGCTTGCCGATGATCATCGCCAGGTTGCGCGGGCCGGGCGCCGCGGTGGTGTTGTTGTACTGGGCGATGGCGCCGCACAGCACGGCCCGGCCGTACACACCCAGCGCGCTGATCGCGGCCTCCAGGTGCTCACCGCCGACGTTGTCGAAGTAGAGGTCGATGCCCTCCGGGGCGGCCTTGGCGAGCTGCTCGCCGACCGGGCCGTCCTTGTAGTTGAAGGCGGCGTCGAAGCCGTACTCCTCGGTCAGCTGGGCGACCTTCTCCGCCGAGCCGGCCGAACCGACCACCAGCGAGGCGCCCTTGAGCTTCGCGATCTGGCCGACCATCGAGCCGACCGCGCCGGCCGCGCCGGAGACGAAGACCCGGTCGCCCTCCTTGAGCTCGCCGACCGCCAGCAGGCCCGCGTAGGCGGTCAGGCCGGGCATGCCGAGCACGCCGAGGTAGGCGGAGAGCGGGACGCCCTCGATCTCCGGCACCTTGACGGCGTGCTTCGCCGGCAGGGTGGCGTACTCGCGCCAGCCGAGCCCGTGCAGCACCGCGTCGCCCGGGGCGAAGCCCTCGTCGCCGGAGGCGACCACGTAACCGACGGCGCCGCCGTCCATGACCGCGCCGAGCTGGAACGGCGGGATGTAGGACTTCGCGTCGTTCATCCGGCCGCGCATGTAGGGGTCGACGGACAGGGCCGTGTTGCGGACCAGGATCTCGCCCGGGCCGGGGGTCCGGACCGGCGCCTCGACGAGGGCGAAGTCGGTCGGGACCGGCCAACCCTCGGGGCGGGCGGCGAGGTGCCACTCACGGGCGGTGGCGGGCGCCTCCGGCGCGGTCGGCTCGGCAGCCATGGCGATCTCCTCACGTGAAAGGTTGAGTCGGTGAAGTAACAATGGACATGAAAGGTTCACCTTGTCAAATGTTCAGGTAGCATGGAAGTCATGGACACCCAGCCGACCCGGGCCACCGCCCCCCAGCCCGACGAGATCACCCGCGAGGTCGTCGATCTCATGGCCAACCTGGTCGCGCTCTTCCACCGCGAGTACGAGGAGGCCGCCGCCGCCCGCTCGCTCACCGGAGCGCAGGCCAAGGTCCTCGCACTGCTGCGACGCGGACCCATGCCGATGCGCCAGATCGCCCAGACGCTCAGCTGCGAGCCCTCGAACATCACCGGGATCGTCGACCGGCTGGAGACCCGCGGCTTCGTCACCCGCCAGCCCGACCTGCAGGACCGCCGGGTCAAGCTGGTCGCCGCCACCGGCACCGGGGCCACCGCCTCCGAGGAGCTCCGCGAGTCGCTGAACTTCGCCCGCGAGCCGCTGGCCGCGCTCGGCCCCGACGAGCGGACCCAGCTGCGCGACCTGCTCCGCCGGATGCTCACCGGCGCCACCGGCCCCGGCGCGTGAGCAGCATCACAGCTCCGGTGGTGGAATTGGCCGCCTACCGGAGGTAACCGAACACTCCCCCGAAACGTCTAACGTTCGAGAACGAGACACCCGCCCGCCACCCGGCGGCACAGGTGGCTCCCGGAGCGGAAGACGGGGGGGCGGGAAGGATGAGCGGCAGCTCGCGCCGTCGGCGTGTCATACGGACCGTCATAGGACTCGCGGCCGTCCTGGTGCTGTCCGTGGCCGGTGCCGGAGCCTGGTTCTACCACCGGCTCGACACCAACATCACCACCTTCGACGCCGGCGGCGTCGCCACCGAGCGCCCGCCCGCGCCGGTGCCCACCGCCCCCGGCGCCTCGGTGCCCGTCAACGTCCTGCTGCTCGGCTCGGACACCCGCAACGACGGCAACGCCGACCTCGGCGGCGGCGAGGAGGGGGTGGGCCACTCCGACACCGCGATCCTGCTGCACGTCTACGCCGACCGGAAGCACGCCGTCGGCGTCTCGATCCCCCGCGACTCCCTGGTCACCATCCCGTCCTGCCGGCTGCCCAGCGGCGACTGGACCAAGCCGCGGACCAACCAGATGTTCAACGAGGCCTTCACCGTCGGCGAGTCCGCCAAGGGGAACCCGGCCTGCACCCAGAACACCGTCGAGGCGCTCACCGGTCTGCGCGTCGACCACACCATCGTGGTCGACTTCAAGGGCGTCGCCGCGATGACCGACGCCATCAACGGCGTGGACGTCTGCGTCCCCAACGACGTCAACTCGCACAACATCAAGCTCCGGAAGGGTCTGCAGAAGATCGCCGGGCAGCCGGCCGTCGACTACCTGCGCGCCCGCTACGGCTTCGGCGACAACTCCGACATCGGCCGGATGAAGCGCCAGCAGGCCTTCCTCTCCTCGATGATCCGCAAGATCCAGTCCCAGGGCTTCTCGCTGCCGACCCTGCTCCCGCTCGCGGACGCCGCCACCCGCTCGCTCACCGTCGACGAGGGCCTCGGCACCGCGATGAAGCTGGTCGACTTCGCGCAGTCGCTCCAGCAGATCAAGCTGTCCGACATCACCTTCGTCACCGCCCCCTGGCGGTTCTCGATCGTCCAGAAGGGCCGGGTCGACCTCGTCCACCCCGACGTGGACACCCTGTGGCGGCTGCTGCGCGAGGACCGCACCCTGGACGGCCAGAGCACCGGGCAGCTCCCGGACGGCGCGACTGGCGGCCCGTCGCCCGCCGCGACCGACCCCGCCGCCGCCTCCGCCTCCCCCTCGCCGGCCGCCACCCCGCTGACCGCCGAGCAGCTCGCCACCCCGATCACCGTGGTCAACGGCGTCGGCACCGACGGACTCGCCGGCCGGGGCGCCGCGGCGATCCGCGCCCAGGGCTTCCAGAACGTCTCCCTCGGGGCCACCACGGGCGGCCGACTGCGCACCGAGATCGCCTACGACCCGCCGTTCAAGGCCGTCGCCGAGCAGCTCGCCACGCTCTTCCCGGGCGCCCGGACGACCGAGGAGCCGGGCTCGGAGGGCGTCACCGTCACCCTCGGCCGCGACTTCCGCCCCACCGCGGCCCCCACCGGGCCGCTCGCCGAACCCGCCCCCGGCGCCCCGTCCGCCGCCCCGAGCGGCCCGCTGCCCACCGGCGTCCCCAGCGCCATCGCCGAGAACAGCCGCAACGCCGACACCGACCCCTGCGCCAACCTCACCTTCGGCTGAGGCCCGCCCCGGGTCTCAGGGGTCTACGGGACGACCGGGTCGGGCAGGCCGGTGACCACGGCGGTCAGCCGGGTGCCGGGCGGGAAGGCGCCCGCCCCGGCGAGGTCGTGGACGGCGGCCAGCAGCTTGGCCACATAGCGACGCTCCAGGGCGATACCGTGCCGCCGTTCGAATCCGGCCGCGAACTCCTCCAGCGCGGCCGGCACCCGGCCGTACCCGCCGCCGTGGTGCCCGTGGTCGATCCGCCAGCCGCCGAACTCCCGCCCGTACGCCTCCCGGTGCAGCCGGGCCACCTCGCCCTCCAGGTAGCCCTCGCCGCCGCGCAGCACCGCCACGCCCAGCGCCCGCGCCCCCGGTGGCAGCCCGGCCGCGATCCCGGCCAGCGTGCCGCCGGTGCCGACCGGGCAGCACACCACGTCCCGCTCCCCGAGGCCGTCCAGCTCCGCCACGACCGCCTCGGCGCCGCGCGCCGCCAGGGCGTTGGAGCCGCCCTCGGGCAGCACCAGGCACGGCCCCCAGCGCCGCCGCAGCTCCGCCTCCCCGAGGCCGCCCCCGGCGCCCCCGGCACCCTCGGCGCCCCGTCCGGCCGCCTCCCGGTACTCGGCGCGGGAGAGGAAGACCAGCTCCATGCCGGCCTCCTCCGCGGCCCGCAGCGACCAGTTCCGCGGCGCCCGCGCCAGCTCCTCGCCGCGCACCAGCCCCACGCTCGACAGCCCCGAGGCGCGCGCCGCCAGCGCCACCGCCCGCAGGTGCGTCGAGTACGCCCCGCCGAAGGTCAGCAACCGGCGGTGCCCCTCCCGCAGGGCCAGCTCCAGATTGGGCCCCAGCTTGCGCCACTTGTTCCCCGGCACCAGCGGATGCACCAGGTCGTCCCGCTTGAGCCGCAGCTCCACCCCCGCCCGGGCGAGCACCTCGTCGGTGCAGTCGACGAGCGGGGTCGGCAGACGGGCGGCTTCGAGCATCCGCCCAGGATACGAAGGCACCGGACCGGGCCCGGCCGCGGGCGGACGGGACAGACGGGGTGACGGCGCGACGGGGGAGGGGAGGATGTCCCGGGAGCGGCATCGTCCGGGTGAATTCCGGCGCGTCGCGAGCTGCCGGTGAGCCCGATCCCCTAGGGTTTTCCCAGCCAGGGGCCGCTCGCGCGGGTGTGAGAGGTGGGGCGGGTGGGACTCGAACCCACGACCAAGGGATTATGAGTCCCCTGCTCTAACCGGCTGAGCTACCGCCCCGGTTCGCAGTGCGCGACGGAAGGTCGGTCGCGGCAGCAGCAGACGGCCCCGAAAGGCCGTCCCGGGCAGCATAGCCGGTCGATCACCCGTGGTGCGCGCCGGGGGCGCACACGGGTGCGGACCGGGGCGGCCGACCCGGACGGACGGCCGGTCAGCGGTCCGGTGGGCGCGGGGGCGAGGCGCGCGGGCGACAGTGGCGCGGCCGCGCCCGGCCTGGTAGATCTTGCTCACGAACGGCGAACGCGTGACCGGCCGCGACCGCCCCGAGGACCAGACGGAGCACCGATGCCCTCCCGCCCGGTTCGGACCGCGCGCGCGGCCCAGACGGTCGCCGTGGCGGCCCTGCTGCTGGCCGCCGCCATCGCCTGCGGCGGGGGCGAGGGCGGGCGGACGGCCGCGGTGGCCCCGCAGAACCCGGCCTGGGACCGGATCGGCACCCTCTCCGTGCACACCTCGCAGGGCCCCAGGGCGTGCACGGCGAGCGTGGTGCGGAGCCCGCGGCGCAATCTGCTGGTGACCGCCGCGCACTGCGTGCAGAGCCGCCGGATCGGCCTGCTGGACGGCCTGGTCTTCACTCCCGGCTACCGCAACGGGTACTCGCCGTACGGGAGTTGGCCGGTGGAGTCGGTCACCGTCGATCCGCGCTGGGAGGCCGACGACGACCCCGAGTACGACGTGGCCTTCGTCACCGTACGCCCGGTGAACGGCCAACAGGTCGAGGACGCCGTCGGCGGCAACCCGCTCGGCACCGACCAGGGCTTCGGGCTGGCGGTCTCGGTCACCGGCTACCCCAACGAGCGCGACGAGCCGATCACCTGCTCGGGGCTGACCGCGTCACAGAGCCCGACCCAGGAGCGGTTCGACTGCGGCGGCTACACCGACGGCACCAGCGGCAGCCCGTGGCTCACCACCAACGGCCGGGTGATCGGGGTGATCGGCGGCTACCAGGAGGGCGGCACGACGCCGGACACCTCGTACAGCATCACCTTCGACGAACGGGTCGCCGAGCTGTACCAGCAGGCCCTCGGGTGAGGCGGCTCACGGCGTCCTGACGCCCTGACCTCGGCATCGGCATCGGCATCGGCGGACCCCGGGCGGCCCCTGGACGGACCCGGGCAACACGAAGGCCCCCCGGTCTACCGAGGGGCCTTCGCTCTGAGCAGTCACCGGGCGAACCCGGCGCAGCTCCCGCATTTGGACTCGAACCAAAAACCTGCCGGTTAACAGCCGGCTGCTCTGCCAATTGAGCTATGCGGGACCGCAGTACACAACACACGTACCACGTACGGGTGATGGGCCCGGAGGCCGCCACCCTGGCTCCCCCAATTGGACTCGAACCAATAACCTGCCGATTAACAGTCGGCTGCTCTGCCAATTGAGCTATGGGGGATCGAGCTTCCCGCTCCGGCCCCCGGTCTCCCGGGCTCCTCGGCGCTCGCTGCGGGACATACATTAGCGCACTCGGGGGGGTGGTCCGCCAATCGCTTTCCCCGGCCGGCCCGGGCGGGCCCCGCCGGGTGCGCTCCCCGCGCGCCCGGGGCACCGTCCGGGGATGCTGGGGTCACCGAAGGTTCACCGTCCCGACAGACGGGTAGGGCAATGCGGCAATGGCCGCCAGGAGAGGGTGGAATCCGACCATGTGGAAGCTGTCGTTCGGCGTCGGACTCGCAGCGGGCTACGTCCTGGGCACGCGGGCGGGGCGCCAGCGGTACGAGCAGATCGCCAGGATCAGCCGGCAGGTCGCCCAGAACCCCAAGGTGCAGGGCGCGACGGACAAGGCCCGGCAGCAGGCCGGCGCGGTCGCCGGCAAGGCCGCCGGGGCCGTCGCCGAGAAGGTCGGCGACCGACTGCCGAACGCCGTCACCGACCGGGTGCCGTACTTCAACCGACCCAAGACCGAGGAGGACGACGCCTGGGGCACCTTCCGCCCCTGACCGCCGTCCCGAACCGTCCCGTCGGGCCAGCGGCAACGGCGCCGGGGCCCGGCCGGACGAGGGCTCCCGGGCGCGGTACCGAACGGGCAACACTTGCCCGGGCGGGCCGCGTCCGGACGCCCGCTGAGGCATGATCTCGACTATGGCCATCGTCGCGGGGATAGACAGCTCGACCGGGCGCACCGGGATCGTCGCGTGCGACTCCGCCACCGGCGCCGTCCTGCGTTCCGGCAAGGCCCCGCACCCCGTACCGGAGGACCCGGAGACCCGGCCCGGCGAGGCCGATCCGCAGATCTGGCTGCACTCCCTCGGCGACGCCGCGGCCGGCGGCCTGCTGGAGGGCGTCCGGGCGATCGGCGTCAGCGCGCAGCAGCACGGCATGATCGGCCTGGACGCCGGCGGCGTACTGGTCCGGCCGGCGATCCTGTGGAACGACCCGCGCGCCAGCGGCGCCGCCGCGGCCCTGCTGAACGAGCTGGGCGGCCCCGCGGCCTGGACGGCGGCGATCGGCGCCGTCCCCGGCCCCACGTACACCGTCGCCAAGCTGCGCTGGCTCGCCGAGTTCGAGCCGGCCAACGCCCGGCGGATCGCCGAGGTGCTGCTGCCGCACGACTGGCTGGTCTGGCAGCTGCTCGGCCACCCCAGGCGCCGCACCACCGACCGGGGTGACGCCTCCGGCACCGGCTACTGGTCCCCGATCACCGGCGAGTACCGGCAGGACCTGGTCGAGTTGGCGCTGGGCCACGCCTTGAAGCTGCCGGACGTGCTCGGCCCCGCCGAACCCGCCGGGCACACCCCCGAGGGCCTGCTGATCTCGGCCGGCACCGGCGACAACATGGCCGCCGCGCTCGGCCTCGGCCTCGGCCCCGGTGACGCGGTGGTCTCGCTCGGCAGCTCCGGGACGATCTTCGCGGTGCACGAGCAGGCCGTGGTGGACGCCACCGGGCTGGTCTCCTCCTTCGCCGACGCCACCGGCCGCCACCTGCCGATGGTCGCCACCCTGAACGCCGCCCAGGTGCTCCGTTCGACCGCCGCCCTGCTCGGCCGCGACCTGGAGGGCCTCAGCGACCTCGCCATGCAGTCCTCCCCCGGCTCGTACGGGCTGGTGCTGCTCCCCTACCTCGACGGCGAGCGGACGCCCGCGCTGCCGCACGCGGCCGGCACCCTGACCGGGATGCGGGCCGAGTCGATGGCCCCGCAGCACCTGGCCCGCGCCGCCGTCGAGGGCATGCTCTGCAACACCGCGGACGCCCTGGACGTGCTGCGCGCCCGCGGCGTCGAGGTGAAGCGGGTCTTCCTGCTGGGCGCCGCGGGGCGGCTGGAGGCCGTACGGCACATCGCGCCGCAGCTGTTCGGCGTCCCGGTGGTCGTCCCGCCGCCCGGTGCGCACGCGGCGCGCGGCGCGGCCCGGCAGGCGGCCTGGGCGCTGGCCGGGACTCCCGAGCCGCCGGACTGGGAGCTGCCGGAGGCGGTCACCGTGGCCCCGGACGCCGAGCACGACCCGGCGGTCGGCTCGGCGGTCCGTCAGCAGTACCGGGCCGCCCGCGACCAGATCCACCCGGAGACGGCGGCCTGAGACCGCCGTCCGAGGCCCGCACGGCTGCCGCAGCGCCGCACCGGTCCGGATGCGCCGCCCGGCGTGCGGTGGCAGCGTGGGAGGCGACGCGGCCACCGGACGGAAGGGCGGCTGATCCCCATGGCACTGCACAAGGGCACCGGTGACGACCGCCGGCTGAGCGTCGGCCCGTTCCTCGGCACCGCCGATCCGCTCGGCACGATGGAGCTGTCGCCCCCGCTGCACCGGCTCGCCGACGGCCCCGTCCCGGCCGACACGGCGTACCAGCTGATCCACGACGAACTGCTGCTGGACGGCAACGCGCGGCTCAACCTGGCGACCTTCGTCACCACCTCGATGGAGGAGCAGGCCACCCGGCTGATGACCGAGTGCCTCGACAAGAACATGATCGACAAGGACGAGTACCCGCAGACCGCCGAGTTGGAGCGGCGCTGCGTGTCGATCCTCGCCCACCTGTGGCACGCCCCCGACCCGGACGCCGCCGTCGGCTGTTCCACCACCGGCTCCAGCGAAGCCTGCATGCTGGCCGGTCTCGCGCTCAAGCGCCGCTGGATGCGCCGCAACGCCCACCGCTACGCCGCCGGCGCCCGGCCCAACCTGGTGATGGGCATCAACGTGCAGGTCTGCTGGGACAAGTTCTGCACCTTCTGGGAGGTCGAGGCCCGCACCGCGCCGATGGACGGCGAGCGCTTCCACCTCGGCCCCGAGCAGGCGGCGGAGCTCTGTGACGAGAACACCATCGGCGTGGTCGGCGTGCTCGGCTCGACCTTCGACGGCTCCTACGAGCCGGTGGCGGAGATCTGCGCCGCGCTCGACGACCTCCAGCGGCGCACCGGCCTGGACGTGCCGGTGCACGTGGACGGCGCCTCCGGCGGCATGGTCGCGCCGTTCCTGGACGAGGACCTGGCCTGGGACTTCCGGCTGCCCCGGGTCGCCTCCATCAACACCTCCGGCCACAAGTACGGGCTGGTCTACCCGGGCGTCGGCTGGGCGCTCTGGCGGGACCACGAGGCGCTGCCCGAGGAGCTGGTCTTCAAGGTCAACTACCTGGGCGGCGAGATGCCGACCTTCGCGCTGAACTTCTCCCGGCCCGGCGCCGAGGTGGTCGCGCAGTACTACACCTTCCTGCGGCTCGGCCGGGCCGGCTTCCGGGCCGTCCAGGGCGCCTGCCGGCAGGTGGCCGGCTACCTGGCCGGGGAGATCGCGGAGCTGGGCGGCTTCCGGCTGCTGACTCGGGGTGACGAGCTGCCGGTGTTCGCGTTCACCACCACGGACGAGGTGCCGTTCGACGTGTTCGACGTGTCGCGGCGGCTGCGCGAGCGCGGCTGGCAGGTGCCCGCGTACACCTTCCCGGCGAACCGGGAGGACCTCGCGGTGCTGCGGGTGGTCTGCCGCAACGGGTTCTCCCGCGACCTCGCGGACCTGCTGCTCGGCGACCTCGAACGGCTGCTGCCGGAGCTGCGCCGCCAGCCGGTCCCGCTCAAGGACCTCGGGGTGCCGACCCGGACGGCCTTCCACCACTGACGTCGCTGACGTCGCTGACGTCGCTGACGTCGCTGGCTGGGCCGGTGGTCGCGCGAGGGTGGTCGCGGCGGGGAGGGCGGCTTGAGACGCCCTCCCCGCCGTACGTCCCTGCGTTCCGGGGCAGCCTCCCCCCGTGAGGCTGCCACGGAACGGTGGGGTCAGGGAGTGACAGGCGCCGGGCCCGCAACTGCGGTGCCCGGACCAGGATCCGGGCGGCGAACCGCTCCGGTGGGGAGAACACTGCCCGACAAGCACATGAATGTTCGAGCGCTTCGCGGGGTTGTGAGACACTTCCGTCCGTCTCAGCGCCAGGACCTGGGTATTGGGACACCGGGCCGTTGATGTTTGAGACACGGACACGCCCACTCGGGCCCGGATCGGTGCCCCGCAGGCACCGGCGCTCCAGCACCGCCGCCCCGCCCGCCTCGCACGTTTGGAAGAGACCGCATGGGTTCCGCCTGGAAGCAGCTGCCCGACGACCTGTCCGACCCTGCCAGGCGCCTCACGGAAGAGCTGCGCGCCGTCAAGGACACGACCGGGCTCTCGCTCTCCGAGCTGGCCGCCCGGACGCACTACAGCCGGGCCTCCTGGGAGCGCTGGCTGAACGGCAAGCGGGTCATCACCGAGCAGGCGCTGGACGCGCTGATCGGCGCCGTCGAGTGCGACGGCCCGCGGCTGCGGAGGCTCTGGAACCTGACCGCGGCCGAGGCGGCGGCGAGCGACGCGACGGCACCAGGCGCGGACGCGGAGGCGGAGGCGGAGGCGGCACCCGAGGCCGCCGAGGCCGTTGAATCCTCGGGGATCCTTGAGACTGTTGAGGCTTCCGAGGCTTCCGAGCCCGGAACGGTCGTGCGGGCCGAGGCCGCGCCCGCTCCCGCCAAGCCCACCGGCCCGACACTGGGCCGCTCCGTGGCCCTGGCCGCGGCCTCGGCGGTGGCGGTGCTGCTGCTGGCCCTCGCCGGGGTGCGGTACTTCTCCCCCGCGGACGAGGACGCCGTCGGACCGACCGCGGCCACCCTGCTGCCCTCCGCCTCGGCGACCGGCGGCACGGTCTCCCCGGCCGCCTCAGCCGCCTCGGCGCCCGCGGTGCCCGCCAACCCCGCCCCGGCGACCCCGGCCTGTCAGGCCCTCGGCTGCGCGCACAAGGACCCCAGGGCCGCCGGCTGCGGTGGCGACGCCCGGACCCTGCTGACCACCAACATCGGCAAGGTCGTCGTCTACCTCCGCTACAGCCAGAAGTGCCAGGCGGCCTGGGCCGCGATCACCGAGGGCCAGCCCGGCGACCAGGCGACCATCACCACCAGTGCCGGCGAGTCGGAGACGGCGCTGATCCACTGGGGGTACGACAACTACTCGTCGATGGTGAACGCGGGCAACCCGACGGTCAGCCTCCAGGTCTGCGGCAAGCAGGCCCAGCCGGAGGGCGCCTCCTGCACCAGCAGCATCACCGACCTGGCCCGGGTGGTCGCCAACACCCCGATCCCGAGCGGCCCGGCCTCCCCGCCGGCGGCGACCACCGACCCGTCCGCGGCGCCGACGCCGACGCCGGCGCCGACGAGCTGAGCCGCCGCCAGGCCGCTGCTCCGGGTGACCGCGCTATTCCAGGTAGCCCCGGAGCTGGGCGGCGAAGGCGTGGTCGCGGAGCTTGACCAGGGTCTTCGACTCGATCTGGCGGATCCGCTCCCGGGTCACCCCGAACAGCACGCCGATCTCCTCCAGCGTGCGGGCCCGCCCGTCGTCCAGGCCGTACCGGAGCTGGACCACCTGGCGCTCGCGCTCGCCGAGGGTGGCCAGCACCGCCTCCAGGTGCTGGCGCAGCAGCAGGAAGGCGGCCGACTCGGCGGGTGAGGCCGCGTCGGCGTCCTCGATGAGGTCGCCGAGCGCGACGTCGTCCTCCTCGCCGACCGGGGTGTGCAGGGAGATCGGCTCCTGGGCGAGGCGGAGCAGCTCGCGCACCCGTTCCTCGGTGAGCTCCAGGGCCGTCGCGATGTCGGCCGGGCCCGGTTCCGTCCCGCTTTCCTGGAGCAGCGAGCGCTGCACCCGCACCACGCGGTTGATCAGTTCGACGACGTGCACCGGCACCCGGATCGTGCGGGCCTGGTCGGCCAGTGCGCGGCTCATCGCCTGGCGGATCCACCAGGTCGCGTAGGTGGAGAACTTGTAGCCCCGGGTGTAGTCGAACTTCTCCACCGCCCGGATCAGCCCGAGGTTGCCCTCCTGGACGAGGTCGAGCAGGGTGAGGCCGCGGCCGATGTAGCGCTTGGCGACGGAGACCACCAGCCGCAGGTTCGCCTCGATCAGCCGGCGCTTGGCGCGCCGGCCGATCACCACCAGGGTGCCGAGTTCACCGGCCAGCCGGTCGGGCGGCGGCGGTTCGCGGTGCAGCCGCTCCTCGGCGAACAGCCCGGCCTCGATCCGGCGGGCCAGGTCGACCTCCTCGGCGGCGGTGAGCAGTCGGATCCGGCCGATCTCGCGGAGGTACTGGCGGAGCAGGTCGGCAGCCGGCGCGCTCGGGTCGACGCCCGTCCGCCCCCGGCCGGCGGCGCCCTCGGGCTCCTCCCGGTCGTCCCTGTCGTCCCGGTCGTCCCTGTCGTCCCCGTCGGCGCCGGCCCCGGAGTCGTCGGCGTCCTCGGGCTCGTCCGCCCCCTGGGCGTCGGGGTGCCCGGGCGGGCGGCCCTGGGCGGTCACGCGCGCGCCGTCCGCGAGCGGCGCCCCCGCCCGGCCGTGGTCCTCCGCCGGGTCGGCGGTGTCGTACGGCGGGGGCGGGGCGAGCGGGTCGGTGGTCGGCTGGGCGGTCGCGGCGAGGCCTCGGTCCACGGGCATCCCCTCTGGGCGGGCGCGACTCTGGCGGACCCGCGCTGTAGGAGGCAGGACGCCCTCCAGTGTGCGGCACGCCACACTCCGTGGCCGAGACTCGTGCGCGGACTTTCTGAACGCGGGCCACCGCCCGGCTGCAGCGCGCCTAGAGCGCGGCGGCGCCGCCGCTGCGCAGGGACTGCCCGTACTGCTGGAGCTGCCACAGCTCGGTCTGCACCGCGTGCAGCTCCTCCGGGGCAGCGCGGTTGCCGAGCCGCTGGAGGTGGGCGCGGACCTCGTCGACCCGCCGGTCCACGGCCAGCATCCGCAGCTTGACCAGGAACTCCCCCGCGTAGACGGCGTCCACCTTGCGGCGCGAACGCACCGGCTCCACGGTCAGCTCGGTGACCAGCGAGCGCACCCGGTCGTCCGGGCACGCCTCGCGCACCACGGCGGTGAAGTCGGCCAGGGTGGCCCCGTACGCGGCGCCGCCGGCCTGGCCGACGGCCCGGCGCACGGCGGTGTACGGCGGGGTGGGGAACTCGTCCTCGCCGTAGTTGTCGAAGGCCGGCGCGACCAGGTCCGGGTGCTGGAGGGCCAGCTTGAGCAGCTCGCGCTCGACGAACTGGGCCGGGTCGCGCGGGTTGAGCACGAAGGCGGGCCGGGCCGGGCGGACCGGCTGCGGCGGTTCGGCGCGGCGCAGCTGGCCGTTGGCCCGGGGGTTCTGCTGGCGCTCGCGGTCCCAGCGGGCCAGCTGCGCCACCCGGCGGACGACGAACGGCTCGTCCAGGATGCCCAGCATGCCGGCCAGCCGGACGGCGTACTCGTGCTGGATCGAGCGGTCCTTGATCCTGGCGACGATCGGCGCCGCCTCCTCCAGGGCCGCCGACCTGCCCTCGGGGGTGTCCACCCGGTGCTTGGCGACGGCCGAGCCCAGCGCGAACTCGAAGAGCGGGACGGGGTTGTCGATCAGTTCGCGGACCGCGTCGTCGCCCTTGGCCAGGCGCAGCTCGCACGGGTCCATGCCGCCGGGGCTGACCGCGATGGAGGTCTTGGCGGCGAACTTCTGGTCGTCCTCGAAGGCCCGCAGGGCGGCCTTCTGGCCGGCGGCGTCGCCGTCGAAGGTGAAGACGGTCTCGCCGCGGTACTGCGAGGTGTCCATCAGCAGCCGGCGGATGATCTTGATGTGGTCCTCGGCGAAGGCCGTGCCGCAGGTGGCCACGGCGGAGGTGACCCCGGCCAGGTGGCAGGCCATCACATCGGTGTAGCCCTCGACCACCACCGCCCGGCCCGACTTCGCGATCTCCTTCTTCGCCAGGTCGATGCCGTAGAGCACGTGCGACTTCTTGTAGATCGGCGTCTCGGGGGTGTTGAGGTACTTCGGCCCGTTGTCGTCCTCGCGCAGCCGCCGGGCGCCGAAGCCGACCACCTCGCCGGCGATGTCCCGGATCGGCCAGACCAGCCGCCCCCGGAACCGGTCGATCAGTCCGCCGCGCTGGCCCTGCGAGGCCAGGCCGCCGAGCAGGATCTCCTTGTCCGAGAAGCCCTTGCCCCGCAGGTAGCGCACCAAGTGCTCCCAGCCGACCGGGGCGTAGCCGACGCCGAAGGTCCGGGCGGCCTCCTCGTCGAAGCCGCGCTCGGCCAGGAAGCGGCGGCCGATCTCGGCCTCGGGCGAGGTCAGCTGCTCCTGGTACCAGGCGGAGGCCACCTTGTGCGCCTCGACCAGGCGGGTGCGCTCGCCCTGCTGGTGGCGGGGGCTGTAGCCGCCCTCCTCGTAGCGCAGGGTGATGCCGGCCTGGGCGGCCATCCGCTCGACGGCCTCGGCGAAGGTGAAGTGCTCGATCTTCATCAGGAAGGCGATGGTGTCGCCGTTCTCCTGGCAGCCGAAGCAGTGGAAGACGCCCTTGGAGGGGTTGACGTAGAAGGAGGCGGACTTCTCGTCGTGGAAGGGGCAGACCCCCTTGTACTCGCCGCCGCCACCGTTGGTCAGCTGTACGTAGTCGCCGACCACCGCGTCGATCGGCAGTGCGCTCCGCACCGCCTGTACGTCTTCGTCCCTGATCCGCCCGGCCACCCCGGAAGTCTACTGGGGCGACCGGGTCGCGCGGGGGCCCCGACCGGGCGGCTCCTCCGGCAGCCGGAGTGCGGGGCCGGTCAGCTCCGGGTCGGGTCGACCAGCCGCGCGTGCAGGGCCAGGGCGGAGGCGTCGGTGAGGGTGGCGATCTGGTCGATCACCGTGCGCAGGGCGGCGCGGTCGTCCTCCGCCTCCTGGTACATCGCGGCGAAGACCGGGTCCAGCACCTCCGGGGCGCGCCGGGTGAGGGCCTCGGCCAGCTCGGCGATGACGATCCGCTGCCGGGCCCGCAGCTGGGCCTGCTCGTCGCGCTGCATCACGTACCGGACGGCGACCGCCTTGAGCACCGCGCACTCCAGCCGGACCTCGCGCGGCACCACCAGCTCGGCCCCGTACCGGGTGAGCCGGCCGGGGCCGTAGCGGGCCCTGGTGGCCTGCTCGGCGGCCAGGCAGAACCGGCCGATCAGCTGGCTGGTGAGGTCCTTCAGCCCGGCCCGGGCGCGGGCGGTGCCGTCGTACGACTCGGGCCACCAGTCCTTGTCGAGCAGTCGGTCCAGGGCGTCGGCCAGCTCTTCGGGCTCGGCGTCCCGGGCGTAGCGCTCGGCGACCTTGAACAGCTCGGAGCGCTCGCTCGGGGCGCGCAGCGCGGCCGGGTCGATGTGGCCGGCCTGGAGGCCGTCCTCGACGTCGTGGGTCGAGTAGGCGACGTCGTCGGACCAGTCCATGACGGTGGCCTCGAAGCACTTGCGCCCGGCCGGGGAGCCCGCCCGCAGCCAGCGGAAGACCGGCAGGTCGTCGGCGTAGACCCCGTACTTGGGCGAGGCCGGGTCGGCGGGGTGGGCGCCGTGCGGCCAGGGGTACTTGGTGGCGGCGTCCAGGGCGGCGCGGGTCAGGTTGAGGCCGACGCTGCGGCCCGGCCAGGGGGCCAGCCGGGCGGGCGCCTCGTCCGGCGGGGCGAAGCGCTTGGGCTCCAGACGGGTCAGGATCCGCAGCGACTGCGCGTTGCCCTCGAAGCCTCCGCAGGCCTCCGCGGCCTGGTCGAGCGCCTCCTCACCGGTGTGGCCGAACGGCGGGTGGCCGATGTCGTGGGCCAGGCAGGCGGTCTCGACGAGGTCCGGGTCGCAGCCGAGGGCGGCACCCAACTCCCGACCGACCTGGGCGCATTCCAGCGAGTGGGTCAGCCTGGTGCGGGGGAAGTCACTGCGCATCGGGGCGACCACCTGGGTGGTGCCGGCCAGCCGGCGCAGGGCGGCGGAGTGGAGCACACGGGCGCGGTCGCGCTGGAACCCCGTACGACCGGGGCGTTTGTCCGGTTCCGGCACCCAGCGGGCCTCGGCGGAGCGGTCGTACGGGGTCGGGGTCGGGGCGGCGGTGAGGCGGTGCGCGGTGTCGTCCATATGACCCTCACGGTACGCCGCGGCTGTGACACCGGAAGTGTGCCGCGCGCGACGGGGCGCGGGCCGGAGCGTGAACCCTTGACCGTACGCCGGTGAGCGCCGGAGCGCCGCTCCGCGGGGCCGTGCGCCGGGAACGGCGGCCCCGTCGGCCCGTTCGGCCCGTTCGGCGCGGCCTGCCCGCCTCGCCGGTCCCGCCGCCGTTCGGCCCTCAGCCCCGGACCGCCTTGAGGACGGCCTCGGCGACGCCCTCCTGACCCCTGGCATTGGGGTGGATCGCCGCCAGGCCGTGCGCCGGGAACGGCGGCTCCACCCAGCGGGCGGGCTCGCCCGCGCACATGTCGTGGCCGGCCGAGGCCGCGGCGAGGTCCACGAAGACCGCCCCGGCCGCCTCCGCCCGCCGCTTCAGCATGGCGTTGAGCTGCTGCTCCTTCTCCACCAGGAAGCCGAGGTCCCCGCCGGCCACGGTCGCGCCCAGCACCGGGAGGCAGCTCGCCGGGTCGGTGGGCAGCAGCGACGGATAGCCGACCACGTAGACCTTGGCCTTCGGGGACCGGCGCCCGACCTCCTTGAGCGTCTCGCCGAGGCGCTCGCCGGCGCTGTCCACCTTGCGCTGCACCTGGTCGCCGCCGTCCGCGGCGGCGTAGGAGTCCCGGCAGGGCGCGGCGGCGCGGTCCGAGCCGACCAGGCCCTTGAGCGCCTCCACCAGGTTCTCCTTGGCGCACTGGCCGACGACGTCCATGAAGCCTGCGTCGTTGCCGCCGATCCCGACGGTCACCAGCCGGGTGGCCGGGGTGAGCGCGTCGAGCTGCGGCGGATTGACGCCGCTCTCGGTGGTCTGGGCGCCGGTGAGGTCGACGGTCCTGGCACCGCTGCAACTGACGTCGCGGAACCGCTCGCCCGCCAGGCCGAGCGCCCGGGCCACCAGCGAGGGGTAGTTGACCCCCGAGCGGGAGCACCCCTTCGGCTCACCCACCTGGGGGCTGATCTTCAGGCCCGCCGTGTAGGAGTCGCCGAGCGCCACGTACGGCCCGGTGGGCGTCGGGGTCGGCGTCGGTGCGGCGGAGGCGGCGGCGCGCGGCGGTGCGGAGCCGTCCGCGGCGGCCACGACGACGCTCCCGGCGCCGGACGAGCCTGAGCAGCCGGCGAGCAGGACGGCGGCGAGGCCCGCGCTCAGCGCGCCGCCGAGCGTGCCGATCGGGCGTACGGACAGTGACACGGGATCCCCCCCGGGTAGGACCGTTGACCTTCTCCCTACGACGGCCCGTCCCCCGGGCATCGCAGTCCCCAACGGACGGGCGGGCGCGATCGCTCCCGCCCCGCCCGGGAAATCTCGGCAGCGCGAAGCTCCGGACGACGGTTCCCCCATCGTCCGGGGCCTCCCGGCCTGTTGCCCGGGCCCGTTGATCAGACCTGTTGCTCGGGCCTGCTACTCGGGCCCGCGCTCGTGCTCGGCCAGGAACTGCTCGAAGCGCCGGCCCAGCTCGTCCGCCGAGGGCAGGTCCACCGGCTCGGCCAGCAGGCTCTCCCGGCCCTGCGAGCCGGCCACCGCGTCGTACTGGCCCTCCATGCCGCGGATCGCCGAGCGCAACTCGCCGTCGCCGTGGGCCAGCTGCTCCTCGATGTCGGCGTACACCTCATCGACCCGCTCGCGCAGCAGGGTGCCGGGCAGCACCAGGCCGGTGGCCGACTGCACGGCCTCCATGATCAGCACCGCCGCCGCCGGGTACGCCGAACGCGCCACGTAGTGCGGCACATGCGCGGCGAAGCCCAGCACGTCGTGCCCGGCCTCGGCGAGCCGGAACTCCAGCAGCGCCTGGGCGCTGCCCGGGACCTGCGCCTGCTCGAACCACTGCGGGTAGCCGGCCGCGAGGTCCATCCGGTTGCCGTGCGGGGTCAGCCCGACCGGGCGGGTGTGCGGCACGCCCATCGGGATGCCGTGGAAGTCCAGGGTCAGCCGGACGTCGAAGCGCTCGACCAGTTCCCGGACGGCGGCGGCGAAACGCTCCCACTCGACGTCCGGCTCCGGCCCGGTGAGCAGCAGGAACGGCGAACCGGCCGCGTCGTGGACCAACTGGAGGAGGATCTCCGGCGGCTCGTAGGACGCCCACTGCTCGCGGTCGAAGAGCATCGCGGGACGGCGGGCCCGGTAGTCCACCAGGCGGTCGTGGTCGAAGCGGGCCACCACCTGCGGCTCGCCCGTCTCCAGCAGATGGGCGACCACCTGGGCGCCCGCCTCACCGGCGTCCATGAAGCCCTCGAAGTGGTGGAGCAGCACCAGGCCGGCGCCCGTGTCCGACAGCGCGGCCCTCGCCGCGGCCACGGCGGCCACGCCCTGCTGGTCAAGCTCGTACAGCGCCTGGGGATCACGCACCGCTCACCCACACCCCGTTTCTTTCCTCGTCGCGGTCGCCGCGCGCTCCCCCGCGCGTGCCCGCGCTGGGACTCGTACCCGGCTCTCCTCGTCCAGCGTGCGGGGTGCCGCCGGAATTCCCGGCACGCCCGGTCCGTTTTCGCGGGACCCCCCGCCGCGCGCCCCCCGCGGCGCGACCGGACCATGATCGCACCCACCGGGAAAGGCCCTGGTCAGGGGGGTGCGAACGGTCGGCGCGACAGGCCCCCGAGCTGCCCCGACGGCCATTCGTGTGCCGCGAAGTGACGCATTGCCTTCTGGCGGGTATCGTCCTCTCGCTGCCTCACATCGTCGCGTCGTCGTCACGTCGTCCGTAACGCCGTCGACCACGACCCGGACCGGTGTTCGGCCAGCCCCTACGACGCATCTTGCCTTCACCTGGCCGCCTGCTTCCCTTCGCGCTCTCGTTTCCTCTTCGGCCATCTCGCGGACGCACACTGTCCCCTCGCTCATCCCCGCCGGACCGGTCCGTGGATCCGTGTCCGTTCCGGCACCGCGCTGCCCGTCTCCGGGCCGTCGCTCCCCACCCCGCTCGACCGGACTCCGGCGTACGCGGGCACCGTGGGCGCACTCCGGAACGGGGCGAACCGTCCATGGCTGGCCCGGACCGCACCCCGGCACGGACCAGCTTCCTCCGACCGCCGAAGGACCGAAGGTTCCGTGCCCGTACCTGTCATCCTCACCGGCCGCACCGTGCGGCTGGAGCCCCTCGCCCCGCACCATGCCGAGGCCATCGCCCAGGCCGGCGCCGAGGACCGTACGACCTACGCCTTCACCCCCGTCCCGCACGGCCTGGAAGCAGCCCGGGAGTACATCGCGCGCGCTCTGGCGGACCAGGCCTCCGGCCGGTCGCTGCCGTTCGCGACGGTGAACCAGGCCGACGGCCGCGTGGTGGGCTCCACCCGGTTCCTGGAACTCGACTACTGGCAGGGGCCGCTCGTCTGGCCGCCGGTGCCGGGCGTGCCGTTCGGGGACCCGGCCACCGCCGTCCCAGACGCCGCCGAGATCGGCAACACCTGGCTGTCCCCGCGGGCCCAGGGCACCGGCATCAACACCGAGGCGAAGCTGCTGATGCTGCGGCACGCCTTCGAGGTGTGGGGCGTGCAGCGGATCTCGCTGCGCGCCGACGCCCGCAACATGCGGTCGCGGGCGGCCATCGAGCGGCTCGGCGCGACCCCCGAGGGCGTCCGCCGGGCGCACTCGCGCGGGCTGGACGGGGTGGTCCGGTCCACCGCGTTCTACTCGATCCTGGACGACGAGTGGCCGGCCGTGCGGGACATCATCGAGCTGCGGATCGCCGCCGCCACCTCGCCGAGCGCCCCGGATCCGGCGATCAACCAGGAGTGCCTTAGACACGGCGGCGGCGGGCACCTGATCACGGCCTGAGGGCCGTGGGCCCGGACCTTCGCGGTCCGGGCCCGCGGGGTCCGGGCCCACGGCCGGCGCCCTGGCGTCACCGCCCGCCGCACCGGTCGGGCGTCAACCGGGTTTGACCGGGCACTCCCCCGGCGGGCGATGTTCCGCATGCCGCCGACCCTGGTGGGAACCACCCGGGCATGATCCGCGCCACCCCGCTCTCCGGCCCGCCCCTACTCGTCGAACCGCGTCCGCTCGTCGGACCGCGTCCGCTCGCCGCCCCGCGTCCGCTCGTCGATCCGCTGCTGCTGGTCGGCGCCGACCAGCAGCACATCGTCACCCGGGCCCAGCTGCGCGGGCTCGGCGTGCCGTCCGGCACCATCGCGCACCGGTTGCGGCCCGGGGGGCCGTGGCAGCGGGTGCTGCCCCGGGTGATCTGCCTGCAGACCGGCCGGCTGACCGCGCATCAGCGGCTGCGGGCCGCGCTCGCGTACGCGGGTCCCAAGGGGCGGCCCGCGCCGGAGGCCGGGGAGGTGCTGCTCACCGGGGCCGCAGTGCTCGCCGATGCCGGTCTCCCCTCCGCCGGGCACCCCGCCGACCTCGCCGAGGTGGACGTCCTGATCCCTGGTCAGCGGCGGGTAGCCGATCGGGGGTTCGTCCGGATCCACCGGGCCGGCGGGGCGATGCCCGGCGGTTTCGAGCGCGACGACGGGCTCTGGAGCACCTCGGTCGCCCGCGCGCTGGCGGACCTCGCTCCCCGGGAGAGAGCGGACGGCGCCGGTTCCGCGCGCTCTGCGCCGAGGCCGTCCAGCGGCGGCACTGCGAACTCGGTGAGCTGCTCGACCAGTTGCTCGCCCGGCCGGACGCCTGCACGCTGCCCCGGCTGGCCGGGGTGGTGGAGGAGCTGACGGCCGGGGTCCGCTCGGTGGTCGAGGGCGAGGCCCGGGACGCGGTGCGCGGCGCCGGGCTGCCCGAGCCGCTCTGGAACCCGGTGCTCTTCCTGGACGGACGGTTCCTCGCCGTCCCGGATGCCTACTGGCCGCAGGCCTGCGTCGCGCTGGAGATCGACTCCCGGGCCTGGCACCTGCGCCCGGCCGACCACGAGCGGAGCCTCACCCGGGCCAACCGGCTGACCGCCGCCGGCCTCCCGGTCGTCCGCACCACACCGCTCCAGCTGCGCCGCGACCCGGCACCGGTGCTCCACGAACTGGCCGCGCTGCTCGCCGCCGACCCGCACGGGCCGCACGCCCGGATCAGCTGGCGGCGGGCCCGCTGAGGCCGTCACGAGCCCGCCGCGTGCCCATCCGCCTGTTCCTCCGCCTCCCGGCCCGCAGCCTCGGCCGCCGCCGCCAGCCGCTGCAGGACGGCCAGGTGGTCGGCGAGCGCCCGGCGCCCCGTGCCGGTGACGGCCAGCCAGGTGCGGGGACGCTTGCCGACGTACCCCTTCTTCACCACGATGTAGCCGGCCTCCTCCAGGGCGCTCGCCGCCTTGCTCAGGACGGAGTCGGAGACCTGGCAGTAGTCCCGGACGGCGGAGAACTCGGCCTCGACGCAGCCGCCGAGGAACGCCACCACGGTAAGCCGGGTGGGGTGCTGGAGCAGCGGGTCGAGCCCGGCCATCACGCCTCCTCGGACTCGCGGCGAATCCGGGCGTTCAGACGCGTCACGGCCAGCCAGAACAGCACCCCGGCCGTCACGCCCGCGCCACCGAAGGACCAGCGGGCGTCGGCGCCCAGCAGGTGGACGACCCCGGCCACGCCCAGGGCGCCCGCGAACAGCAGGAGCACCGCGCGGGCCGCCGGCCCGGCGAGGCTCGGCGCCATGCCCCTCGCCACGCCGCCGCGGCGGGACACCACGCCGGCCAGAGCGCCGCTCAGCGCCGCGAAGCCGGCGCCCAGGACGCCGAGCAGCCAGCTCACGTCGGCCCAGAGGGCGTAGCCCAGGCCGATGCCGTAGAGCGAGAAGCCCACCGCGAAGGTGACGCCGTACCAGGTGGGCAGCTCCTGCGGCGCCCGGGCGGCCTCGCGGGCACGGTCGGCGAGGCGCAGCGCCTCGGCCGCGGACAGTTCGACGGACGGTTCGACGGACACGGAATCGCTCATGGAGTCCCCCCAGGTGGTGATCGTTGATCTTGATTCCACTATGGCACGTACTTTCCATTGTGGAAAGTACTTTCAGAGCGGAGGCCGGATCCGTTCAGCAGCGGGCGTCGATCTCCTGGAAGGTGGCGTAGTGGTCGGCCGTCCAGTACTGCTCGCCGGAGTCGCCGGTGACCACGCGGCGGGCGCCGCGGTCGGCGGAGCCGGGGGTGACGACGGTGAACTCGTGGTAGTAGCCGGAGGCCTTGCGCGGGAGGCGGCTCTCACGGTTCTCGAAGACGATGCCGTCCGAGCGGTAGGGGCAGGGGCCGCCCTTGGCGATCAGGCCGAGGGTGTCGAGGGCCTGGCCGGGCAGCCGGGTGCGGCAGACGTCGGCCATCGCCGGGTCGGTCGGCACCCAGCCGGCGCCGGCGGCCGGCGGGGTGGCCGGGGCGGCCGAGGAGCGCGGCGCGCTGGGCTTCGGCGCCGCCGGGCCGGAGGTGACGGCCCCCGGTGCCGGGCCGGAGGCGGTCGCGGCGGCCGCGGCGGGCCTGGACGCGCCGCCGCCGGTGTCGTCCGAGCGCGCGCACCCGACCGCGGCGGCGAGCACGCAGAGCAGCGCGGCGGGGACGGTCCACAGGCGGTTTCTGCTGGTCATGGGCCCAGCTTGGCAGCCACCGGACCGCGGCCCGGACAACCACACGCGCGGCCGGGGCCGGGGCCGGAAAAGCACGCGGCCGGGGCGGGTACGGACGCCATTGTCCGTTCCTGCCCCGGCCGCTTCACGTACGCCGGTTCTCCTGCGCCGAGCTCCGGTGTACGCCCCTCCCCGATGGAGGGGGCACGGTCAGCGTTTCGGCCGTGCCGAGGGGCTCAACGCCCCTCGGCAATCAGCGCGAGTCGCTGCCCGCGGTCTCGATGGCGGCGCGGCCTGCCTCCAGGCGCGCCACCGGGATCCGGAAGGGGGAGCAGGAGACGTAGTCCAGCCCCACCTCGTGGAAGAAGTGCACCGACTCCGGGTCGCCGCCGTGCTCGCCGCAGACGCCGAGCTTGAGGTCGGGGCGGGTGGCCCGGCCGGCCTCGACGGCGTGCTTCACCAGGGAGCCGACACCGTCGCGGTCGATGGTCTCGAACGGTGAGACCCCGAAGATGCCCTTCTCCAGGTAGGCGGTGAAGAAGGAGGCCTCGACGTCGTCGCGGGAGAAGCCCCAGACCGTCTGGGTGAGGTCGTTGGTGCCGAAGGAGAAGAACTCGGCGGCCTCGGCGATCTGGCCGGCCGTCACGGCGGCGCGCGGCAGCTCGATCATGGTGCCGAGCTTGATGTCCAGCCGGACGCCGGTGGACCGGGCGACCTCGGCGAGCACGCGCTCGCACTCGTCGCGGACCAGCTCCAGCTCCTGGACGGTGCCGACCAGCGGGATCATCACCTCGGGGCGCGGGTCCCCGCCGGCCAGCTTGCGCTCGGCGGCGGCCTCGGCGATGGCGCGGACCTGCATGCCGAACAGGCCGGGGATGACCAGGCCGAGGCGCACACCGCGCAGGCCGAGCATCGGGTTCTGCTCGTGCAGCTTGTGCACCGCCTGGAGCAGGCGCAGGTCGTTCTCGTTCGGGTCCTTGCGGGCCTCGGCGAGGGCGACGCGCACCGACAGCTCGGTGATGTCCGGCAGGAACTCGTGCAGCGGCGGGTCGAGCAGACGGACCGTGACGGGCAGGCCGTCCATCGCCTGGAACAGCTCCAGGAAGTCGCCCTTCTGCAGCGGCAGCAGGGTGGAGAGCGCCTGCTCGCGGTCCTTGTCGTTGTCCGCGAGGATCAGGTGCTCGACCTCCTTGCGGCGCTCCTCACCGAGGAACATGTGCTCGGTGCGGCACAGGCCGATGCCCTGGGCGCCGTAGCGGCGGGCGCGCCCACCGTCCTCGGCGTTGTCGGCGTTGGCGCGCACCGCGAGGCGGCGGCGGCCGTCGGCGTGCGACATCAGGCGGTGCACGGCCTGGACCAGGCCGCCCTGGACATCGGCGCCGGCGTGCAGGGTGCCCTCGAAGTACTCGACCACCGCGGAGGGCAGCACGGGTACCTCGCCGAGGTAGACCTTGCCGGTCGCGCCGTCGATCGAGACGACATCGCCCTCCTCCAGCACCAGGCCGTCGGAGGTGGTCATCCGGCGGCGCTTGGTGTCGACCTCCAGCTCCTCGGCGCCGCAGACACAGGTCTTGCCCATGCCGCGGGCGACGACGGCGGCGTGCGAGGTCTTGCCGCCGCGGGAGGTGAGGATGCCCTCGGCGGCGATCATGCCGTCCAGGTCGTCCGGGTTGGTCTCGCGGCGGACCAGGATGACCTTCTCGCCGGAGCGCGACCACTTCACCGCGGTGTAGGAGTCGAAGACGATCTTGCCGATCGCGGCGCCGGGCGAGGCGGCGAGGCCCCGGGCGATCTGCTTGGACTCGGCGTTCGGGGCGAACCGCGGGAACATCAGCTGGGAGAGCTGGCCGCCGGTGACCCGCATGAGGGCCTCGTCCAGGTCGATCAGGCCCTGGTCGACCAACTGGACGGCGATCCGGAAGGCGGCCGCGGCGGTGCGCTTGCCGACCCGGGTCTGCAGCATCCAGAGCTTGCCGCGCTCGATGGTGAACTCGATGTCGCAGAGGTCGCGGTAGTGGTTCTCGAGCGTCTGCATGATCGTCATCAGCTCGTCGTACGACTTCTTGTCGAGCTTCTCCAGCTCGGACAGCGGCAGCGTGTTGCGGATGCCGGCGACGACGTCCTCGCCCTGGGCGTTGGACAGGTAGTCGCCGTAGACACCCTGGGCACCGGTGGAGGGGTCGCGGGTGAAGGCGACACCGGTGCCGGAGTCCTCGCCGAGGTTGCCGAAGACCATGCTGCAGACGTTGACCGCGGTGCCCAGGTTGTTCGGGATGCGCTCCTGGCGGCGGTAGAGCCGGGCCCGGTCGCCGTTCCAGGAGTGGAAGACGGCGTGGATGGCGAGGTCCATCTGCTCGCGCGGGTCCTGCGGGAAGGCCCGGCCGGTCTCGCGCTCGACGATGCCCTTGAACACGTCGACCAGCTGCTTCAGGTCCTCCGCGCCGAGGTCGAGGTCGCTGGTGGTGCCCTTGGCGTGCTTGGCCTCGTCCAGGGCCTCCTCGAACAGCTCGCCGTCGACGCCCAGCACGGTCTTGCCGAACATCTGGACCAGGCGGCGGTAGGAGTCCCAGGCGAAGCGCTCGTTGCCGGACTGCGCGACCAGGCCGTTCACCGACGCGTCGGAGAGGCCGATGTTCAGGACGGTGTCCATCATGCCGGGCATGGAGAACTTGGCACCCGAACGCACCGAGACGAGCAGCGGGTTGTCGGCCTGGCCGAGCTTCTTGCCCATCTCCTGCTCAAGAGCGTCCAGGTGGGCGCTGATCTCCTCGTGCAGCGAGGTGGGCTCGCTGCCCGTCTCCAGGAAGACCTTGCAGGCCTCGGTGGTGATGGTGAACCCCGGAGGGACGGGGAGACCCAGGTTGGTCATCTCGGCCAGGTTCGCGCCCTTACCGCCAAGAAGATCCTTGAGGTCCTTGTTTCCTTCAGTGAAGGAGTAAACAAACTTCTGCTGGGACGCCACGGGTCGGTCTCCTCGCACACGGTTGCCCTGACGCCGGAGAACATACCCATTTCGAAGGCGCTTCTGCGCCGCCAATAGGCCGTACGTGGCCAGTACCGGCACGTAACCCGCTAGATCGAATGCCTTGAACGGCGTTCACCTCTGGTGGCGAAATCGTCCGGATGACGCGAGGGTGTGTTCAAGTATTGAAGGCGGTGAAACCGGAAGATCACACGTCGGGAACGCACGGTAGCGACCGGCCGCCCGACCTGACGGCCCGGCTTGATTTCCTGCACCCTCAGTCGCCGATCCACCGCCACCCCCTTCGGGAAGCGATCCGCCTCCGACTTGTTCATTTCGTCCTGTCGGCCCCTCCGGGCGAGCAGGGTATGTGGCAAGCGTCACGAGCACATCTCACCGATCGAGCGTAGGCCGACTCCGCCTATCGTCGCACTGCGTCCAGAAACGTGCCCGCTCCGTGACATTCGACTGCCGAAAAGGAGCCCTCTTGTCCAGAGTGGCAAAGAGGGCTGGGACGGAGTGGCAGTCGCCCCAGAGAGGGCATTTCTGCCACCCCGTACAGATCAACCGCCAGAGGTGTCCGATTCGGCATCATCACCCGGTCGGGCGCAGTCGTACGGATCGTCCAACCAGCCTTCCGGCAGGACGACCCGGTTGTTGCCGCTGGTCCGCCCGCGCGGGCCGTCGGCACCGATCGGCCAGGCCTGCGACTGCTCCACCAGGGCCAGGGTTTCGGCCAGTTCGGCCAACGAGGACGAGTTGGCCAGCTTCACCCGCAGCTCCGAACCCACCGAAAAGCCCTTGGTGTACCAGGCGACGTGCTTGCGGAAGTCGATCACACCCCGGGCCTCGTCGCCCAGCCACTCGCCGAGCAGCTGCGCGTGGCGGACCATCGCCCGCGCCACATCGGCGAAGGTCGGGCGGGCGTAGTCCACCTCGCCCTCGAAGATCGCCACCAGGTCCTTGAACAGCCACGGCCGGCCCAGGCAGCCACGGCCGACCACCACACCGTCGCAGCCGGTCTCGCGCATCATCCGCACCGCGTCGTCCGCCGACCAGATGTCCCCGTTGCCGAGCACCGGGATCTCCGCCGGCACGGACTCGCGCAGCCGGGCGATCGCCGACCAGTCGGCGGTGCCGCCGTAGTGCTGGGCGGCGGTGCGCCCGTGCAGGGCGATCGCGGAGACGCCCTCCTCGGCACCGATCCGGCCGGCGTCCAGGTAGGTGAGGTGGTCGTCGTCGATGCCCTTGCGCATCTTCATGGTGACCGGCAGGTCACCGGCGTTGGACACGGCCTCGCGGAGGATCTCGCGCAGCAGGTTGCGCTTGTACGGCAGCGCCGAGCCGCCGCCCTTGCGGGTCACCTTGGGGACGGGGCAGCCGAAGTTGAGGTCGATGTGGTCGGCGAGGTTCTCGTCGGCGATCATCCGGGCCGCCTTACCGACGGTCACCGGGTCCACGCCGTACAGCTGGATCGAGCGCGGCTTCTCGCTCGGGTCGAACTTGATCAGCTGCATCGTCTTGGCGTTGCGCTCGACCAGGGCCCGGGTGGTGATCATCTCGGACACGTAGAGGCCCTTGCCGCCGCTCTGCTCGCGGCAGAGGGTGCGGAACGGCGCGTTGGTGATGCCGGCCATCGGCGCCAGCACCACGGGCGGCCAGACCTGCATCGGGCCGACCGTCAGCGGCGCGAACTCGGTGCCGGGGGCGCTCGCGGGGGCGGGGGCGCTCGGGGTGCCGGGGGCGCTCGCGGGGGCGTTCGTGTTCGTGTTCGCGGTGGCGTCCGTGTACGCGGTGGCGGGGGCAGTCGCGGTGCCGGTCGCGGTGCTCGGCTCGGTGGGTGCGGGCGGGACTGTCATGCGCGGCTGACCTCGGGGACGGCGGGTTCGGGGACTCTTCATTGTCCCCCACTCGGCGCAGCCGCCCGGGCGGCTCCCGACCCGGGGCGATCGGCCGGGGGCGATCGGGGCCGGTGGGCGGTGCGGGGCCCTCCGCAGGCCGGTAGCTCAGCCGTCGGCCTCGGCGTCCTTCGCGAAGATCGACACCGAGCCGGAGCTGACCGAGATCCTCACCTTGTGCGGGCTGGAGCGATCGGCCAGCGTCGGATCGATCCCGCCCCGTGGAACCGTCCCGCCCTCGAAGTCGTAGCGGGACCCGCTCGGCAGGCCCAGCAACACCGCTCCCGACGTGACACCGATGTCCACGGCCGAGGGTGTCGTGCGGAAGCCCAGCTCCACCGAGCCCGAGGTCGCGGCCACATCGGCGCTCGGGGAGCGGAGGCGGCTGCCGCGCACGGAGCCGGAGGTGGTGCGCACGGTCAGCGGGCCGGACACGTCGGCCACCCTGACCTCCCCCGAAGTGGAGACCAGATCGATCGCCCCGGTCACACCGGCGATGTCGATACTGCCGCTGGACTGTCGGCCGGTCACCGCGACACCGGGCGGCACCTCCAGCTCGATCACCGCACCGCAGGCGAAGTCACTGATCGGCAGCGACTGGTTGCAGGTCATCCGGACGTCGAGCTCGCCCTGGTCGAAGAGCGCCGCGACGACCGGCTTCTTGATCATCCAGTTCAGCGACTGCCCGACGACCACCCGGCCCTCCCGCCCGGGGCGGATCCGGACGGTGGCCCGGCCGGTGTCCAGCCTCACCCTGGCCACCGCGACCTCGTAGGACTTCTCCGACCGGGTCTGCTGCTGCACCGCCATCCCCCAGGTCTGCACGGCGCCGGTCAGCAGCGTCACGACGAGCGCGAGGGTGCCGAGCACCCGCCAGCCCCGTTGGCCCCGTTGGCCGCCGCGGGTGGACCCGGGCGGAGGTCCCGCGGTCGGGGCGGCCCCGGCCGTCGGGGCGGATCCGGCGGTGGGCGCGGTCCCGGCGGTGGGCGCGGTCCCGGCGGTGGGCGCCGCGCCGGGCGTCGTCATGCCACCTCCAGGAAGCGCAGCACCGCCATCACCCGGCGGTGACTGTCGTCGGCCGGCGGCAGGTCGAGCTTGGCGAAGATCGAGTTGATGTGCTTGGCCACCGCACTGTCGCTGACCACCAGGGCGCTCGCGATCGCGGCGTTCGAGCGACCCTCCGCCATCAGGGCGAGCACGTCCCGCTCACGCGGTGTCAACCGCTCCAGCGGATCGCGGTGGCGGCGCACCAGCAGTTGGGCGACCACCTCCGGATCCAGGGCCGTCCCACCCTCGGCGACCCGCTGCAAGGCGTCCACGAAGTCGTCCACATTGGCCACCCGCTGCTTGAGCAGGTAGCCGACCCCGCTGGTGTTGCTGGTCAGCAGGTCCGCGGCATAGCGCTCCTCCACGAACTGGGAGAGCAGCAGCACCGCCACCTCCGGCCACTGCCGACGGATGACCAGCGCGGCCCGGACGCCCTCGTCGGAGAAGCCCGGCGGCATCCGGACGTCCGCGACCACCACCCGCGGACGGTGCTCCTCCACCGCGGCGAGCAGCGCCTCGGCGTCCCCGACGGCGGCGGCCACCTCGTAGCCCACCGCCTCCAGGACCTTGACCAGGCCGACCCTGAGCAGGACCGAGTCCTCGGCGATCACAGCACGCACGGCAACTCCACGGTGATGGTGGTCGGGCCCCCGACGGGGCTGAGTACGGACAGGGACCCGTCGACCGAGGCGGTGCGCTGGCGCAGACCGGTCAGGCCGGTGCCGCGCGAGGCGTCCGCCCCGCCCACCCCGTCGTCGCTGACGACCAGGCGCAGCCGGCCGCCGGCCGTCCGCACCGAGACCTCCACCCGGGAGGCCCGGGCGTGCTTGGCGACGTTGGTCAGCGCCTCGGAGACGGTGAAGTAGGCGACGGCCTCGACGGTCGGCGCTATCCGCTCGGCCAGCTCGACGTCCAGCCGGACCGGCAGCGGGACGCGGGCCGCGATGCCGGAGAGCGCCGCGTCCAGCCCGCGGTCCTCCAGGACGGCCGGGTGCAGACCGCGGACCAGGCCGCGCAGCTCGTCGATGGCGGCCTGGGCCTCCTCGTGCGCCTCGACGATCACCTGCATGGCCTCGGGCGGGATGTCCTTGAGGGTGCGGCGGGCCAGGCCCAGGTTCATGGCGAGGGAGGTGAGCCGCTGCTGGGCACCGTCGTGCAGATCGCGCTCGATCCGGCGGCGCTCGGCGTCGACCGCGTCCACCAGCCCGGCCCGGCTCTCCACCACCTCCTCGATCCGGTGCTCCAGCACCGCCGTCCGGCCCGGACCGAGCATGCGCACCGCGAGCGCCTCGTCCAGCCGGGCCAGCAGGCCGACCGCCCGGGGCAGCAGCACCAGCAGGACCAGACCGCCGACGGTGAGCGGAATGTCGATCTTGGGCCAGTGGTCCACGACCGGCGAGGAGGGCGGCATCAGCCAGGCCCAGCCGAAGACCGTCGAGGCCGTCAGGGCCGCGCCGCCCGCCCAGACCACCGCCAGCACCCCGGCCGCGACCAGCGGGCCGACGATCAGGTGGTAGCCGACCTGGGGCCAGCTGACGCCGGTGCGCAGCGCCGTCACCAGGCCCCCCTGCGTCCCGACGGGCCGCAGCAGCGGCGGGACGTCCACCCCGCGCAGCGCGCGCAGCCGGGCGCGCTGCGCGGAGGAGAGCGGGCGGATGCCGAGCAGGACCACCCCCAGGACGACCAGGGCCGTCTTGGGGGTGGTGACGGCCAACCAGATAGGCAGGGCGAGGGGGATTCCGGCGGCGACGAACCGGGCGTCCCGCCAGAGCGCCGCCGGCCACGGGGGCTGGGCGGCGCTCCCGGCGAGCGCGTGGCGCAGCTTCGTGGAGGGCATGGCGGACAGCCTAGAGCGGCATGATCGACCGTCACCATGAAGGGGGCTGCCGAGAAATGGTGAAGCTGGGTACACCCCCGATTCGGATCGGTGCACTACCGACAAGGCCGTCCGGGGCGGCCAGTCTTGAGGGCATGACGAGCACCGCATCGCACTCCGCCGATCTGCCGCACGGGCGTCCGACCCACGGCGTCGCCCCCGCCGCGGCCGCGGCCGCCCCGGCCAGGCCGATCGAGGGGCGGCTGCCGGTCGGGCCCGCCGGCCTCGAAGGTCCCGCCGGGCCGTGGTCGGTGCGCAGTGTGCCGACCGGCCGGCGGCGCGGCCGGGCGGCCCTGGAGGTCTACGAGCAGGACGAGCTGGTGGACGTGCTGGTCGCGGCCCGGCTCACCGGCGGCCTGCTGCGCGGGGCCCGTGCCTGGGCCGACCCCGGAGCCGGGTCGGGCGGGCGCCGCCGTTCCCGGCACGGGCTCGCCTGGGGGCGGCTGCCGCGCGACGGCGCGGTCCCGGTCGTCGGATTCACCCGCGGGCGGCTGCTCCGCCTGCCGGGCCGGCCCGCCCCGGCCGTCACCGCGGCCGAGGTGGTCACCGTCGTCGGGGAGTTCTGGCTGGCCTGGGCCGAGGGCGTCTTCGACGGCGTGCTCGTCGAGGCGGGCGGCGCCGCGTCCGAGCGGTCGCGGCTGGCCCGGGCCCGCACCCGTGTCGCCCCGCGCGTCGACCCCCAGGTCGGTACCCGCGTCGCCACGGAGGTCGACACCGCGTCCTCCGGGGGTGCCCGATGAGCCCCGCTGCCCTCGCCCCCCGGTTCGGCCGCCCCGCGTTCGGCCGCCCGGTGTTCGGCCGCCCCGGGTTCGGTCCGCTCACCGAGCGGGTGCCCGCCGTCGCCGCCTTCCTGCTGCTGCCGTGGGTGGCCGTGCTCGCGGCCGCCGGAGAGACGGCCTGGGTCGCCCTCGACCTGTGCGAACTCGCCGCCCTGCTCCGGCTGGACGCCGTGCTGCGCCACCGCAGCCCGGCCACCGCCGGGCCCGCCACCGTGGTGGCCCTGCTGCTCGCGGCCGACGCCCTGGTCGACGTCGCCACCGCCGGCCCGGGCCCCGAGACACTCGCCGCGCTGATGATGGCGGGCTGTGTGGAACTCCCGCTGGCGGCACTCTGCCTGGCCCTCGGTCTGGCCCGCGCCGGGCGGCCGTCAGTGGAGCGGCGCCGCCGCCCCCGCCCCGGCCGACGGCAGCCGGACGGGCAGCCGAGCCAGCAGTGCGGTGGTCTCCTCGTCCTTCGGGGTGTAGACGACCATCCGCGGTCCCTGGGCCGGGCCGAGCCAGAAGCTCGTGTAGTCGAGGCGGAGCAGCCCCACCTCCGGCACCAGGAAGCGTTTCAGCCCGTTCCCCGGCCGCAGGACGTCGTGCCGCTGCCAGGCCGCGTCGAACACCGGGGAGGCCTTGCGCAGTCGGCAGAGCAGCGCCCGCCAGGCGGGCTCGGCCCCGTGATCGCCCATCCCGGACCGGAAGCGGGCGACCATGACGTCCCGCTCCTCCTCGTGGTCCACCAGCACGTCGTGGAAGCGCGAGGGGGTGAAGGCCAGCCACATCAGATTGCGGTCCGCGGGCGGAAGCGCCTCCAGGTCACCGACGATCCCGGTGTACTGCGCGTTGTACGCCAGCACGTCGTAGCGGGAGTTGATCACCGCGGCCGGGTAGGGGGCCATCCGATCCAGCGTCATCCGGACCGCGGGCGTGACGGTCGGGCACTCCCGCACCGGCGCCGGATCCTCCGCACCGGCCAGGGTGAACAGATGGGCCCGCTCGCTGGGGTCGAGCAGCAGGGCGCGGGCCACCGCGTCCAGCACCTGCACGGACACCTGGATCTCGCGCCCCTGCTCCAACCACGTGTACCAGGTGACCCCGACGGCGGCGAGCTGCGCCACCTCCTCACGGCGCAACCCCGGAGTCCTCCGCCGGCCGGTCAGCGGCAGCCCCACCTGCTCGGGGGTGATCCGCTCCCGGCGGCTGCGGAGGAACGCCGCGAGCTGCTGCCGCCGCGGATCGGGGGACGCCTTCCCCGCGGGTGCCATGGCGGTGGTCACCGCGACGGTGGTTGCCGCAGGGGTGGTGGTCAGACTCATTCCACCAGCATGCGGCACGCGCCATCCTGTTGCCAGGTACTTCTTATACCTGGATAAGCACACTCTGGTACCAGGGTGCGAGGCATCGGATCGTAGGACCGTGACCCAGCAACTGACCGCCACCAGGCCCCTCGCCACTGCCACCTCCACCACCTCCACCACCCCGGCTCCCTCCGCGCCCTCCCTCGGAACCGCCGGACTGGTCACCGTCCTGCTCGGGGCGTTCCTCCCGATGCTCGACTTCTTCATCGTCAATGTCGCCCTGCCGACCATCGACCACGACCTCGCCGCCGGCCCCGCCGTCCTGGAGCTGGTCGCCGCCGGGTACGGCATCGCCTTCGCCGTCCTGCTCGTCCTCGGCGGGCGGCTCGGCGACATCTTCGGCCGTCGCCGTCTCTTCGTCGCCGGGGCCGCCGCCTTCGCCGTGACCTCGCTCGCCTGCGGGCTCGCCCCCGGGGCGTGGAGCCTGGTCGCCGCCCGGGCCGCCCAGGGCGCCTCGGCCGCCCTGCTGATCCCCCAGGTCCTCGGCACCATCACCGCCGCCACCCACGGCGCCCGGCGCGGTCGCGCGCTCTCGATCTACGGCGCGGTCGGCGGCATCTCGGTGGTCATCGGGCAGGTCCTCGGCGGCATGCTGGTCGCGGCGGACCTGTTCGGCACCGGCTGGCGCTCGGTCTTCCTGCTGAACGTCCCCTTCGCCCTGCTCGCCCTCGTCCTCGCCCTGCGCTTCGTCCCGGAGAGCCGCGCCCAGCAGGCCACCAAGGTCGACGTGGCCGGCACGGTGCTGCTCACCGCCGCCCTGCTCGCCCTGCTCATCCCGCTGATGGAGGGCCGCGCCGCCGGCTGGCCGCTCTGGTCCTGGCTGCTGCTCGCGCTGTTCCCCGTCCTCGCCACCGCCTTCGCCCTGGTCGAGCGCCGGGCCGAGCGCCGCGGCGGCGCGCCCCTGGTCCCGCCCACCCTGCTGCGCATCCCCGAGATGCGGCACGGCCTCGGCATCGCCCTCCCCTACTTCACCGGCTTCGGCGGCTTCATGTTCGTCATCGCGGTCGCCCTCCAGCAGGGCCTGCACCTCGGACCGGTCGCGGCCGGCTGGGCGCTGGTCCCGATGGCGGTCGGCTACTTCACCGCCTCGCTCTCCGGCCCGCGCCTCATCGGCCGCTTCGGCAGCCGGGTCCTGACCGCCGGCGCCGCCGTCCAGGCCCTCGGTCTCGCCACCCTGGCCGTCACCGTGCTCGCCGACTGGAACGGGTTCTCCGCGCTGCGGATGGCTCCGGGCGTCGCCCTCGCCGGAATCGGGCAGGGTCTGATCGGCACCCCGCTGTTCCGCGTCGTCCTCTCCAAGGTCCCCGCCGCGCGGGCGGGCGTGGGCAGCGGCGTCCTCGCCACCGGCCAGCAGTCCAGCCTCGCGCTGGGTGTCGCCACCCTCGGCACCCTCTACCTGAGCCTCTCGCCCTCGCTGGGTATGGACCGCGCGCTCGCCCTCTGCCTGGGCATCCAGTTGCTGGGCTCGTTCACCATCTTCTACCTGACGACCCGTCTCCCCCGTTCCATCGGCTGACGGCCGGGTCTGGGCCACCGGCCTCGTCGCGACCGCCCGCTCCCGGACGGTCGCGACGAGGCCGCGCTACTTGGAGCCGGCCGGACGCAACTCGCACCGCCCGTCGACACACGAACGCTCCAGCCGCCCCCACGACACCGTCTCCATCAGCCCGATCACCCAGCACGTCGGGCACCCACGCAGCGCGAGCACCCCGAGCGGGAGCAGCAGCAGCGCCACCGGCCCCACGAACGGCACCAGGGCGAACGCCCCGATCAACGCGCCGAACCCCACCGCACCCCGGGCCAGGTGCCCGGCGACCGTCCGGCTCGCGAACCCCGACGACCCGCCCATCACCACCCCCCGCCGACCGTGGCGGCCCGGACCGCCGCCCGGGCCCGGTGCAGCCGGGACTTCATGGCGGCCGTGCTGAGCCCCAGCGCGTCGGCGACCGTCCGTCCGCCGAGGCCCTGCACGTCCCGCATGATCAGCACCCGGCGCTGGTCCTCCGGTAACGCGGCGATCGCCTCGGCGACCCGGCCGGCCTCCAGCCGCCCCAGCACCTCGTCCTCCACCGAGCGGAACGACCCCTCCCCGGCCGCCGGACGCTCCCCCAGCACCGGCCCTAGCACCGGGCCCAGCACCGGGCGGGCCCGCCGCAGGCACTCGTTCCGCACGATCCGGAACATCCACGAGGCCAGCGCCCCGGTCGCCCGCAGCATGCCGATCTTGCGGTACAGGATGATCAGCGCCTCCTGCGCGGCGTCCTCGGCGTCCTCCGGCGTGGCGCAGAGCGACCGCGCGAACCGCTGGACATGGGGGTGCGCCCCCGACACCAGCGCGGCGATCGCCTCCACGTCCCCGTCCTGCGCGGCGGACACCACCGAACTGCCCGGCCACTCCCGCACCTCAGCCACGCCGCCGCCCCGACGCCCGCAGCACCGTCACACTGCACGCCCCGACCAGCAGCACCCCGACCGCCACCGCCGCCCAGATCATCGTCATCGCCTCCTCTCGCGCCCCGGCCCTCGCCGAAGACACCTATAAGAGGCCGCGATCCCGCCGAAGGATTCACCCCGGTCGGCTCCGGATCTCACTCCGAGGCCGGCTCGCCGAGTTCGGTGAAGAGGGTGAGCTGGAGGGCGCCGGGGGCTTCGAGGCGGGAGTTGAGGGAGTTCCAGGGAGTGCGGACGGGCTCGGCGATCACCTCGGCACCGGCGGCGGCGAGCTTGGCGGTGACGGCGGTGGAGTCGTCGACCTGGAAGGCGACGCGGAGGTGACCGGCGACGCGGCGGCCGACCTCGACCTCGTCGATGAAGTCGGCTTGGCCCGGGTCGGCGATCTCCAGGGTGGCGCGACCGGCCTCCAGGATGCTGACCCGCCCATCGGGGGAGGCGAAGGCGGCGCGTTCGGGGAGGCCGAGGACGTCGCGGTAGAAGTGCAGCGCCTGCTCGTAGTCGGCCGCCGTGACGACCAGGCGCAGTTCGCGGACGGCGGGGGCGGTGCTCTCGGCGGACGGCTCGGACATATCAGCTCCTGACGGGTAGTTGGATTCGGAGGCGTCAACCGCACGGCTGGGACAGCTGATTCCCCGGTGGCGTGGGGACGGGCCCCGCCGATGGGTCCGGCGGCGAAAACCCGTTCGCCGCGCCACCCGACTTCGTGTCAGCATGACGATATGAGTGACGAGCACGCGATCGACCCCGTCGACACCCGAAACCGCGCCGACCTGACCACGGCCGTGGCGGCCGGAGCCCGGCCCGAGTGGCTGATGTTCTGGGGACACCAGTCGCAGCGGGACGGCTCGCTCGGGCCCGGTGTGCTGAGCCAGTGGTGGCCCGGCCACCCGTTCACCGTCGACGGCGTGACCTACGCGACCGCCGAGCACTGGATGATGGCGGGCAAGGCCCGGATGTTCGACGACACCAAGACCCTCGCCCGGATCCTGGCCGCCCCGAGCGCCGCCGAGGCGAAGAAGCTGGGCCGCCAGGTCCGCGACTTCGACGACGCCGCCTGGCGCGACGGCCGCTTCGAGCTGGTCGTCGCGGGCAACGTCGCCAAGTTCGGCGGCCACGACGACCTCCGCCGCTACCTGCTGTCGACCGGTCGACGCGTCCTGGTGGAGGCCAGCCCGCTCGACCGGATCTGGGGCATCGGCCTCGGCGCGGACAACGAACGCGCCGAACGGCCCGCCGAGTGGCGCGGCGAGAACCTGCTCGGCTTCGCTCTCATGGAGGCCCGCGCCCGGCTCGCGGCCGACAGCGCCGCCACCACGACCGGCGCCTCGGCGTAAGGGGGCGCTCCCGCCGGGAGCGTGCGCCGGGTTGCTCACCACCCGTGCGCCCCTTGCGCCCCCTGACACCACTCGCAAGAAAGTGGACGCACTGCCGTAACTTCAGCGCCGTATTTCAACGCCAGGATGACTGGCCGTCAGGGCCAAGTGGACAGGTTGCGGTGATCATGCGTACACGGCACACGGAACAGCCCCTCGCACCGGACGCGGACGTCCTCGGGAGCGAGCAGGACGCTCTCGAACTGAGATCCCAGCTCGACGAGTTACTCCGGGCCAGCCAGTACGCGGGGCAGCGCGAGCGCCGGCTCGTCGAAACCGTCCGGTCACTGCCCGACCGGCAGCGACCGGACGGCGAGCTGCTGCGGCAACTGGCCCAGGCCCGGACGCTCCGCGAGGGACTGGGCGCCCGTTGCCTGGAGCTGAGCGACCGGCTGAAGACCCTTGAGGAGCGGCTGCGCCAGCCCGCGCCGCGCCTCGCCACCGGGTACGACACACCCGGCAGTACACCTCACGAGGGCATACCCCACGACGGCACACCCCACCACGAGCCCGAATCCGCCGCCCCAGCCGCCCCCGCCCCACCACGCCGCCGCTCCCCCGGCGAGCTCGCCGCCCTCGCCGAGCGCATCACCGGCCTGTACCGGCACGCCTCTCCCACCGAGGCCGCCGACATCCTGGGCCAGGCCGCCGAGCACCTCACCCCCGAGGACACCGCCCGGCTGGCCGCCCTACTGGCCCGCCGCGGGCCGGCCGGCGCCTCCGTCCACCTCGCCCGCAGCGCCGTCCACGGCAGCCCCCGGCACGCCGCCGCCACCCTCGCCGAACTGCGCCAGGCCGGGCTGGCCGAGGAGGCCGGGGATCTCTTCCACGCCCTGCGCTCCTGCCCCGCCGACGATCTGCCGGCCCTGCTGGACGGACTCGAACGGGCCGGGCAGCACGCCGACGGCGCCACCCTGCTGTGGGAGTGGGGCTCCGCCCCGACCACCGAGCTGGCCGCCCTCGCCACCGCCCTCCACCAGGCCGACCGCGCCGACGACGCCCGGACCCTGCTGCGCCAGGCCGCCGGCCGGCCCACCGCCGACCTCACCGCCCTCGCCACCTCGCTGGCCCCGCCACTGCCCGGCCTGCTGCTGGGCGACCTGGCGGTGCTCCGCCCGCCGACCGAACTGGTCCGGCTAGCGGGCGCCCTGGCCGACCGTCCGGACCTCTACGAGGCGCTGCTCGCACCCCTGCTCGCGGACGCGGAGCACCATCGCACCACACTCGCCGCCCTCCGCACGGCCGGCCTGCCCACCACCGCCCCGACCCCCCGCCCGCGCTCACGCTGGGGCCGCCGCTGACACGCGTCCGACCGCAGCACAAAGCCCCCGCCCGCCCCGGATGGACCGGGGCGGGCAGGGGCTCCGCACACGCAGGCGTCAGCAGCCGATGAGCCGCGCCGCCAGGTAGGACTTCACCTGGTCGAGCGAGACGCGCTCCTGCGCCATGGTGTCGCGCTCGCGCACGGTCACCGCGTTGTCCTCAAGGGTGTCGAAGTCGACCGTCACGCAGAACGGCGTGCCGATCTCGTCCTGGCGGCGGTAGCGCTTGCCGATGGCGCCGGCGTCGTCGAACTCGACGTTCCACGCGGTGCGCAGGTCGGCGGCCAGGCCGCGGGCCTTCGGCGAGAGGTCGGCGTTGCGCGACAGCGGCAGCACCGCGACCTTGACCGGGGCGAGCCGCGGGTCCAGGCGCATGCCGACGCGCTTCTCCATGACGCCCTTGGCGTTCGGCGCCTCGTCCTCGAAGTAGGCGTCGAGCAGGAAGGCCAGCAGGGCGCGGTTGAGGCCGGCCGCCGGCTCGATGACGTACGGGAAGTACCGCTCGCCGGACTCCTGGTCGAAGTACTTGAGGTCCTGGCCGGAGGCCTCGCTGTGCACCGTCAGGTCGTAGTCGGTGCGGTTGGCGATGCCCTCCAGCTCGGAGAACTCGCTGCCGCCGAAGTTGAAGCGGTACTCGATGTCCACCGTGCGCTTGGCGTAGTGGGAGAGCTTCTCCTTCGGGTGCTCGAACAGGCGCATGTTCTCGGTGCGCAGGCCGAGGCCGACGTACCAGTCCCAGCGCTGCTGGAGCCAGTACTCGTGCCACTGCTCGTCGTCGCCCGGCTTGACGAAGAACTCCATCTCCATCTGCTCGAACTCGCGGGTCCGGAAAATGAAGTTGCCGGGGGTGATCTCGTTACGGAAGCTCTTGCCGACCTGGGCGATGCCGAACGGCGGCTTCTTGCGCGAGGTGGTCTGGACGGCCTTGAAATTGGTGAAGATGCCCTGGGCGGTCTCCGGACGCAGGTAGGCCAGGCCGCTCGCCTCCTCGGTGACACCGAGGTGGGTCTTCAGCATGCCCGAGAAGTCCTTGGGCTCGGTGAACTGGCCCTTGGTGCCGCAGTCCGGGCAGTTGATGTCCTGGAGGCCGTTCGGCGGCGGGAAGCCGTGCTTGGCCTCGTACTTCTCCTCCAGGTGGTCGGCCCGGTGGCGCTTGTGGCAGGAGAGGCACTCGGTCAGCGGGTCGTTGAAGGTCTGGACGTGGCCGGAAGCCTCCCAGACCTCGCGGGCCAGGATCACCGACGAGTCGAGTCCGACGACGTCCTCGCGGGCCTGGACCATCGCACGCCACCACTGGCGCTTGATGTTCTCCTTGAGTTCGACGCCCAGCGGACCGTAGTCCCAGGCGGCACGCGTGCCGCCGTAGATCTCGCTGCAGGGGTAGACGAAGCCACGGCGCTTGCTCAGGCTGACGATCGTCTCGATCTTGTCGGCTGCCACAGTGCTCTCTTCAGTACGTACGGCACGGTCAGGGCACGGCTGGTTGCGCGTACCCGAATACCCAAGGTTACCGGCCATATGGGTACAGGGTTCAAATCGGTATCGCCGGTACCGGCCCACTCACCGTCATTGTCCGTTCACCCGTCCGAGTGATTTGACAATCATTTCCATCTAATCTGAGAATGGTTGTCATGATGATCCGACGACGTACTCGCGGCGCCATAGCCCTGACCGCCGCCGCCCTCACCGCCGGCCTCACGCTGACGGCCTGCGGCGGCAACAGCAGCGCCCAGGGCACGGACGGCAAGCTGAACGTCGTCGCCTCCTTCTACCCGATGGAATACCTCGCCGGCCGGATCGGCGGCGAGCACGTGAAGGTCACCGACCTCACCGCCGCCGGCGTCGAGCCGCACGACCTCGAACTCACCGCCAAGCAGGTCGGGGCGGTCAAGAAGGCCGACGCGGTGGTCTACCTCAAGGGCCTGCAGCCCACCGTCGACAAGGCGGTCGCCGGCTCCGACGCCAAGCACAAGATCGACGCCACCGCGGCCAGCCCGCTGGAGGACCACCACCTCGCGGAGGGCCACACCGAGGGCGACGGCCACGACCACGACGAGGCCGCCGGCGACCCGCACATCTGGCTCGACCCGACCCGCTACGCCGCGGTGGCCAGGAGCGTCGGCGCCGAGTTCGCCGCGGCCGACCCCGCCCACGCCGAGGACTACCGGAAGAACACCGAGGAACTGGTCGGCCGGCTCACCGCCCTCGACCAGGAGTTCAAGGACGGGCTGAAGGACGCGAAGACCCGCACCTTCGTCACCAGCCACGCCGCCTTCGGCTACCTCGCCGAGGCCTACGGCCTCACCCAGGTCGCCATCAACGGCGTCGACCCCGAGTCCGAGCCCACCCCGGCCCGGCTCGCCGACGTCCAGAAGGCCGCCAAGGAGAACGGCGTCACCACGATCTTCTTCGAGACCCTGGTCAGCCCCAAGCTCGCCGACACCGTCGCCAAGGACCTCGGCCTCAAGACCGCCGTCCTCGACCCGCTGGAGGGCGTCAAGGACCCGGCCAAGGACGACTACCTCACCGTCATGAAGCAGAACCTGGCCAACCTGCAGGCCGCCCTCGGCGCGAGCACCCCGACCGGCACCACCCCGGCGACCGGCACCACCCCGGCCACCCCGACGACCGGCGCAACCCCAGCGACCCCGGCGAGCACCACGCCCGCCGCCCCCACCAGCTGACGGGACCACCGGCATGACTCTCCCGACACCCCCGGCCGTCCGCCTGCACGACGCCGTCGCCTCGCGCGGCGGCCGGCCGGTGCTGCGCGGCGTCGACCTCACCGTCCGCCCCGGCGAGGTGGTCGCCCTGCTCGGCGCCAACGGCTCCGGCAAGTCCACCACCGTCAAGGCCGTCACCGGGGCCGTGCCGCTGGAGCGCGGCGCCCTGGAACTGTTCGGCACCCCGCTCGCCCGGTTCCGCGCCTGGCACCGGATCGGCTACGTGCCGCAGCGCACCACCGCCGCCTCCGGCGTGCCCGCGACCGTCCGGGAGGTCGTCTCCACCGGCCGGCTGCCGCTGCACCGGCTGCTGCCGTTCCGCCGCGCCGACCGCGCCGCCGTGGACCGCGCGCTGGCCGCCGTCGGCATGCTCGACCGGGCCCGCGACGGGGTCGCCGACCTCTCCGGCGGCCAGCAGCAGCGGGTGCTGATCGCCCGCGCCCTGGCCGGCACCCCCGATCTGCTGATCATGGACGAGCCGATGGCCGGGGTGGACGCCGCCAGCCAGCAGGTGCTCGCCGACACCCTGCGCGCCGAGGTCGCGCGCGGGGCCGCCGTGCTGCTCGTGCTGCACGAACTCGGACCGCTGGAACCGCTGATCGACCGCGCCGTGGTGCTCCGCGACGGCTGCGTCGCGCACGACGGCCCGCCCGTCCCCAACACCGGTCTGCACGCCCTGCCGGGCCACGACCACGTCCACCCGCACGCCGACCACGGCCACGGCCACGACCGATCCCGGGGGCTGCTGTCATGACCGAGATGCTCAGCTACGACTTCATGCAGCGGGCGCTGATCGCCGCCGTCCTGGTGGGCATCACCGCCCCCGCCGTCGGCATCTACCTGGTGCAGCGGCGCCAGGCGCTGATGGGCGACGGCATGGGCCACGTCGCGATGACCGGCGTCGGCCTCGGCTTCATCTTCCAGACCAGCCCGGTCTGGATGGCCGTGCTGGTCTGCGTGCTCGGCGCGATCACCATGGAGCTGGTCCGCGCGCGCGGCAACCAGCGCGGCGACATCGCCCTCGCGATGCTCTTCTACGGCGGTATGGCCTGCGGCAAGCTGCTGGTCTCCAAGTCCGCCCAGGCCGGCGCCGGTTCGCTGGAGAGCTACCTCTGGGGCTCGATCCTGACCGTCTCCCCCGCCGACCTGGCCACCATCGCCGCCCTCGGCGCCGTCGTCGTCGCCGTCACCCTGGGCCTGCGCCGCCAGCTCTTCGCGATCTGCCAGGACGAGGACTTCGCCAGGGTCACCGGCATCCCGGTGCGCCTGCTCAACCTGCTGCTCGCGGTGATGGCCGCGGTCACCGTCACCGTCGCCATGCGGGTGGTCGGCCTGCTGCTGGTCAGCGCCCTGATGGTGGTCCCGGTCGCGGCCGCCCAGCAGCTCACCCGCTCCTTCGCCGCCACCCAGGCCGGCTCGATCGCGGTCGGCGTGGTCGTCGCCCTGGCCGGCGTCACCGGCTCCTACCAGCTGGACGTACCGTCCGGCCCGGCCATCGTGCTGCTCGCCATCGCCGTGTTCGCGGTGTTCAGCGCGATCGCCGCGCCGCTCGCCCGCCGCCGGCACCGCGACCTCCAGGAGGCCGGACCGCAGGTCTGCGACGTCCGGCTGCCCGGCCCGGAGCGGACCGACACGACCACTCCGGCGCCCAGTGCGGGGCTGGCACAATGAGGTGCCAGCCGCCCACACCACCAGGAGGACCCACGGTGACCACCGCAGGCCCGTCGCCGCGAGCCCGATCGACCCGGCAGCGCGCCGCCGTCTCGGCGGCCCTGGACGAGATCGAGGACTTCCGCAGCGCCCAGGAACTGCACGACATGCTGAAGCACCGGGGGGACTCGGTCGGCCTGACCACCGTCTACCGGACGCTGCAGTCGCTCGCCGACGCCGGCGAGGTGGACGTCCTGCGCACCGCCGACGGCGAGGCGGTCTACCGCCGGTGCAGCAGCGGTCACCACCACCACCTGGTCTGCCGCCACTGCGGCGCCACCGTCGAGGTCGAGGGCCCGGCCGTCGAGCGCTGGGCCAACTCGGTCGCCGCCGAGCACGGGTTCAGTGACATCGCGCACACCCTGGAGATCTTCGGCACCTGCGCGGAGTGCGCCAGGACGGCCTGATCGCCGGCACACGGGGAGGGCCCGCGGGAGGAGTCACCTCCCGCGGGCCCTTCTCTCACGTGCCATGCCGCGCCGGCCCGATGCCGAACCGGCTCAGCGCTGCGCCGGCACCTCGGCGGCCAGCTCGGCCGGCACCTCGTTCGGGATCGCCCCGCCGAAGCGGCGGTCGCGCATCGCGTACTGCTCGCAGGCCCGCCACAGGTCACGGCGGTCGAAGTCCGGCCAGAGCACGTCCTGGAACACCAGCTCGGCGTAGGCCGACTGCCAGAGCAGGAAGTTGGACGTCCGCTGCTCGCCGCTGGGGCGCAGGAAGAGGTCCACGTCCGGCATGTCCGGGTGGTACATGTACTTGGCGAGGGTCTTCTCGTTGACCTTCTTCGGGTCCAGCCGGCCCGCCGCGACATCGGCCGCGAGGGCCGCCGCGGCGTCCGCGATCTCGGCCCGGCCGCCGTAGTTGACGCACATGTACAGCGTCACGGCGTCGTTGTCCTTGGTCTGCTCCTCGGCGACCTGGAGCTCCTGGACGACGCTCTTCCACAGCTTGGGCATCCGGCCGGCCCAGCGGACCCGCACGCCCATCGCGTCCATCTCGTCGCGGCGGCGGTGGATGACGTCGCGGTTGAAGTTCATCAGGAACTTCACCTCGTCGGGTGAGCGCTTCCAGTTCTCGGTGGAGAACGCGTACAGCGAGATGTTCTTCACGCCGAGCTCGATCGCGCCCTTGAGCACGTCCAGCACGACGGCCTCGCCGACCTTGTGGCCCTCGGTGCGCGGCAGCCCGCGCTCCTTGGCCCAGCGGCCGTTGCCGTCCATGACGATCGCGACGTGGTCGGGGACCAGCTCGCCGGGGATCTTCGGGGGCCGGGCTCCGCTGGGATGCGGGGTCGGGGGGAGGTACTCCCTCTGCTTGCCCCCGCCGAAGAGCCGTCGCGCTGCCATGTGCTCACTTCTCCACGTATCTCATCGAGCGGATGCCCCGCTCCAGGTGCCACTGCAGATAGGCCGCGACCAGGCCGCTGCCCTCCCGCCAGTACCTCGGCTCGCAGGCGTCGGCCGTCTGCCAGTCCCCTGACAGCAACGCGCCGAGCAGTACCAGTGTCTCAGGGGAGGGTACGGCACATCCGGGCACTCGGCAGTCCGGGCAGAGCACCCCGCCCGCCTGGAGCGAGAAGAACCGGTTGGGACCCTCCATGCCGCACTTGGCGCAGTCGTCGAAGGTCGCGCCGTACCCGTTGACCGCGAGCGAGCGCAGCAGGAAGGCGTCCAGCACCAGGTGCGACTCGTGCAGGCCGGCGGCCAGCGTGCGCAGTCCGCCGACCAGCAGCAGGTACTGCTGGACGGCCGGCTGGCCCTCGTTCTCGGCGAATCGTTCCGCCGTCTCCAGCATGGCCGTCCCGGCGGTGTACCGGCCGTAGTCGGTGACGATCGAGCCGCCGTACGGGGCGATCGTCTCCACCTGGGTGCAGAGCGGCAGGCCGCGGCCGATCAGCTCGCTGCCCCGGCTGAAGAACTGCACGTCCACGTGCGAGAACGGCTCCAGGCGCGCGCCGAACTTCGACTTGGTCTTGCGCACCCCGCGCGCCACCGCGCGCACCTTGCCGTGGTGGCGGGTGAGCAGGGTGATGATCCGGTCGGCCTCGCCGAGCTTCTGCGCCCGGAGCACCACGCCGTCGTCCCGGAACAGACTCATGCGCCCGCCTCAGCGCCGCGGCGGCCCTCGAACAGTGTGGACATCCCACCATTGTCCCCCAGCGCCGGAGAGCGACGTCCAGTACGGCCGGTACGTCTAGTACGGCCAGTACGGCTGGTACCGGCCAGTACGGCTGGCCCCGCCTAGTACGGCGCCCGGGTCGCCGCCTCCAGCAGCGCCCCGACCCGCTCGTGCGGCACGTCCAGACAGCGCCCGATCGCCGCCAGCGCCTCCCGCTCCTGCGGCCGGTACCGGCCGTCGGCGAGGGCGATCGCCGCCCCCTGCAGCACCAGCCGCTCCCGGCCCGGCCGGGCGAGGTGCGGGGCCAGCGGCTCCAGCACGGCGTGCAGCTCCACGGCCAGCCCGCCGGTCATCCCGTGCGCCGCGGACAGCTCGCCGCCGAGGCCGGACAGCGCGGCCAGCGCCGCCAGCACCTGCGCCTCGCCGCAGTCCTCGAACCCGGCGTCCCGGACGGCCGCGCAGGCCGCCTCGCGGGCCGCACGGTGCGCGGTGCCGCCGGCCGCCAGCACGGCCAGCGCGACGGTGTACTGCGCGTCGCGCAGCATCCCACCCAGGCGCGTAGAGGTGGGCTGCTCCAGGCTCTCCACCCCGAACCGGCCGTCGCAGCTGGTGCACTGCACGCTGCCGATCACCGGTCCGAGCGGAAGCACCGGGGTCCCCAGCAGCCGCAGCCACCGCCGGCCGTGCTGCCGGCGGTAGTTGCGGTCCCCGCCGCAGCCCGGGCAGAAGAAGTCACCGAGAACGTCAGTCCGCCACCGCGGGCGAACACCCCACATCCCTGTCACGGCGCCACTCCCCAGACATGGCAGGCGGCCTGCACAACGATGGGCAGGTCACGCGACCGGCCGCCGGGCCGTCCCACCGACCCGGCTTACCGGTGGGACGATGTTGCCACGGTTGCCGACACGTGTCAGTACCTCGAACGGCCCGATCCGGGAAAAAATGTGGCGCAGGACACAGCCCGGGCGCCCCCTCCCGCGCGGCCGCCCCGGAACACCCTGCACCGCCCGGAAACGCCGCCGGGCCGCCCCCGAGGGGACGGCCCGACCGCTTTTACCCGTACGAACTAACCGCGCTGCGCCCGGTTGACGGCACTGATCATCGCCTTCAGCGAGGCCAGCACGGTGTTGCCGTCGATCCCGACGCCCCACAGCACCCGGCCGTCCACCGCGCACTCGACGTACGCGGCGGCCTGGGCGTCGCCGCCCTCGCTCAGCGCGTGCTCGGCGTAGTCCAGCACCCGGACGTCCACTCCGATCCCGGCCAGCGCGTCCGCGAAGGCGGAGACCGGGCCGTTGCCGGTACCCGCCAGGCTGACCGTCGCGCCGTCCACCACCGCGTGGGCGGTCAGCGCGTCCCGGCCGTCCTCGGTGGTCAGGCTGCGCGAACCGGTCAGCGAGATCCGGCCCCACGGGTTGCCCGTGGTCGGCAGGTACTCGTCCTCGAAGACCCGCCAGATCTCGTCCGGGGTGATCTCGCCGCCCTCGGCGTCGGTCTTGGCCTGGATGATCCGGGAGAACTCGATCTGCATCCGGCGCGGCAGGTCCAGCTTGTGGTCGTTCTTCAGGACGTACGCCACGCCGCCCTTGCCGGACTGGCTGTTGACCCGGATGACCGCCTCGTAGGTGCGGCCGACGTCCTTCGGGTCGATCGGCAGGTACGGCACGCCCCAGGTGTGCTCCTCGACCGGCACGCCCGCGGCGGCGGCGTCGGCCTCCAGGGCGTCGAAGCCCTTCTTGATGGCGTCCTGGTGCGAGCCGGAGAAGGAGGTGTACACCAGGTCGCCGGCGTACGGGTGGCGCGGGTGCACCTCCATCTGGTTGCAGTACTCGGCGGTGCGGCGGACCTCGTCGATGTCCGAGAAGTCGATCTGCGGGTCGATGCCCTGCGAGAACAGGTTCATGCCCAGGGTCACCAGGTCGACGTTGCCGGTCCGCTCGCCCTGGCCGAACAGACAGCCCTCGATCCGGTCGGCACCGGCCATGTAGGCCAGCTCGGCGGAGGCCACGGCGGTGCCCCGGTCGTTGTGCGGGTGCACCGACAGGCAGACGAACTCCCGGCGCGACAGGTGGCGCGACATCCACTCGAACTGGTCGGCCTGCACGTTCGGGGTGGCCCGCTCGATGGTGGCCGGCAGGTTCAGGATGATCTCGCGGCCCTCGCCCGGCTGCCAGACGTCCATCACCGCCTCGCAGACCTCCAGCGCGAAGTCCAGCTCGGTGTCGACGAAGATCTCCGGCGAGTACTGGTAGCCGAAGACGGTGTCCTCGCCCAGCAGCTTCTCGGCGTACTCCATCACCAGCCGGGTGCCGTCGGTGGCGATCGCCTTGGTGGCGGCCCGGTCGTTGCGGAACACCACCCGGCGGAACAGCGGCGCGGTGGCGTTGTACAGGTGCACGGTCGCCCGCGGCGCGCCGACCAGCGACTCGACGGTCTTCTCGATCAGCTCCTCGCGCGCCTGGGTCAGCACCGAGATGGTGACGTCCTCCGGGATCGCCCCCTCCTCGATCAGCGAGCGCACGAAGGCGTGGTCGGTGGCCCCGGACGACGGGAAGCCGACCTCGATCTCCTTGTAGCCCATCGCCACCAGCAGGTCGAACATCTTGCGCTTGCGGGCCGGGGACATCGGGTCGATCAGCGCCTGGTTGCCGTCCCGCAGGTCGGTGGAGAGCCAACGCGGCGCCTTGGTGATCACCTTGTCCGGCCAGGTGCGGTCCGGCAGGTCGACGACGCCGAACGGCAGGTAGCGGCCGTGCCGCATCCCGGACGGCCGCTGGCGTACCGAGGCGGCGGTGACCGGGGTCGGACGGTCGACGAAGGCGCGAGCGGCGGAGATGGACGCGGCGGAGCTCTGCTCGGTCATGGAGGTGACTCTCGGCTTCCTGTGATGCGTGGTGCGGACGGGTCGGGGTGGGATGGTCACCCGACTCGGCCGGCCTGCTGCCGCCCGCGATCCGTCATTGGATCGCCCGAATTCAGCGCGCAGCACAGTCCCCGCGGCGAGGGAAGCCGGCCCTTGGTGGACTACAGGCCCTCGACGCGGCAGCTAAGAAGAAGCAGCCCGATGCGCATGATGCGATCCAGCGTAACCCAGTGCCGCACGACCCCGAAGCGGCCACGGCGGTCTTCCCACCCCTTGAGACGGCGCGCGTTCCCGGCCGGGAGGGCGCGCAATCCCGTTCGCGCTGGTGACAACACGTCATCAATGCCCCACCCTGGGCCACATGACAGCCGAATCGACGCTCTGCGCGATCGTTCCGCCATACGTCCTGGACCGCCTCGCCGAGGACGGTCACCAGCCCGCCGCCCGCTCCCTGGCCCTCGACGCCGCGCACCGGACCGCGCGGCTCACCGCCCTCCCGGCCGCCCGGGCCTCCGCCGACCGGTTGGCGCGGGTGATCTCCGACGCCGGGCACCGCGAACGCCTGCCCGGCCGCACCGTCCGCCGGGAGGGCGAGGCCCCCGTCCCCGATCCGTCCGTCAACCACGCCTACGACGGCCTCGGCGCCACCTGGACGCTGTTCTCCGCCGTCTTCGGGCGGCACTCCATCGACGACCAGGGCCTGCGCCTGGACGCCACCGTCCACTACGGCCAGGACTACGACAACGCCTTCTGGGACGGCCAGCGCATGGTGTTCGGCGACGGCGACGGCGAGGTGTTCGGCGACTTCACCGCCTGCATCGACGTCATCGGCCACGAACTCACGCACGGTGTCACCCAGTTCACCGCCGGCCTGGAGTACCGGGACCAGCCGGGCGCGCTCAACGAATCGGTCTCCGACGTCTTCGGCTCGCTGGTCAAGCAGTACGGCCTGCGGCAGGACGCCGCCGAGGCGGACTGGCTGATCGGCGCCGGCCTGCTCGCCCCCGGGGTGCAGGGCGTCGCCCTGCGCTCGATGAAGGAGCCCGGCACCGCGTACGACGACCCCCGGCTCGGCAAGGACCCGCAGCCGGCCCACATGCGGGACTACGTGCGCACCGGCCGGGACAACGGCGGGGTGCACATCAACTCGGGCATCCCCAACCACGCGTTCTACCTGCTTGCCACCGCGCTCGGCGGTCCGGCCTGGGAGCGCGCGGGCCGGATCTGGTACGACGCGCTGACCGGCCGGCGGCTGCCCGCCGACGCCGACTTCACCGCCTTCGCCCGGGCCACCGTGGCCGCCGCGAAGGCCCGCTACCCGGAGCCGGAGGTCGCCGACACGGTGACCGCGTCCTGGGCGAAGGTCGGCATCAGTCCGACATGAGTGCAGCTTCGGTCAAGGTCCGGAAAAACCCCGGCAACCGCCATCCCTGGGTAGCACCATGGACACCATGCGTATCCAGGTGACCCGGACCGGCGGCCTCGCGGGACACGTCCGCCGCGCTGAGCTCGACACCACCGAGCGGGTGGACGCCCCGCACGTGCACGCGCTCGCCCGCGAGGCCGTCGCGGGCGGGCTGCGCTCGCCCTCGTACGGGGTGCCGGACGGCTTCCACTACGAGATCACCGTCGACGGGCGGACGGTGCACTGCTCGGACCCGAAGCTCACCGACTCCCAGCGCGAGCTGGTCTCACTGGTCCTGCGCGAAGGCGCCTGACCGGCGGGGCAGGCCCTCAGAACCGTCAGAGCCAGCCGTCGAGCGAGGCCAGGAAGCCCGGGAGGTCGTCCCGGTGGATGGTGTGCCCCGCGCCGGCGACCGTACGGACCTCGTAGCCCAGGCCGCGCAGCGTCGCGGCGTCCTCGGGCCCGATCAGCCAGCTGCTGTCAGCCAGCTGCACCAGGGAGGGCACGGCCGGGGCGCCGGGCAGCACGGCCCCGTCCGCGAGGGCGGAGAGGGCGAGCGCGGTGTCCTGGTCCCAGACGGCCAGGGTGGCCAGCTCGACCTCCACGTCCTCGGGGGCCCAGCGCGGGCTGACCGCGCCGAGCTGTTCCCGGGTGGCCGCCTTGAACTGGGCGAAGACCGCCGGGTCGAAGAGGCCGGGCCGGGCGAACTTCCAGGCCGGGTCGGAGTAGACGGCCCGGGCCGGCCGGAGCCGGTCCACCGCGTGCAGCAGGGCCAGGGCGCCGAGCGAGTGGCCGATCGCCAGCTCGGCGCCCGCCGGCAGGGTGTCCACCAGGTCCTCGGCGTACCGCTCGGGGCGGTAGCGGTCCACCGGGGCGGCGCCCTCGCCGCGCGGGCTGGCGCCGTGGCCGCGCAGGTCGACGGCGATCACCCGGTACCCGCGCCCGGCGAGCGCCGGGCCGACCGACCGCCAGCTGCGGTGGTCGGACATGATCCCGTGGACCAGCAGCGCGACCCGGTCGCCGGTGCCCCACTCCCGCGTGTTCAGCCTCATCCCGCGCCCCCTGCCGCCCCGGCCCCGCCGTGCTCAGAACCCGAGCTTGCGCAGCTGCTTCGGGTCCCGCTGCCAGTCCTTGGCCACCTTGACGTGCAGGTCCAGGTAGACCGGGGTGCCGAGCAGCGCCTCGATGTGCTTGCGGGCGGTGGTGCCGACGTGCTTGAGCCGGGCGCCCTTGGCGCCGATCACGATGGCCTTCTGGCTCTGCCGCTCGATGTACACGTTGGCGTGGATGTCCAGCAGCGGCCGGTCGGCCGGGCGGCCCTCGCGCGGCAGCATCTCCTCGACCACGACGGCCAGCGAGTGCGGCAGCTCGTCGCGGACGCCCTCCAGCGCGGCCTCGCGGATCAGCTCGGCCACCATGATCTGCTCGGGCTCGTCGGTGAGGTCGCCGTCCGGGTAGAGCGGCATGCCCTCCGGGAGCAGCTTGGTGATCAGCTCGGCGACCAGGTCCACCTGCTTGTCGCCGACCGCCGAGACCGGGATGATCTCGGCCCACTCGATGCCCAGCTCGACGCCGAGCTGGTGGACGGCGATCAGCTGCTCGGCGAGCCGCTTGGAGTCGACCAGGTCGGTCTTGGTGACGATGGCGACCTTGGGGGTCTTCTTGATCTCGGCGAGTTCCTTGGCGATGAACTTGTCGCCGGGGCCGAGCTTCTGGTCGGCGGGCAGGCAGAAGCCGATCACGTCGACCTCGGCCCAGGTGCTGCGGACCAGGTCGTTGAGGCGCTCGCCGAGCAGGGTGCGCGGCTTGTGCAGGCCGGGGGTGTCCACCAGCACGAGCTGGGCGTCCGGGCGGTGCACGATGCCGCGAACGGTGTGCCGGGTGGTCTGCGGGCGGTCGGAGGTGATCGCGACCTTCGTCCCCACCAGAGCGTTGGTCAGGGTCGACTTGCCCGCGTTGGGACGGCCGACGAAACACGCGAAGCCGGAGCGGTACGAGGAGGAAGGGGCACTCATGGGCCCCATTCTCCCTGATCACCCGCGCCGGGGCGGACACCGGCGTCCGGACCGGTCATTTCTTCCCGCTCTTCCCGCCGAACACCGCGCCCAGTCCCCAGCCCAGGACGAGCAGCAGGAAGGCCACCGAGCCCCAGAGCCAGAACGGCGAGCCGGTCTCCTGCCACTTGCCCATGCCCATCACGCCCAGCAGCAGTCCCGCGAAGAACGCGTACGGCCCCATCGCCCAGCCCCCTCACCGCGCCGAATCCCCGCCCGTCCCCGGTGAGATTATCCGCTGGATCCTGGGGCTCCCGAACGCACGGGTGCCCGGGGCGCGCACCCCGGGCACCGGCCGTGCCGCACCCGCTCAGCGGGCCTCGACCGAGGCGCGCAGCGCCCCGTCCGGCCCGGCCAGCAGCAGCGGGGTGCCCGCGCCGCCGAGGTCCCGCACCGCCGCGAGGTCGGCCTCCGCGGGCTGCTCCGCCTCGGTCACCACGGCCGCCGCCTCCAGCGACTTCGCACCGCTGGCCACCGCCATTGCCACCGCCGTCTGCACGGCGCTGAGCCGCAGCGAGTCCAGCGCGACCGTCCCGGCCACGTACGTCCGGCCGGTCTCGTCACGCACCGCGGCCCCCTCCGGGACACCGTTGCGGGCGCGGGCGGAGCGGGCCAGGGTGATGATCTTCTTGTCTTCGGGGTCCAGCTCGACGATGTCACTCATGCCCAGGAGCATAGGCCCCGGCGGCACGGCCGCTCAGTGGCCGACCGGGTTCGGCGGACCGGGCCGGATCACCTTCACGAAGGTCTTGGGACCGGTCGGCATGGCCTCCTCCTCCGCCGCGCGTTTGCGCCAGTACGGGTTGTCGTGCGGCAGGTGACCGCTGACCCGCCCGTACATCCCGAAGGTGGTGATCACCACGCCGAAGGCGAACGCGAAGACCACGTTGTGGATCCCGAAGTTCAGGATGTTGGCGTCCGGCCGGTCGAGCACGATCAGCCCGTAGAACCCGGACAGTACGAACAGCACGCCGACCGCCATGTTCACGTTGGCCGCGACATTGCCGCCGACGACCGCGGCGATCACCAGGACCCCGCCCATCACGACGGACAGGATGCTCAGCGCGCCGTTGGTGGACATCCCGGCGATCTCGTCGCCCTCGGTGGACAGGAAGCCCGGGTGGTCGGCCAGCCCCAGGCAGCCGAACACGATCAGGAAGATCCCGCCGAGCCCCGCCCCGATCCGCCAGACCAGCACCAGCCTGTGGTCGACGGGCAATTCGTCTTGCAGCTTCATGGCGACCTCCGACGTGGCGCCTCGCTGTTTCCTACCGGGTCAGGTTCCAACCGGGTCAGGGCCCCGTCTAGCTGTACGGGTGGCTCCCCTGCATGTGCGGCACCTCGTGCATGTACAGCGAACCGCACTGCTGACAGCACCGGAGCCCGGTCCCCCACTCCTGCTCCGGCCGGGTCTCGGCCGCGGCGGGCATGGTCCGGCCGCACAGCGCCATGGCCGGATCCCCCTCCCGCACGACGTGCCAGACCTTCACCCCGCCCGCCGCCCCCTGCGGGCCGTACTCCGCGCGAAGTTGGTGAGTCATGCCTCCCATCGTCGCCCCGTACGCACCCGAACGCTACTCGCCGCCCTCCCGCCCCTGGTCGGGGGTGTCGTGGACCGAGCCGTGGATAGGGCAACGATTGCCCCAACCCGCCGGACGGCGGATACTTGCACTCCTCTGAGTGCAGTTCTACACTTATGAATGTGGATAACAACACTTCCATGACCGGCACCCCCCTGCTCTCCCCGGAGGAGTTGCAGGTGCTGGAGGAGATCGGCAACCCGATCTCCTACACCGTCAACAGCGTCCTCTTCGGCGAAGGAGAGGAGACCGAGTTCGCCCTGCTCATCCGCAAGGGCCTGGTTCGCGTGCAGACCGGGAGTCCCGCGCGGATCGTCGCCATCCGCGGCGCCGGCGAGATGGTCGGAGAGATGGCCGCGGCCCGGCACCGCCCCCGGTCCGCAAGCGTCTTCGCCATGACCAAGGTCGACGCTCTCCACCTCCCGGCAGGCCTGTGGCTGAAGTTCCTCTACGACCACCCGCGAGCCATGCACGCGCAGCTGGTGGCGGCCGAGGAAAGACTCGAAGAAGCGACCCGGAAGAGCGTCGAGTCGTTCCTCGGTGTCGAGCAGCGCCTCGCCAAGGTGCTCGTAGAGTTCGAGGCCAAGGGCGCCGGAAGCGTGATTGAGGGACGATTCGCCGTACAGCTCAGTCAGCGCGAGCTGGCCGATGTCGTCGGCGCGTCCCGCGAGTCGGTGGTCCAGGTGATCCGCGCCCTGAAGGGGCGGGAGGTCGTGAGCACCGGCCGCCAGGCAACAATCATCGAAGACCTCGAGGCCCTTCGCAGTATCGCCAGGGGCGAGCTGACAGCGTCCCCCTGACACATCCGCGAGCCTCCCGTCACGAAGGGGACGACCAGTGAACGAGCAGACCCCCGGCGTCGTCCTGGCTCATCCACTCATGCGGGAGTTGCTCACGCTCCGACTGCCGCCCGACGACTTCGTGATCTTCGGCAGCGGGCCGCTCCTCGCCCACGGGCTCCGAGAGGACCTTGGCGATCTCGACCTGGTGGCCCGAGGCGCGGCGTGGCGGGCCGCGGGTCGGCTCGGGGCTCCGGGCAGCGGGGGGATCACGGGCGACGAGCTGTTCCGGTGCTGCAACGGCCGGATCAACGTCTTCCAGCAGTGGATCTCCCCCTCCTGGGATCCCGACGACCTGATCGACAACGCCGAGGTCATCGGCGGGCTGCGATTCGCACCGCTGACCGAAGTCCTCGCGTACAAACTCATCCTTCGCCGCCCGAAGGACCTGCCGGACATCCGGGCCATCAAACGCAGTCTCGACCAGCAGCACCACAGGCCCTGCTGACGTCCCGCATTCCCACGGGCACCGCACCACCTCGAAACCCGTCGTACCGACGAACGAGACGAGTGAGGAACCGATGACCACCACCGCACCGACGCCTCGCCCTGGCCGCCGCGCCCCGTGCCCCACGTGCACCGACCGTGAACGGCGACGGGCCGTCCGTCTGCGACGGCTCTCGACCGCGGCCCAGTGGGCCGCGAGCGCCCTTGCCGTCGTCTGCGTCGGCACAGCCGTGTCGTTGTTGCTGTCCGGCCTACCGGTACACGCGAGTGCCTGCGCGGCCATCGCGACGGTCGGCGTCGCGATGGCTGTCGCCGTACGGAAGAAGCACGACTCCTGACGTGCCGAACGCTACTCGCCGCCCTCCCGGCCCTGGTCGGGGGTGTCGTGGACGGGGGCGGCGACGACGGAGCCGATGCGGTTGCGGCGGCCGGCCGAGCTCTCGGCGGTCAGCCGGATCGCGGTCAGGCCGCCCGGGACCTCCTCCGGCAGCGGGATCGCGCAGGACGAGCCGGGGATCGGCACCCGGCCCAGGTGCTTGGCCAGCAGACCGCCCACCGTCTCGACGTCCTCGTCCTCCAGCTCGATGCCGAACAGCTCGCCCAGGTCCTCGACCAGCAGCCGCGCGGTGATCCGGTAGGAGCCGTCCCCGAGGTCCTCCACCGGCGCGATCTCCCGGTCGTACTCGTCGGTGATCTCGCCGACGATCTCCTCCAGGATGTCCTCGATGGTGACCAGGCCGGCCGTGCCGCCGTACTCGTCGATCACGATCGCCACGTGCGAGCGCATCTTCTGCATCTCGCGCAGCAGGTCGGTGACGGGCTTGGAGTCCGGGACGAAGACCGCCGGGCGCATCACGGCGCCGATCTCGTCGGACTCCGAGTCCCGGTTGATGTGGGTGCGGCGCACCAGGTCCTTGAGGTAGACGATGCCGACCACGTCGTCCTCGTTGTCGCCGACCACCGGGATCCGCGAGAAGCCCGAGCGCAGCGCCAGGGTCAGCGCCTGGCGGACGGTCTTGTGCCGCTCGATCATCACCAGGTCGGTGCGCGGCACCATCACCTCGCGGACGATGGTGTCGCCCAGCTCGAAGACCGAGTGCACCATCCGGCGCTCCTCGTCCTCGATGACGTCGTTCTTCTCGGCCAGGTCGACCAGGGCCCGCAGCTCCGCCTCGGAGGCGAACGGACCCTCCTTGTAGCCCTTGCCGGGCGTCAGGGCGTTGCCGAGCAGGATCAGCAGCCGCGGGATCGGGCCGAGGATCCGGGCCAGCGGCAGCAGCACGAAGGAGGCCGCGGTCGCGGTGGTGAGCGGGTGCTGGCGGCCGATCGTGCGCGGCGAGACCCCCACCGCCACGAAGGACACCAGCACCATCACGCCGAACGCCACCAGCACGGCCTGCCAGGTCGTGTCGATGCTGCGCACGCACACCACGGTGACCAGGACCGCCGCCGCCATCTCGCTGGCCACCCGGATCAGGGTGGCCAGGTTGAGGTAGCGGATCGGGTCGGAGGCCAGCGCCAGCAGCCGGGCCGAGCCCCTGCGCCCGGACCGGACCGCCTCCTCCGCCCGGAACCGGGAGACCCGGGAGATGCCCGCCTCGGCGCACGCGGCCAGCCAGCCCAGCACGACCAGCGCGACCGCGCCCAGGATGAAGCTCGTACTCTCACCACTCACAGGGGTTCGGGCTCCGCGCTCAGTGGGTGGTGGGGGCCGGGGAGATACCGCCGAGGCCCCGCTCGGCCCGCCAGCCGTCGAGGATCGCCTTCTGGAGGCCGAACATCTCCTCCTCCTCGTCCGGCTCCTCGTGGTCGTAGCCGAGCACGTGCAGCACACCGTGCACGGTGAGCAGCTGCAGCTCCTCGTCCATCGAGTGCTTGGACGGGGCGGCCTTGCCCTGCTGCTCGGCGACCTCGGGGCAGAGCACGATGTCGCCGAGCAGGCCCTGCGGCAGCTCCTCGCCCTCCTTGCCGGGGCGCAGCTCGTCCATCGGGAAGGACATCACGTCCGTGGGGCCCGGGAGGTCCATCCACTGGATGTGCAGCTCCTCCATCGCCGCCCCGTCCACCAGGATCACGGACAGTTCGGACTGCGGGTGGATCCGCATCTTGTCCAGTGCGTAGCGGGCGACGTCGAGGATGGACTCCTCGTCGGCGTCCCAACCGGACTCGTTGGCGATGTCGATCGACATGACGGGCTGGTTACTCAGCTTTCGGTGCGATGGGACTGACGGGGTGCGCGCGAGCCGCGCCGCTGGGCGGGCTTGACCGGGGGCCTGCGGTCCTCGGTCTCCTGGGCGTCCTGGATGGCGTCCCAGCGCTCGTACGCGTCCACGATCCGGCCGACCAGCTTGTGGCGGACCACGTCGGTGCTGGTGAGGACGGAGAAGTGGATGTCGGGCACGTCGGCCAGGATCTCCTGGACGACCTTGAGGCCGCTGCGGGTGCCGCCCGGGAGGTCGATCTGGCTGGTGTCGCCGGTGACGACCACCCGGGAGTTGAACCCGAGGCGGGTGAGGAACATCTTCATCTGCTCGGGCGAGGTGTTCTGGGCCTCGTCCAGGATGATGAAGGCGTCGTTGAGGGTACGGCCGCGCATGTAGGCGAGCGGCGCGACCTCGATGGTCCCGGCGGCCATCAGGCGCGGGATGGAATCCGGGTCCATCATGTCGTGCAGCGCGTCGTACAGCGGCCGCAGGTACGGGTCGATCTTCTCGTAGAGGGTGCCGGGCAGGAACCCGAGCCGCTCCCCCGCCTCGACGGCCGGGCGGGTCAGGATGATCCGGTTGACCTCCTTGGCCTGGAGGGCCTGGACGGCCTTCGCCATCGCCAGGTAGGTCTTGCCGGTGCCGGCCGGGCCGAGGCCGAAGACGATCGTGTGCTTGTCGATCGCGTCGACGTAGCGCTGCTGGTTGAGGGTCTTCGGACGGATGGTCCGGCCCCGGTTGGACAGGATGTTCGCGGTGAACACCTGCGACGGCGCCGGGCTGTCGGGGTCGTCCACGGCACTGCGGAGCATGGCGATGGAGCGCTCCACGGAGTCCTCCGTGAGGGGTTGGCCGGTGCGCAGCACCAGCATCATCTCGCTGAACAGCTGCTTGACGAGGGCGACCTCGGCACGTTCGCCGGTCGCGGTCACCTCGTTGCCGCGGACGTGGATGTCGGCGTCGGGGAAGCCCCGCTCGATCACCCGCAGCAGCGAGTCGGCGGCGCCGAGCAGGGTGACCATCGGATGCTTCTCGGGGATGACGATCCGGGCGCTGACGCGGCCGTCGTCGGCCGGTTCCGGACGCGGCCGTCCGTTGGTACGGGTCTGCGATGTGTCACTCATAGGTCGGCGCTGGGGCCTGCCTCATCCCATCCGTGTCTCGTGTGCCGCTGGGTCTCTCCGGGGCACCAGGGTACGCCGCGCACGTGATCGCCGCGGCGGGCGGCGGGGCCGCACCCGACGATGCTCCGGCAGATCGCCGGGCGGCGCGAGCGGTTTTCCACGCTGCTCACCGCGGCCCTGACGTGGGGGCGCGTCACTTGCGCCGGGGCGGTACTGGTACCCGGGCGAGGTCCTCGGCAAGCACGATCGGGCCGTCGAAGTGCTTGCGGGCGTCGGCGAGGTGCTGTCCGAGGTCGGGGTAGCGCTGGGAGAAGTGGGTCAGCACCAGGGTGCGGACGCCCGCCTCGGCGGCGACCTTGGCGGCCTGGCCGGCGGTGAGGTGGCCGTGGTCCTCGGCGAGCGCGATGTCGGCGTCGGCGAAGGTGGCCTCGACGACCAGCAGGTCGGCGCGCTCGGCGAGCTCGTGCACGCCCTCGCAGAGCCGGGTGTCCATGACGAAGGCGAAGCGCTGGCCCGGGCGGGGCTCGCTGACCTCCTCCAGGGTGATCCGCCGGCCGTCCGTCTCGATCGCGCCCCGCTGCTGGATCCGTCCGACGTCCGGGCCCGAGATGCCCAGGGCGGCCAGCCGTTCGGGCACCAGCCGGCGGCCGTCCGGCTCGCTCAGCCGGTAGCCGAAGGACTCGACCGGGTGCGAGAGCCGGACGGCCTCCAGCGCGAAGCGGGCGCCGGGCGCGGGCAGCGGGCCGGGCTCGTCGATCGGGCGGGGCCGCAGCACGGCCGTCTCGTGGAAGGCGGTGGCGTACCGCAGCCGCTCGAAGTACATCTCGCCGGAGGCCGGGAAGTAGACGTCCACCGGGTGCGGGACCCGGTCCAGGTTGATCCGCTGGATCACCCCGGCGAGGCCCAGGCTGTGGTCGCCGTGGAAGTGCGTGACGGCGATCCGGGTGAGCTGGGTGGCCGAGACCCCGGCGCGCAGCATCTGCCGCTGGGTGCCCTCGCCGGGGTCGAAGAGCAGGCCCTCGCCGTCCCAGCGCAGCAGGTAGCCGTTGTGGTTGCGGTGCCGGGTCGGGACCTGGCTGGCGGTGCCGAGGACGACGAGTTCGCGCTGCGACACGCGACTAGACCATGCGCTCGGTCATCGACATGCCGCCGAGCACGTGGACGTGGGCGTGGAAGACGGTCTGCCCCGCGCCGGCCCCCGTGTTGAAGATCAGCCGGTAGTCCTCGATGCCCTCGTCGGCGGCGACCCGGCCCGCCTCGGCGAGCAGCTCGCCGGCGATCTCCGGCTCGGCGTCGGCCAGCGCGGCCGCGTTCGGGTAGTGGACGTGCGGGATCACCAGGACGTGCACCGGGGCCTTCGGCGCGATGTCGCGGAAGGCGAGGGTCCGCTCGGTCTTGCGCACCACGGTGGCCGGGATCTCGCCCGCCACGATCTTGCAGAACAGGCAGTCGGGCTGCGGCTCGCCGGCCATCGGGATCTCCTCGCGGGGTCGGTCGGGGGGACGGTGCCGGTCCGGGGTCGGTCCGGGTTCGTACGGCGGCATGCTAGCCGAGCCGCGCCGCCGCCCGCCGGTACTCGCGCAGGTGCTTCCACCGCACCACGCGCACGGCGACGAGCTCGCCCTCGTCGTCGTAGTCCTCGGTGATCAGCGCGATCGCGAGGATCACGAAGCCGAGCGCCCAGCGCTTGGTGAGCCGCCACAGGTGCGGGCGGGAGCCGTCCTTCGCGCGGATCACCCGCAGCGCCATCAGGCCCTTGCCCGCGCTGAAGCCGGTGAGGCGGGCGAGCAGCACCTGGTTGACGAAGGAGACGCCGAGGCCGACCCCGAACAGGGCACCGAAGTAGGCGCCGCCGAGGTCGAGCCGCGGCCCGGCGGCGGCCTTGGCGGCGAGGAAGCCCGCGACGATCGCGAGCAGCCAGTCCGCGAGCATGGCGGGGTAGCGGCGGAAGCCGCTCGCCTCCTCCGGCCGGGGCGGCCGGAGGTGCGGCGGGAGGGCCTGCCGCGGCGGCTGCTGCAGGTGCTGCTGCTGCGGATGCTGGGCCCACTGCTGGGGGTGCTGCTGGGCGTACTGCGGGGGCTGCCCGTACTGCGGAGCCTGGGGGTACTGCGGGGCCTGCCCGTACTGCGGCGGGTACGGCTGCTGCTGCTGCGGGTACGGCTGCTGTCCGTACGGCTGCTGCCCGTACGAGCCCGGTGGATATCCCTGCGCCATTTCCGTGTCCCCCGTCGGATACCGGTGATCATGAACAGCCCCGCATCGTACCCGGCCCCGGCGCGACCCCGAGGCCCGGCGCGACCCCGAGGCCCGGCGCGACCCCGAGGCCCGG
>NZ_JBHSOF010000014.1:0-39511 GCF_042656005.1 Kitasatospora misakiensis | reverse complement strand
GGCGCGACCCCGAGGCCCGGCGCGACCCCGAGGCCCGGCGCGACCCCGAGGCCCGGAGCGGGCGGCCGGACCGGCCGGCCGCCCGCGCCACGGCGCCACGGCGGGCGCTACCGCTCCCAGGGCAGCGCCGGCGGGGTCTTCGCCGGCCGCTCGGCGAGCGCCGCCAGGGCGATCCGGACCCCCTCCGCGAGCTGCGGGTCCTCCCCCGCCGCCCAGGCGTGCGGCGGGAACGGCACCTCCACGTCCGGGTCCACCCCGTGGTTCTCCAGGCCCCAGCCGCGCTGCTCCGACCAGAACGCGTACTTCGGCTGGGTCACCAGCGTCCCGTCCACCAGCGAGTACCGGCTGTCGATGCCGATCACCCCGCCCCAGGTGCGGGTGCCGACCACCGGCCCGATGCCGAGCGCCTGGATCGCCGCGTTGACGATGTCGCCGTCCGAGCCCGAGTACTCGTCGGCCAGGGCGACGACCGGCCCACGCGGCGCGTCCTCCGGGTACGGCGCGGGGTTGGCGACGTCCCGGGCGACGCCCCAGCCGACGATCCGCCGGGCCAGCTTCTCGACCACCAGCTGCGAGGTGTGCCCGCCCCGGTTGCCCCGGATGTCGACGATCACGCCCTCCCGGGCCATCTCCGAGCGCAGGTCGCGGTGGATCTGCGCCCAGCCGGTGGTCTGCATGTCGGGGATGTGCAGATAGCCGAGCCGGCCGTCGGACAGCTCGCGGACGGCGGCCCGCCGCCCCGCCACCCAGTCGTGGTAGCGCAGCGCCTCGTCGTCGGCGAGCGGGACGACCACCGGGTGGCGCTGGTCGGTGCCGTCCTTGCCGGCCACGGTCAGCTCGACCGGCTGCCCGGCGGTGCCCGCCAGCAGCGGCGCCGGGCCGGTCACCCGGTCCACCGGGCGGCCGTTGACCGCCAGCACCGCGTCCCCGGGGCGGACGGCCGCGCCCGGCGCGGCCAGCGGCGAGTGCGCCCGCGGGTCCGAGGACTCGCCGGGCAGGATCCGCGCGATCCGCCACACCTCGCCGTCCCTGACCAGGTCGGCGCCCAGCAGGCCCTGCCGGCGGGCCGGCTCGGTGTGCGCGCCGTGCGGCACCACGTACGCGTGCGAGGTGCCCAGCTCGCCGTGCACCTCCCAGAGCAGGTCCACCAGGTCGTCGTGGGAGCCGAGCCGCTCCACCAGTGGCCGGTAGCGGGCCAGCACGCCGGCCCAGTCCACCCCGTCGAGGTCGGGACGCCAGAAGTTGTCCCGCATCAGCCGGCCGTTCTCGTCGAACATCTGCCGCCACTCGGCCGCCGGGTCGACCGTCACCCGCAGCCGGTCCAGGTCGACGTCGATCTCGTCGTCCTCGCCGGACGCCTTGTGGTCGGCGGGCACGATCCGCAGCTCGCCCTCGTCCAGCACGGCCAGCCGGGCGCCGTCCCCGCTCACCGCGAAGCCGTCCAGGCCGTCCACCAGCTGCTCCGCCCGGCGCTTGCGGAAGTCGAAGCGCTCCAGGGTGGGCCGCGGGCGCTCGTCCTCCAGCGAGGCCGCCTCGTCCCCCAGCTCGCCGACCAGCGGCAGCCTGGTCCACAGCACGCCGTCCTTGGCGGCCCGCAGGCTGCCGAACCGGCCGCCCTCCACCGGGAAGGGCACGATCCGGTCGGCGATGCCGTCCAGGTCGACCCGGGTCGCCGGCGGCGCGTCGGCCGCCCCCTCCTCGCCGTCCGCCCGGCGGGTCTTCGGCTCGTCGTCCTCCCCGCCGACCGGCCGGCCGGCCCGGCGCGGCCCGAACGGCGACGGCGTGTCGGCGGCCAGCGTGATCAGGTACGGGCGGCAGCCGTTGGGGAACGACAGGTCGAAGACGTGCGAGTCGTACACCGGGTCGAAGCTGCGCACCGAGAGGAACGCCAGGTGCCGGCCGTCCGCGGTGAACGCCGGGGAGGTGTCGACGAACCGCTGCGGGGTCGCCTCGGAGACCGTCCGGGTCGCCAGGTTGGCCAGCACGATCTGGCGCAGCGACCACGGCCCGAGGGCCGGCTGCGACCAGGCCAGCCAGGCCGAGTCCGGGCTGAACGCCAGCCCGCTGACCTCGCCGTCGGTGCTGTGCGCCAGCTCGTGCACGACGCCGTCGGCCAGCGTCACCAGCAGCACCCGGCCGTCGTGCGAGCCGACCGCCAGCTGCTTGCCGTCCGGCGAGACCAGCAGCGAACGGACCCGGCCCAGCCGCCCGCCGGCCAGCCGGCGGCGCTCGGCGCCGAGCACGGCGGGCGCGTACTCGATCGCGTCCTCGCCCTCGGCGTCGGTCACCCAGACCACGCCCTGCGTGGTGTCCTCGCCCGCCGTACCCGGCACCACCCGGGCGAGCCGGCCGCGCACGCCGGGCGTCTCGTCCAGCACGCGGGCCGGGCCCTCCCGGTGGGTCAGCCAGTGCACGGTGCCGCGCACCACCACGGCCCCGGCCCGCCCGGTGCGGTCCGGGGCGGCACCCTCCAGCCAGTACGCGGCGGACACCGGACGCGGGCGGCGGCCGGTGCGCGGGCCGGCCAGCCGGACGTCCGGGCGGTGCGGCTCGGCGCCGTCCAGGTCGTCCAGCAGCCACAGGTCGCCGGCGCTGTGCCAGACCACCCGGGTGCCGTCGGTGGTGGCGTTGCGGGCGTAGAAGCCCTCCGGGGAGGTGCTGTGCCGCCGCAGGTCGGAGCCGTCCGGAAGGCTGGAGTACAGCGCGCCGACGCCCTCGTGGTCGGAGAGGAACGCGATCCGCCCGCCGACCCAGAGCGGCGACTCGATGTTGCCGGCCAGCTCCTCGTGGACCCGCGCGAACCGCTCGGCGCCGATCCACAGCCGGCCGGTCCGCCCGCCCCGGTAGCGCTTCCACCAGGCCGGCTCGGTGCCGAACGCCGAGACCAGCAGCACCCGGTCGCCGTCCGGTTCGAAGGCCAGCCCGCCCACCGGGCCGTACGGCAGCCGCGCGGCCTCGCCGCCGTCCAGCGGCACCGCGTGCGCCCAGGTGCGGCGCAGCGAGGCCTGCCCGGCGGCGGTGGTGGCGATCGGCCGGCCGTCCGCAGTCCAGCCCCGCAGCTGGGTCTGCGCGTCGCCCCAGTGGGTCAGCCGCCGGGACGGCCCGCCGTCCACCGGGGCCACGTGCACCTCCGGGGCGCCGTCCCGGGTGGAGGTGAACGCCACGTGCCGGCCGTCCGGGGAGAACATCGGTCTGCGGACCGGACGGTGATCAGCGGTCAGCCGCCAGGCCCGGCCGCCGTCCAGCGGGGCGAGCCACACGTCGTTCTCGGCCACGAAGGTGATCAGGTCACCGTGCAGGTGCGGGTGGCGCAGGTAGGCGCCCTGGGGAGTGCTCCTGGATTCGCTCACACCGCCCACCCTAGGCATCCGGGCCGGCTGTGCGCCCGCACTTCGCGGACCGCGAACCCCTACGGGGGACTGGGCCGTCAGGCCCAGCGGCCGGTCCGGCCCAGCAGCAGCGCGCCGGCCGCCACGCCGGCGGTGGAGGTGCGCAGCACCGACGGGCCGAGCCGGTACGGCTTCGCGCCGCCCTCGGCGAAGGCGGCCAGCTCCTCCGGGGAGACACCGCCCTCCGGGCCGACCACCAGCACCAGGTCCCCGGTGGCCGGCAGCACGGCCCCGGCCAGCGGCTCGGCGCCGTCCTCGTGCAGCACGGCCGCGAAGGAGGCGCCGATCAGCACCGGGGCCAGCTGCCGGGTGGTCATCACGTCGCGGACCACGGGGAAGCGCAGCCGGCGGGACTGCTTGCCGGCCTCCCGCGCGGTGGCCCGCCACTTGGCGAGCGCCTTGCCGCCGCGCTCGCCCTTCCACTGGGTGATGCAGCGCGAGGCCGCCCAGGGGATCACCACGTCCACGCCGACCTCGGTCATGGTCTCCACGGCCAGCTCGCCCCGGTCGCCCTTGGGCAGCGCCTGGACGACGACGATCCGCGGCGCCGGCTCCGGCTCGCGGCGCACGGCCGCCACCGTCACGTCGATCTCGTCCTTGCCGTGCACCGCCGCGACGGTGCCGTCCACGCCGAGGCCGAGCCCGTCCGTCAGGGTGACCGCCTCGCCCGGCTCCAGCCGCTTCACGGCGGCCGCGTGCCGGCCCTCCGGCCCGTCCAGCCGGACCAGCGCGCCGGGCGCGGCGGCGGCGATCCGCTCGGTCTCGACGACGAACACGGGCGCGGTCATGCGGGGAACCTCCGGGGTGGGAACGGGAACGGGGACGCGAAAGGGGTGCCGAGGAAGCCTCGGCACCCCCGCGCGGGACGGCTACCGGCCTACCGGCCGTTGAAGGCGTCCTTCAGCCGGGAGAACAGCCCCTGCTGCCCGGGCGCGAACTGGCCGGACGGCCGCTCCTCGCCGCGCAGCACCGCCAGGCGGCGCAGCAGCTCCTCCTGCTCGGCGTCGAGCTTGGTCGGCGTCTGCACCTCGACGTGCACTATCAGGTCACCGCGCCCGCCGCCGCGCAGGTGGGTGATGCCCCGGCCGTGCAGCGGGATCGACTGGCCGGACTGGGTCCCGGGCCGGATGTCGACCTCCTCGACCCCGTCCAGGGTCTGCAGCGGCACCTGGGTGCCGAGCGAGGCCGCCGTCATCGGGATGGTGACGGTGCAGTGCAGGTCGTCGCCGCGCCGCTGGAAGACCGTGTGGGCGGTCTCGGCGATCTCGACGTACAGGTCGCCGGCCGGGCCGCCGCCGGGGCCGACCTCGCCCTCGCCGGCCAGCTGGATCCGGGTGCCGTTGTCGACACCGGCGGGGATCTTGACGGTCAGGGTGCGGCGGGCGCGGACCCGGCCGTCGCCGGCGCACTCCGGGCACGGGGTCGGCACGACGGTGCCGAAGCCCTGGCACTGCGGGCAGGGGCGCGAGGTCATGACCTGGCCCAGGAAGGACCGGGTGACCTGGGAGACCTCGCCCTTGCCGCGACACATGTCACAGGTCTGCGCGGAGGTGCCGGGCGCGGCGCCCTCCCCGCTGCAGGTGGTGCAGGTGACGGCCGTGTCGACCTGGAGCTCCTTGGTGGTGCCGAACGCGGCCTCCTCCAGGGTGATCTCCAGCCGGATCATGGCGTCCTGGCCGCGCCGGGTCCGCGAGCGCGGACCGCGCTGCCCGGAGGCGGCGCCGAAGAAGGCGTCCATGATGTCGGAGAAGCCGAAGCCCGCCGCGCCCGCGCCGAAGCCCGCGCCGGCCCCGCCGTTCGGCGAGAGCGGGTCGCCGCCGAGGTCGTAGACCTGACGCTTCTGCGGGTCGGAGAGCACCTCGTAGGCGGCGTTGATCTCCTTGAACCGCTCCTGCGTCTTCGGGTCCGGGTTGACGTCCGGGTGCAGTTCGCGTGCCAGGCGCCGGAACGCCTTCTTGATCTCGTCCTGCCCCGCATCCCGTCGGACGCCGAGTACCGCGTAGTAGTCCGTGGCCACCAAATGCTCCGCTTGTTCCGCCTGTAAGAGTGCTTGCGACTTCGGGCGCCGTCGGCTGTCCGACGACCCCGTTCCTACGACTCGGCCAGGATCTGGCCCACGTACCGTGCCACCGCTCGCACCGCCCCCATTGTGCCCGGGTAGTCCATCCGGGTCGGACCGATCACACCCAGTTTGGCCACGCTCTCGTCGCCCGAACCGTAACCGACCGAGACGACCGAGGTGGAATTCAGCCCCTCGTAGGCATTCTCCCTGCCGATCCGGACCGTCATCCCCGCGTCCGCGGTCTCACCCAGGAGGCGGAGCAGGACGACCTGCTCCTCCAGCGCCTCCAGCACCGGCTGGATGGTCAGCGGGAAGTCGTGGCCGAAGCGGGTCAGGTTGGCCGTACCGGCCAGCATGATCCGCTCCTCCCGCTGCTCGGCGAGCGTCTCGAAGAGCGTCGCCAGCACCGTGGACACGGTCGGCCGGTCGGCCGCCTCGAACAGGGCGGGCAGCTCCTCCAGCAGCCCCGGGACGTCCGGGAGCCGCTGGCCGGCGGCCCGTGCGTTGATCCGGCCCCGCAGGTCCGCGAGGACGGTCTCGCCGACCGTACCCGGGCAGTCCACCAGCCGCTGCTCGACCCGCCCGGTGTTCATGATCAGGACCAGCATCACCTTGGCCGGGGCCAGCGCGACCAGCTCGATGTGCCGCACCGTGGAGCGGCTCAGCGAGGGGTACTGCACCACCGCGACCTGGCGGGTCAGCTGGGCGAGCAGCCGCACCGTGCGGGCGACCACGTCGTCGAGGTCGACCGCGCCGTCCAGGAAGTGCCGGATCGCCCGCCGCTCGGGCGCGCTCATCGGCTTGACCTCGGCCAGCTTGTCGACGAACAGCCGGTAGCCCTTGTCGGTGGGGATCCGCCCGGCGCTGGTGTGCGGCTGGTGGATGTACCCCTCCTCCTCCAGCGCCGCCATGTCGTTGCGGACGGTGGCCGGGGAGACTCCGAGGTTGTGCCGCTCGACCAGGGCCTTGGAGCCGACCGGCTCCTCTGTCCCCACGTAGTCCTGGACGATCGCGCGAAGCACCGCGAGTTTGCGGTCGTCGAGCTGGCGGACCTCACCGGCCATGGGGCACGCACCTCCGTCTTCACGCGTTGTCCGTTGTGACACGCCGTTGTGGCATGTGTCCGCATTCGAGCTGTCCGGTCCGGCCCCGCAGGACCCGGCCCTGGCACTCTGAACACGCGAGTGCCAAAACCGTACCTGCCAGTGTAAGGCCCGGGTCCGACGGCAGGAACGGCCCGGCCGGGGTGATCCTGCCCGCAGTTCGCGGCGCGCGGGTGATGCCGCGGGCCCGGCCCGGTGGCAGCATCGGAAGCGGACGGCGAACGAAGGAGCAGCGATGTCGAGCTCGGGCCAGCACACCCGCTTCGCCCCCGACCGCGGCCTGACCGGCCGGATGGTGGGGACGATGTTCCTGATCGGGCTGCTGTACGTCGGATTCACCGGTCTGCTGATCGTGCTGCTGCGCGGCGCCTGGCCGATCATCGTGCTGATCTCGGGCGGCCTGTTCGTCGCCCAGTTCTGGTTCAGCGACCGGATCACCGAACGGGCGATGGGCGCCCACCGGGTCACCCCGGAGCAGTACCCGCAGCTGCACGGCGCCGTGGACCGGCTGTGCGCGCTCGCCGACATGCCCAAACCCCGGGTGGCGGTCGCCGACAACGACATGCCGAACGCCTTCGCCACCGGCCGCAACCCGCAGAACGCCGTGGTCTGCGTCACCACCGGCCTGCTGCGCCGGCTGGAACCCGAGGAGCTGGAGGGCGTGCTCGCCCACGAGCTGTCGCACGTCGCCCACCGGGACGTCGCCGTGATGACGGTGGCCGGCTTCCTCGGCGTGCTGGCCGGCGTGATGACCCGGATCGCCATGTACGGCGGCTTCCTGGGCGGCGGGCGCAGCAGCAGCAACGACTCCAACGCCGCGATCGCCGCCCTGGTGATCCCGCTGGTCTCGGTCGCCGTGTACGCGATCAGCTTCCTGCTGACCCGGCTGCTCTCCCGCTACCGGGAGCTGGCCGCCGACCGGGCCGCCGCCCAGCTCACCGGGCGGCCCAGCGCGCTGGCCTCGGCGCTCACCAAGGTGACCGGGCAGATCGCCGCCATCCCGACCCGGGACCTGCGGCAGGCGCAGGCCTACAACGCCTTCTACTTCGCTCCCGCGCTGAGCGCCCGGGAGGCCGCCACCCAGCTGTTCTCCACCCACCCGTCGCTGGAGCAGCGGCTGGCCCAGCTGGCGAGGATCTCCTCGGAGCTCGGCCGCTGACCGGTTTTCTCGCCCGACCCGTTCTCCTCTGACCGGAAGGACCGCCGTGGGCATCCTGGACGCGCTGTTCGGCCGCACCAATCCCGTGAGACCCGACCTCGACCAGCTGTTCGGCGTGCCGTCCGCCGCGCTGACCCTGGAGGCCGGGGCCGGCTTCCGGCCCACCGGGCTCGGCTCGGTCTGCTTCGCCTCGGTCGAGGGCGGCGCCTTCGACGAGGTCGAACGGCAGGTCCGGGCCCTGCTCGACGCCGACACCGAGCGCGGCGGCGTCCCCGTCGAGGCGTCCAAGGACGGGTACGGCTACTCCTGGCTGCTCGCCCGGCACGCGCCCGGCGAACTCCCGGAGCTGGTCAACGACCTGCACGCGGTCAACAGCGAACTGGAGGCGCACGGCTTCGGCCCGCAGCTGCTCTGCTCGCTGGTCGGCTTCCGCGACGCCGCCGGACGCCGCCCGCTGGCCCTGGTCTACCTGTACAAGCGCGGCACCTTCTACCCCTTCGCGCCGATGCCCGGCGGCGGGGAGAAGCGTGACAGCCCGCTGGAGCTGGAGGTCAACGCGATGCTCGGCAACGACCTGCGGCTGGAGAAGGACCTCACCCGCTGGTTCCCGGTCTGGGGCGCGCCGGGGCTGTGAGCCCGGGCCGAACTCGCCGTTCACGGGCTGACGACCCGTGGGCTCCGGGGAAATATGCTCCGGGGAAATAGACTCCGGGGAATGCGCAGCCGCCAGTACGGACCCGACCTGACCCCGCCGTGGAAGAACCAGGCCCCGGCCCCGGACGTGCCCGCCGAGCGGGACCTGGTGGTCGAGGAGGCCGCGACCGGCTTCTGCGGGGCGGTGGTGCGCTGCGAGAAGACCGCCGAGGGCCTCACCGTCACCCTGGAGGACCGGTTCGGCAAGCACCGGGTCTTCCCGATGGTCCCGCGCGGCTTCCTGCTGGAGGGCCGGGTCGTCACCCTGGTCCGCCCCTCCGGCCCCGCCCCGGCCGGCGGCCCCGGCCGCACCGCCTCCGGCTCGGTCGCCGTCCCCGGCGCCCGCGCCCGGGTGGCCCGCGAGTCGCGGATCTACGTCGAGGGCCGGCACGACGCCGAGCTGGTGGAGCGGGTCTGGGGCGACGACCTGCGGATCGAGGGCGTGGTCGTCGAGTACCTGGAGGGCGTCGACGACCTGCCCGCCATCGTCGCCGACTTCGCCCCCGGCCCGGACCGCCGCCTCGGCGTCCTGGTCGACCACCTGCTCCCGGGCACCAAGGAGCACCGCATCGCCGCCCGGGTCACCGGCCCCCACGTCCTGGTCGTCGGCCACCCCTACATCGACGTCTGGCAGGCCGTGAAGCCCGCCTCCGTCGGCATCCCCGCCTGGCCCGCCGTCCCCTGCGGCGAGGACTTCAAACTCGGCACCTGCCGCCGCCTGGCCTGGCCCGAGGACACCCCCGCCGCCTGGAAGCGGATCCTCGCCTCGGTCGACTCCTACAAGGACCTGGAGCCGGAGCTGCTGGGCCGCGTCGAGGAACTGATCGACTTCGTGACCCAGCCGGATCAGGAGTAGACCCGGAACTCCGCGGTGTCGAGGACGATGCCCACCCGGTCCAGCGGCACCGGCTCACCGAACTTGGTGGTCCGCTCGGACACGTAGTCCGGAAGCCCCGAGGCGGTCGACCGACTCGGCTCGGTCAGCAGCACGCAGACACCCTTGATCGGATCGACGATCAGGTAAACGGGCACGGCACCCTCGGCGTAGAGCTCCCGCTTGGTCCGGTAGTCGCGCAACACGCTGGTCTTCGACACCACCTCGACGACCAGGGTGACCGCCGGCGCGGGAACCAGACGACCGAGCCCCTCCGAAGCCCCCCGCTCGATCACCACCAGATCCGGCTGGGGCTCGCTGGCATCGGCGGGAAAGGCCACGTCCTGCGTCTGGAGCCGGTGCCAGCGCGTGCGCGGGATCTGGTCGACGATCGACTCGACGATGAGGTTGTGGGCCAGGTCGGGCCCCGCCATCATCACGATTTCCCCCCTGATGAGCTCGGCCTTGAAGCCTTCCGGGACCTCCAGATTCTCGAAGATCCCCGTCATCCGGTCATCGATGGCGGTCATTGCGCGCTCCCTCCGACGGCTGACACCACGTTAACGAGTCTCAGTCCACCAGGTCACGTACCACAGCGTCGGCCAGAAGGCGGCCCTGGAGGGTGAGGGCGGCGCGGCCCTCGGTGTAGGGGGTGGGGGCGAGGAGGCCGTCGGCCAGGTGCTGCCGCGCGGCCTTCAGGCCGGTCTCCGTCAGGAGGTCCAGGGGGATGCCCTCGGCGAGGCGCAGTTCCAGGAGGATCCGCTCGACCCGGCGGTCCTCGGCGGTGAGGCGCTCGTGGCCCTGGGCGGGGGTGCGGCTCTCGGCGAGCGCCCGGGCGTACTCGGCGGGGTGCTTGGCGTTCCACCAGCGGACGCCGCCGACGTGGCTGTGCGCGCCGGGGCCGGCGCCCCACCAGTCGCCGCCGGTCCAGTACAGCTCGTTGTGGCGGCAGCGGCCCTCGGGGGTGGTGGACCAGTTGGAGACCTCGTACCAGCGGTAGCCGGCCGCGCTCAGCGCCTCCTCGGCGATCAGGTAGCGGTCGGCGTGCACGTCGTCGTCGATCATCGGCAGTTCGCCGCGCCCGACCCGGGCGGCCAGCCGGGTGCCCTCCTCGACGATCAGCGAGTAGGCGGACACGTGGTCGGGGCCGGCGCCGATCGCGGCGTCCAGGGACGCCCGCCAGTCGTCGTCGGACTCGCCGGGGGTGCCGTAGATGAGGTCGAGGTTGACGTGCTCGAAGCCCGCCGCGCGCGCCTCGGCGACGCAGGCCTCGGGCCGGCCGGGGGTGTGGTGGCGGTCGAGCAGCTTCAGCACGTGCGGGCGGGCCGACTGCATGCCGAAGGAGATCCGGTTGTAGCCGCCCTCCCGCAGCTCGGCCAGGTACGCCGGGTCCACGGACTCCGGGTTGGCCTCGGTGGTGACCTCGGCGCCCTCGGCGAGCCCGAACTCCTCGCGGATCGCGGCGAGCATCCTCACCAGGTCGGCGGCGGGCAGCAGGGTCGGGGTGCCGCCGCCCAGGAAGACGGTGCGCACCGGCGGCGCGGCGTCGCCGAGCACCCGGCGGGCCAGCCGGACCTCGGCGACCACGTTGTCCGCGTAGGTCTCCTGCGAGGCGACCGTGCCGGAGGAGCGCAGCTCGGTGGCGGTGTAGGTGTTGAAGTCGCAGTAGCCGCAGCGACTGGCGCAGTAGGGCACGTGCAGGTAGAAGCCGAACGGCCGCGAGCCCAGCCCGTCGAGGGCGTGCGCGGGCAGGGAACCGTCGGACGGCACGGGTTCGCCGTCGGGGAGTGCGGAGGGCATGACCCCATTGTCCCGTACGGCGCGCCGGAGTCGGCGGGCCGTACGGGACGGGCGGGGCGGCGGGCGGCTCAGGCCTCGTTGGCGCCCGAGTACATCGCGGTGACCGCGTCCGCGTAGGTCCGCTCCACCACCGGGCGCTTGATCTTCAGGCTCGGGGTGAGCTCGCCGTGCTCGACGTCCAGGTCGCGCGGCAGCAGGTGGAACTTCTTGATCGTCTGCCAGCGCTGCAGCGAGCCGTTCAGCCGCCGCACGAAGCCCTCGATCAGCTCGTGGGTCCGCGGGTCGGCGGTCACCTCGGCGTAGGAGCTGCCGGCCATCCCGTGCTCGGCGGCCCACGGCATGATCACCGCCTCGTCCAGGCCGATCAGCGCGGTGCAGAAGTTGCGGCCGTTGCCGATCACCAGGACGTTGCTGACGAACGGGCAGACCGCCTTGAACCGGCCCTCCACCTCGCTCGGCGCGACGTACTTGCCGCCGGAGGTCTTGAAGAGGTCCTTCTTGCGGTCGGTGATCCGCAGGAAGCCGTCCGCGGACAGCTCGCCGATGTCCTCGGTGTGGAACCAGCCGTCCGACTCCAGCACCTCGGCGGTCTTCTCCGGCAGGTTGTGGTACCCGCGCATCACGCCCGGGCCGCGCAGCAGGATCTCGCCGTCCTCGGCGATCCGCACCTCGGTGCCGGGCAGCGGACGGCCCACCGTGCCCACCCGGAGGTCCTCGGCCCGGTTGACGCAGGAGCCGGCGCTGGTCTCGGAGAGGCCGTAGCCCTCCAGGATCGGCACGCCCGCGCCGACGAAGAAGTAGCCGATCTCGGGCGCCAGCGCGGCACTGCCGGACACCGCCCCGCGCAGCCGCCCGCCGAACGCGGCCCGGATCTTGGCGTACACCAGCCGGTCGGCGATCGCGTGCTTGATCCGCAGCCCCGCCGGGGCGCGGCCGACGCCGGTCGCCACCCGGCTCTCCTGGACCGCCCGGGCGTGGTCGCGGGCGGTGCGGGCCGCCCACTGGAAGATCCTGTACTTGGCGCCGCCCTCGGCGCGGGCCCGGCCGGCGATGCCGTTGTAGACCTTCTCGAAGATCCGCGGCGCCGAGGCCATGACGGTCGGCCGGATCACCGGGAGGTTGTGGATGATCCGGTCCACCCGGCCGTCCAGCGCCATCACGTGCCCGGTGGCGATCTGCCCCGAGATCAGCGTCTTGCCGAACACGTGCGACAGCGGCAGCCACATGAACTGCACGTCGTCGGCGGCCAGCAGCCCGCTCGCCTCCTGGGCCCGGCCCTCGTACGCCCAGCAGTCGTGGACCAGCCGCACGCCCTTGGGGCGGCCGGTGGTGCCGGAGGTGTAGATCAGGGTGGCCAGCTGCTCCTTGTCGAGCGCGGCGACGGCCTTGTCGACCGCGTCCGGGTGCTCGGCCAGGTGCGCGGCGCCGAGCCGCTCCAGCTCGGCGAGGGAGATCACCCGCAGCCGGCCGGCCTCGGGCGCCCCGCCGGGCGCGTCGAAGAGGATCACCGTCTCCAGCGCGGGCAGCCGGTCCAGCTCGGCGACCACCTTGTCCAGCTGGGCGGCGTTCTCGGCGAAGAGGGCCCGGGAGCCGGAGTCGGAGAGGATGAACGCGGTCTCGTCGGCGTTGGTGCTCGGGTAGACGGCCGTGGTGGCCGCGCCCGCGCACATGTTGCCGAGGTCCGCGAGGACCCACTCCAGACGGGTGGAGGAGGCCAGCGCGACCCGGTCCTCGGCCTCGATGCCCAGCGACAGCAGCCCGGCCGCCACCGCGTACACCCGGGACGCGGCCTGCGCCCAGGTCATCGACCGCCACTGCTCGGCGCCGGGGGTGCTGTCCGCCGCGTGCTCGTCCACCGGGACCGGGTAGCGGTAGGCCTCACCGCCGGGGGTCAGCGCGACCCGCTCCTGGAACAGGTGGGCGACCGAGGTCGGACGCCCGGCGACGATGTCGGTGCGGCCGGAGTCGATCAGGGACTGCGCGGAACTCAACGAGGACCTCCGGGGGCGGGTGGCCGTCTGTGGGATCTGGAGGACGAGGTCCGCGGGCTGAAACCGGCGCCGCGGAGGGAACGCGCGGCGACCGTGGGGGCGGTCGCCGACCCTCCCGGAAACCTGGCTGGTACCAGCGAGTAACAAGAGGGCTTCCAGCAGCCTAGGGGGAAACCGGTCATTCCGTAAGGGGGCTGACACAGCTGGCACCCTCCCGAACCATCGGTGCACGGCACCACCTCCACCCCCGGAACGTTCGGCAAAGGGCAGGACAAAGATCCGGCTCGCTTGCCCGGAATCTGCTGTACGAGCCCGCCGAACAACGAGAATTGGGATGCCAACGCCGCCGCCGACGACAAGAGTGAGCCAGTGCTGATCAGACTGCTCGGGGCGTACCTCCGCCCCTATACCCGACCGATCACCCTGCTGGTGCTCCTCCAGCTGGTCTCCACCCTCGGGCTGCTCTACCTGCCCACACTCAACGCCGACATCATCGACAGCGGTGTGATCAAGGGGGACACCGGCTACATCCTGCAGGTGGGCGCCGTGATGATCGGCGTCACCGTCCTCCAGACCCTCTGTTCGATCTGCGCCGTCTACTACGGCGCGCGCACCGCCATGGCCGTCGGCCGCGACATCCGGGCCGCCGTCTTCGACCGCGTCCAGGGCTTCTCGGCCCGCGAGGTCGGCCAGTTCGGCGCGCCCTCCCTCATCACCCGCACCACCAACGACGTCCAACAGGTCCAGATGCTGGTCCTGATGTCCTTCACCATGATGGTCGCGGCGCCGATCATGTGCGTCGGCGGCATCATCATGGCCCTCAACCAGGACGTGCCGCTCTCCGGCCTGCTGCTGGCGGTCGTCCCCGCCCTCGGCCTCGTCGTCGCCGTGCTCGTCCGCCAGCTGCGGCCCCGCTTCCGCAGCATGCAGGACAAGATCGACACCGTGAACCGGGTCCTGCGCGAGCAGATCACCGGCATCCGGGTGATCCGCGCCTTCGTCAAGGACGACCACGAGCAGAACCGGTTCGGCGAGGCCAACGAGGACCTCACCGGCGTCTCGCTGCAGGTCGGCAAGCTGATGGCCTACCTGTTCCCGAGCGTGATGCTCGTCGTCAACGTCTCCAGCGTCGCCGTCCTCTGGTTCGGCGCCCACCGGATCAACAGCGGCGACATGGAGATCGGCGCGCTCACCGCGTTCCTCTCCTACCTGCTGCAGATCCTGATGAGCGTCATGATGGCCACCTTCATGTTCATGATGGTGCCGCGCGCCGAGGTCTGCGCCGAACGCATCCAGGAGGTGCTCGGCACCGACTCCAGCGTGGTGCCGCCCACCGCCCCCGTCACCGAGGTGCCGCGCCGCGGCCACCTCGAACTGCGCGAGGTCGACTTCCGCTACCCCGGCGCCGAGGCCTCGGTGCTCCGCGGCATCGACATCACCGCCCGCCCCGGCGAGACCACCGCCGTCATCGGCTCCACCGGCAGCGGCAAGTCCACCCTGCTCGGACTCGTCCCCCGGCTCTTCGACGTCACCTCCGGCCAGGTCCTGCTCGGCGGCGTCGACGTCCGCGAACTCGCCCCCGGCGCCGTCTCGGACAGCGTCGGACTCGTCCCGCAGAAGCCCTACCTGTTCTCCGGCACCGTCGCCAGCAACCTCCGCTACGGCCGGCCCGACGCCACCGACGAGGAGCTCTGGCACGCGCTGGAGATCGCCCAGGCCAAGGAGTTCGTCGAGAAGCTCCCCGAGGGCCTCGACGCGCCCATCGCCCAGGGCGGCGGCAACGTCTCCGGCGGCCAGCGCCAACGCCTGGCCATCGCCCGCACCCTGGTGCGCCGGCCCGACATCTACCTCTTCGACGACTCCTTCTCCGCCCTCGACTACGCCACCGACGCCAAGCTGCGCAAGGCGCTCGCCCGGGAGACCACCGAGGCGACGGTGGTGATCGTCGCCCAGCGCGTCTCCACCATCCGCGACGCCGACCGGATCATCGTCCTGGACGAGGGCGCCGTGGTCGGCACCGGCACCCACGGCGAGCTCATGGCCGACAACCCGACGTACCGGGAGATCGTGCTCTCCCAGCTCACCGAGCAGGAGGCGGCGTGACCAGCCCCGACAAGCCCTCCCCCGGGTTCGACAAGGCGCCCGGCGGGCGGCCGGGCGGCGGACCCGGCTTCGGCAAGGCACCGGGCGGACGGCCCGGTGGGCCCGGCGGCCCGGGTGGCCCGGGTGGACCCGGCGGCCCCGGCGGCCGTCCGGCTCCGGAGGGCGGCGACTCGCAGGCCGCCGCCGCCCGCCGCGGCCCGGCCGGCCCCGGCCGCTTCATGGGCGGCCAGGGCGCCGAGAAGTCCATGGACTTCAAGAACTCCGGCAAACGGCTGCTGAAACTGCTCCGCCCCGAACGCGCCCTCATCGCCGGCGTCCTCGCCCTCGGCGTCCTCAGCATCGGCGCCGCCATCGTCGGCCCCAAGATCCTCGGCCACGCCACCGACCTCATCTTCGCCGGCGTGGTCAGCGGCCGCTTCCCCGCCGACGCCTCCAAACGGCAGATCGTCGACGCCATGCGCGCCCGCGGCGACGGCGACCTCGCCAACCTGATCTCCTCGGTCGACTTCACCCCCGGCCAGGGCATGGACTTCGACGCCATCGGCAGCATCCTGCTCTGGGTCCTCGCCATCTACGTCGCCTCCGCCGTCTTCGGCGTCGTCCAGGGCCGCCTCGCCGCCCGCGCCATCCAGCGCGTCGGCTACCGGCTGCGCCAGGACACCGAGGCCAAGCTCGCCCGGCTGCCGCTCAGCTACTTCGACAAGCAGCCCCGCGGCGAAGTCCTCAGCCGCGTCACCAACGACATCGACAACATCAGCCAGACCATGCAGCAGACCACCGGCCAGGTGATCAACTCACTGCTGACCGTCATCGGCGTGCTCGCCATGATGTTCTGGATCTCCTGGCTGCTCGCCCTCATCGCCCTGATCGCCGTCCCGCTCTCCGTCGTCGTCGCCACCCGCGTCGGCAAGCGCGCCCAGCCCCAGTTCGTCCAGCAGTGGCGCTCCACCGGGCAGCTCAACGCCCACATCGAGGAGATGTACACCGGCCACGCCCTGGTCAAGGTCTTCGGCCGGCAGGCGGAGTCCGCCGCCACCTTCCGCGAGCACAACGAGGCCCTCTACGCCTCCAGCTTCAAGGCCCAGTTCATCTCCGGCATCATCCAGCCCGCGATGATGCTCATCGGCAACCTCCAGTACGTGCTCATCGCCGTCGTCGGCGGCCTGCGGGTGGCCTCCGGCGCCCTGACCATCGGCGACGTCCAGGCCTTCATCCAGTACTCCCGGCAGTTCAGCCAGCCGCTCACCCAGGTCGCCAGCATGGCCAACCTGGTGCAGTCCGGCGTCGCCTCCGCCGAGCGCGTCTTCGAACTCCTCGACTCGCCCGAGCAGACCCCCGAACCGGCCATGCCCGAACGCCCCGACGCCCTGCGCGGCCGGGTCGTCTTCCAGGACGTCGCCTTCCGCTACGACCCCGACAAGCCGCTCATCGAGGACCTCTCGCTCAAGGTCGAACCCGGCCAGACCGTCGCCATCGTCGGCCCCACCGGCGCCGGCAAGACCACCATGGTCAACCTGCTGATGCGGTTCTACGAGGTCAGCGGCGGACGGATCACCCTCGACGGCGTCGACATCGCCGCCATGTCCCGCGAGGACCTGCGCTCCGGCATCGGCATGGTCCTCCAGGACACCTGGCTGTTCGGCGGCACCATCGCCGACAACATCGCCTACGGCGCCGACGGCGCCACCCGCGACCAGGTCGTCGAGGCCGCCCGGGCCGCCCACGTCGACCGCTTCGTGCGCACCCTGCCCGACGGCTACGACACCGTCATCGACGACGAGGGCACCGGCGTCAGCGCCGGCGAGAAACAGCTCATCACCATCGCCCGCGCCTTCCTCGCCCAACCGTCCATCCTGGTCCTCGACGAGGCCACCAGCTCCGTCGACACCCGCACCGAGGTGCTCATCCAGCGGGCCATGGCCCGGCTGCGCACCGGCCGCACCAGCTTCGTGATCGCCCACCGGCTCTCCACCATCCGGGACGCCGACGTGATCCTCGTGATGGAGAACGGCTCCATCGTCGAACAGGGCGGCCACGACGAGCTGATCGCCGCCGACGGGGCCTACGCCCGGCTCTACAAGGCGCAGTTCGCCGAGGCGGTGGCCGAGGTCGAATAGCCGGTCGAATAGCCCCCGGGGCGCTCCCGCGCCCACCCGGTGAACCCCGCGCAGCCCGGGGCGGACGGCCCGACGGCCGGTCCCGCCCCGGGCCTGCGCATGTCAGGGCACGCCGCCCGGCCGCCCCGGCGGGCCGGGCGCTACCGTAGGGCCCGTGAGTGACGACCCGTCGGCGGCGACCGCCGTGCCCACCCCCGGCAGCACCGACCCTGCCCCTGCCGTCCAGGCCGGCCCGGACGCCCCGGACGCCTTCGAGGCCAACCGGCGCTACCTCGGCTCCGTCGCCTACCGGATGCTGGGCTCGTTCACCGACGCCGAGGACGTCCTCCAGGAGGCCTGGCTGCGCTGGCGGGCCGCCGACCGCGCCACCGTCGCCGACCCCCGCGCCTACCTCACCACCGTCGTCACCCGCCTCTGCTACGACCAGCTCGGCTCCGCCCGGGCCCGCCGCGAGTCCTACTTCGGCGAATGGCTGCCCGAACCGTCCCTCTCCTACCAGGACGGCCCCGCCTCCCCCGCCGACCTCGCCGAACTCGGCGAATCCGTCTCGCTCGCCCTGCTCGCCGTCCTCGAACAGCTCACCCCCGCCGAACGCGCCGCCTTCGTCCTGCACGACGTCTTCGCCGTCGGCTTCGACGAGATCGCCGCCTCGCTCGACCGCAGCCCCGACGCCGCCCGCCAACTCGCCTCCCGCGCCCGCCGCCGGGTCAAGGACGGCAACCGGCGGGCCACCGCCGACCCCGCCGAGCACCGGCAGGCCGTCGAGGCCTTCGCCGCCGCCACCGCCCGCGGCGACATCGAGGGACTCCTCGCCGTCCTCGACCCGGACATCGTCTGGCACTCCGACGGCGGCGGCCTCGTCACCGCCGGGTCCCGCCCGGTGTTCGGCGCGGACAAGGTCTCCCGGCTCGTCGCCGGCCTGGTCGCCAAGTGGGTCACCCCCGACACCGTCTTCGAGTTCGGGCTGGTCAACGGCGAGCCCGGCCTGGTCTGGTACCCGCAGCCGGGCGTGGTCGGCGGCGTGATCGCCTTCACCGTCGCCGACGGCCGGATCACCGAGGCCTTCACCGTCATCAACCCGGAGAAGCTCACCCACCTCAACCCGCCCGCCGACCCCGCGGCGGTGTGACGCGGCTCACCGTCACAGTCCGACGGGCTCCGTCGTCCCCCTTCCGAACACGCGGAGAGCGCCCCCCGGTCACCCCGGGGGCGCCGCGAGAGGGCGCCACCGACGGCGCCACGAAGGAGCGGGACGACATGACCGAGAAGCAGATCGTCGTACTGGGTGCCGGCTACGCCGGCCTCGCCGCCGCGACCCGGGCCGGCAAGCGCGGCCGGGTCACCCTGGTCGCCCCCGAGGCGCGCCTCCTGCACCGCATCCGCCAGCACGAGACCGCCGCCGGCCACCCCGAGCACCGGCCCGCCCTCACCGAGGTGCTGCGCGGACGCGCCGTCCGCCACATCGCGGCCCGCGCCACCGAACTCGACCTCGCCGGCCGCAAGGTCCTCCTCGACAACGGCGACGCCCTCGCCTACGACACCCTCGTCTACGCCCTCGGCAGCCGCACCGCCCGGCTCGGCGTCCCCGGCGCCGACGAGCACGCCTACACCGCCGAACGGGCCGCCGAGGTCGCCGAACGGCTGCGCACCGCCGACCGCCCCGGCACCGTCGCCGTCGTCGGCGGCGGCGCCACCGGCATCGAACTCGCCGCCGAACTCGCCGAGGCCCACCCCGGCTGGACCGTGCGACTGGTCGCCGCCGACCGGGTCGGCGGCTGGTTCTCGGCCAAGGGCCACGACCACGTCCACCGGGTGCTGCGCGGCCTCGGCGTCGGCATCGACGAGCACAGCGCCGTCACCGCCGTCGACGCCGGGGGCCTCACCACCACCGCCGGCCGGATCCCCGCCGACCTGGTCGTCTGGGCCGCCTCGATGGAACCGCACCCGCTCGCCGCCGAGGCCGGCCTCGCCGTCAACCCGGCCGGACAGGCGATCGTCGACGACCACCTGCGGTCGGTCTCGCACCCCGAGGTGCACGTCGTCGGCGACGCCGCCGAGGTCACCGTCCCCGGCACCGGCACCCTGCGGATGGGCTGCGCCACCGCGCTGCCGCAGGGCCAGTACGTCGGCAAGCTGATCGCCGGGCGCACCGACAAGCCGTTCGCCTTCCGGTACGTCGTGCAGTGCCTGAGCCTCGGGCGGCGCGACGGGCTGGTCCAGCTGATCCACGGCGACGACTCGATGCGGGCCGGCGCGCTCACCGGGGCGGCCGGGCGGGTGATCAAGGCGGCGATCCTCAAGAGCGTCGTGCTGTCGCTGCGCTGAGCGGCCGGCCGGCCTGTCGGCGGGCCGGGGGGCGCCGCACGAGCGAGGGGCCCGGGACGCGGTGTGCGTCCCGGGCCCCTCGCGGTGGCGCCGTCGTTGCCGTGCGTTACTTCTTCTCGCCCTTGGGGGCCTCGGCGTCGGTGGACAGCGCGGCGATGAAGGCCTCCTGGGGGACCTCCACCCGACCGACCATCTTCATCCGCTTCTTGCCCTCCTTCTGCTTCTCGAGCAGCTTCCGCTTGCGGGAGATGTCACCGCCGTAGCACTTGGCGAGGACGTCCTTGCGGATCGCGCGGACCGTCTCACGGGCGATCACCCGCGAGCCGATCGCCGCCTGGATCGGCACCTCGAACTGCTGGCGCGGGATCAGCTTCTGCAGCTTGCCGGCCATCATGACGCCGTAGCTGTAGGCCTTGTCCTTGTGCACGATCGCGGAGAACGCGTCCACCGCGTCGCCGTGCAGCAGGATGTCGACCTTCACCAGGCTCGCGGTCTGCTCGCCGATGGGCTCGTAGTCGAGCGAGGCGTAGCCGCGGGTCTTGGACTTCAGCTGGTCGAAGAAGTCGAAGACGATCTCGGCGAGCGGGAGGGTGTAGCGCAGCTCGACCCGGTCCTCGGACAGGTAGTCCATGCCCTGGAGGTTGCCGCGGCGGGACTGGCAGAGTTCCATGATCGCGCCGACGAACTCGTTCGGCGCCAGGATGGTGCCGCGCACGACCGGCTCGTACACCTCGGCGATCTTGCCGGTGGGGAACTCGCTCGGGTTGGTGACGGTGTGCTCGGTGCCGTCCTCCATGATCACCCGGTAGACCACGTTCGGGGCGGTGGAGATCAGGTCGAGGTTGAACTCGCGCTCCAGGCGCTCCCGGATGATCTCCAGGTGCAGCAGGCCGAGGAAGCCGCAGCGGTAGCCGAAGCCGAGCGCGACCGAGGTCTCCGGCTCGTACACCAGCGCCGCGTCGTTCAGCCGCAGCTTGTCGAGCGCGTCGCGCAGCAGCGGGTAGTCCGAGCCGTCCAGCGGGTACAGGCCGGAGAACACCATCGGACGCGGGTCCTTGTAGCCGCCCAGCGCCTCGGTCGCACCCTTGTGCTGCGAGGTGATGGTGTCACCGACCTTGGACTGCCGGACGTCCTTCACACCGGTGATGATGTAGCCCACCTCGCCGACGCCCAGGCCGTCCGCGACCTTCGGCTCCGGCGAGATGACGCCGATCTCCAGCAGCTCGTGGGTCGCGCCGGTGGACATCATGGCGATGCGCTCGCGCTTGGTCAGCTGGCCGTCGACCACACGGACGTAGGTGACCACGCCGCGGTAGGCGTCGTACACCGAGTCAAAGATCATCGCGCGGGCCGGGGCGTCCGCGACGCCGACCGGGGCCGGGACGGTGTTGACGATGTGGTCCAGCAGGTCCTCGACGCCGAGACCCGTCTTGGCGCTGACCTTCAGGACGTCGCCCGGGTCGCAGCCGATGATGTGGGCGATCTCCTCGGCGTACTTCTCCGGCTGGGCGGCCGGCAGGTCGATCTTGTTCAGCACCGGGACGATGGTGAGGTCGTTCTCCAGCGCCAGGTACAGGTTGGCGAGGGTCTGCGCCTCGATGCCCTGGGCCGCGTCGACGACCAGGACGGTGCCCTCGCAGGCCGCGAGGGAGCGGGACACCTCGTACGTGAAGTCCACGTGGCCCGGGGTGTCGATCATGTTGAGGATGTGCGTGGACCCGGTGTGGGGGCCGGTCTGCGGCGCCCACGGGAGGCGGACGGCCTGCGACTTGATGGTGATGCCGCGCTCGCGCTCGATGTCCATGCGGTCGAGGTACTGGGCGCGCATCTGCCGCGGGTCGACCACACCGGTGATCTGCAGCATCCGGTCGGCGAGCGTCGACTTGCCGTGGTCGATGTGGGCGATGATGCAGAAGTTGCGGATCAGCGCCGGGTCGGTACGGCTGGGCTCTGGCACATTGCTGGGGGTCGCGGGCACCTTGGTCCGATTCTCCGTTGGTCCGGGGGCCGGGGGTGTCCGGGTCATCGCTGACCGGCTTCCCGGGCGACCGGACGGTCGTCCGATCGAGATAGTTCCTCCCATCTTCCCACCTCCCGTGGGCGGGGCGCGCGCCACCGTCCGGTTCGGGCCGTGTGCGGGGCGCTTACGGGCTGTTGTGTAGGCATGGGCGGGCCCCCTTCTGTCGCGCGGGTGCTCCGGTGCGGCAGGCTGCGGGCATGATCCTGGAAAGCGCCCTGCTCGACGTCTCGCCCGGCCAGGAGGAGGAGTTCCTGGCCGCCTTCACCGAGGCCCGGCCGCTGATCGCCGGCCGGCCCGGCTTCCGCTCACTGGAGCTGCGCCGCTGCCTGGACGAGAGCCGCGGCTCCCGGTTCCTGCTCCAGGTCGGGTGGGAGACCCTCGCCGACCACACCGAGGGCTTCCGCGGCTCCCCCGAGTACCAGCGGTGGCGGGCGCTGCTGCACCACTTCTACCGGCCGTTCCCCGAGGTCGAGCACTACGGCGAGCCGCTCCTGCGCGCCTGAGCCGGCGGGCGGGCACGGTGTGGGGCCCGGGGGTCGGGCCCGACAGCGGGTCGCGCCCGCCCGACAGCGGGTCGCGCCCGCCCGGTTTGGGCCGGGCCCGCCGCCCCTGGTAGCGTTGGCCGCTGCACCTGGCCCCGGCATGCCCTCTCAGCTGGTCCGGCGGCCGCGCGGTGCAGCCCGTTCCAACCGATGACACAGACTGAGGCACTTTCGTGGCGAACATCAAGTCCCAGATCAAGCGCAACAAGACCAACGAGAAGGCGCGCCTGCGCAACAAGGCCGTCAAGTCCTCGCTGAAGACCGCCCTGCGCAAGGCCCGTGAGGCCGCTGCCGCCGGCGAGACCGAGAAGGCCACCGAGCTGGCCCGCGCCGCCTCCAAGGCGCTGGACAAGGCCGTGAGCAAGGGCGTCATCCACGCCAACCAGGCCGCCAACAAGAAGTCGGCCATCACCAAGCGCGTCAACACCGCCGTCCAGGCCTGACGCCGCCGGGGCCGCCTCGACGGCCCCACCCTCCTCGGGACGACCCGGCCCTCTACCCGGACGCCCGAGGTGCGCGACACACTTCGCACCGCACGCGGCCTGCGTTCGCCACGCGGGTGCGGTGCACAGAGAACGACCGGAAGTGCCGGCCCGCCGGCCCTTCCCCGAACTGCCCGACCGGTCCCCACCGGTCGGGCAGTTCGCGTTTCCGGACCCTCGCCCGGGATCGGGCGGCCTCGGCCGCCGTGATGATCGTGGTGGTGCGTGCGCGCAAGGTCCCCCAGGGGACATGTGGCCGGTGGAGCCTCGGCCCCTACCGGCGGGCGGGGTTTCCGCGACGCCTGTGACGGCCTCCGGTCCGACCGATAAGGTCGGGGCTCCGGCCGCCACGTCGAAGGCCTGAGGGAGGCACACATTGGGGACAGCGCCGCCACCACCGCCACCGCCGCAGCAGAACGGGCCCGGCTTCGCCGGCTTCCCGCAGCAGCCGCCGATGCCGGCGCCGGTGCCGGTGCCGGGCAGCTCGCCCGGCTTCGGGCCGCCGCCCGGACTGCCCAGCGCGCCCGGTGCGCCAGGTACACCCGGTGCGCCCGGTGCGCCCGGTGCGCCCACCGTGCCCGGCTCGGCCGCGGTGCCCGGCTCGGCCGCCGCGGGCGGCCGCGGCGGCCTGCGGCGCAACGCGACCTGGGCGTTCGTCGGCGCGATCCTCGCCTCGGCGGTCTGGACCGGCACCGTGTTCGCCGTGCCGGGCATCGTCGGCGGCGGGTCCACCGCGAAGAGCCTGCGCGGCTACCACGCGGTCGACCGGATCTGCGACGCCGGCAAGCTCACCGCGTTCCGCGGCAAGTACAAGATGGTCGACAACTACCCGCTGGAACACGCCGGCCGCAGCGAGTCCATGGACGTCATGCGCTGCTACGCGCTGATGAAGCGCACGCCGAGCGACAGCGAGACCACCGACTACGCCACCCTCGACATCCGGGCCGAGCTGCACAGGAAGGTCGACTCCGTCCCCGAGTTCGCCGCGCTGCGGCAGTACTTCGAGCAGCAGAAGTACGAGATCACCGACGTGCCGGGCCTCGGCGAGGAGGCCTACCTCGCGTACGGCGACGAGCCCACCAGCTCGGACAAGACCTTCCACGACATCAACTACTACCTGCAGGTCCGGGACGGCGGTATGACGTACTCGCTGTACTGGACGGACAACTATCAGGTCGGCAAGAACCACACGCTGGACCGGGAGACCGTGCGCAAGGCCATGCTCGACGACACCCGGGACATGCTCAAGGCGATCGGCGGCCCGTAGGGCCACGGCGGTGCCGGGGCTCGGGCTTCTCGGGGCTCGCGCTCGGGTGGGGTCAGTACGACGGCTGCCGGGAGCCGGCCCGGGCGGCCCTCGCCACGGCGACCACGGCGCGCTCCAGCGCGAAGGCCGGGTCGTCGGATCCGCCCTTGACGGCGGCGTCCGCCTGCGCGATCGCGGTCAGGGCCACGGCCACGCCGTCGCCCGTCCAACCGCGCATCTGCTGGCGGACCCGCTCCACCTTCCACGGCGGCATGCCCAGCTCACGGGCCAGGTCCGCCGGGCGCATGTTCCGCCCGGTCGTCGCCAGCCGCCCGATGCTGCGCACACCGGACGCCAGCGCGTAGGTGATGCCGGTCGGCGGCTGGCCGACCGCCAGCGCCCAGCGCAGGCGCTCCAGTGCCTCGGCGGCCCGGCCGGTGACGGCCAGGTCCGCCACCTCGAAGCCGGTGGCCTCGGCCCGGCCGCTGTAGTAGCGGGCCACCACGGTCTCGTCGATGGTGCCCTCGACGTCGGAGGTGAGCTGGCTGCACGCGGCGGCGAGCTCGCGCAGGTCGCTGCCGAGCGAGTCCAGCAGGGCCTGGCAGGCCTCCGGCGTCGCCGAGCGGCCGAGCGTCCGGAACTCGCCGCGGACGAAGGCCAGCCGCTCGTTCGCCTTGGCGAGCTTGGCGCAGGCCACTTCGCGGCCCCCGGCCTTGCGGCCCGCGTCCAGCAGACCCTTGCCCTTGGCGCCGCCCGCGTGCACCAGGACCATGATCACTTCCTCGACGGGGGACTCGATGTACGCCTTGACCTCCTTCACGGAGTCGGCGGAGAGGTCCTGGGCGGCCCTGACCACGATGACCTTGCGCTCGGCGAAGAGCGACGGGGTGGTCAGCTCGGCCAGACTGCCGGGCTGCAGGCCACCGGGCGGGATGTCCCGCACATCGGTGTCGGGGTCGGCGGCCTTCGCCGCGGCCACCACCTGGGCCACCGCACGGTCCAGCAGCAGCTCCTCCTGGCCGACCGCGAGGGTCAGCGGGGCGAGCAGGTCGTCGGGTGCACTCTTCCTGGCCATCGCCTACCAGCATCCCACGGGGGACGGACAGCTCCGGCCCTGGAGAATGGACGGGTGACCGAACACCCCACCACCGACCTGCCGGACGACTTCGACCCGCACGCCCGGCAACTGCTTGTCCTGCCCGACCGCGACACCGCCGAGGAGGCCGCCGAGGACCTCGGCGCGAACCATCCCGACCTCGGCGAGCTCGAAATCGTCCGGGACGCCCTCGCCGGCGAGGACGACGCCGAGGACGCCCAGTGGCTGGTGGTCGTGGAACCGCCCGAGGACGGCTGGACCCCTGACCTCCTCCGCGCCCTCGACGCGGTCGCCACCTCCTTCGAGGGCTGGCGCGAGGAAAGCTGACCCACCAGGCCTCTGCGTGGGAAGTCGGCACCGCCGACTTCCCACGCAGAGGCTTCCCTCCGTCTCCTGCACCCGTCCTCACGCCGTGCCCCGGGCCCCGCCCGGAGCACGGCGTTCCTGTCCGCGCGCCACACACCTGTGCCTGCCGGGCCCGGGCGCACCGCTCGGGCCCGGCAAGCACGATCGTCGTCCCGGCCCGGCCCTGCTCAATCGCTTCGCACAGGAAGTCGGCCGGACCGACTTCCTGTGCGAAGCGGTGGGTGCGCCCATGGCGTTGCCCTCCTCCCGCCCGCTCCGGATCTCCCCTGTCGCCGCGCTCCGGGCCCGCCCGGAGCGCGGCGACCTGCTCCCCTCCGCTCCACTCCTCTCCACCCACCTCAGCGGCAGCCCCACAGCGCACCCCGAACCATCAGGGCACTCGTCCGGCCCGGGCGCACCGCTCGGGCCGGACGAGCAGAAACGTTTCTTCCTGGCCCGCCCCACCCCTCCTCCCCAACCCCAACCCCAACCTCATTCCCCGCCCCACCCCATGAGGTTGAGGAGGAAGGTGGTGGTGGTGGGGCTCACCCGGGCGGTGCGCGCGGGCCGCGGCCCGCGCGCACCGCAAGCGAAGCACCGGGCACCGCCCCATGGGTGGCCCGCGGCTTGTGCGGGCCGTGCCCGGGGCGCTGCCCACTCGCGTGGACGGAGGCGCCGAGGTGACCCGGGGTGTCACCAGTCACCGCGATGTCACCCACCCGGTCCGTGCGCAGCACCGTGGCACCCAGCGCCCGCAGCCGATCCACCGTCCGAGCGGACGGATGACCGTACGGATTGCCCTCGCCGCAGGAGATGAGGGCCAGCCGAGGGCTCAACGCCGCCGTCAGCGCCCAGTCCTGATAGGCCGAGCCGTGATGCGCCACCTTCAGCACGTCCACCTCGTTCTCCTTCCCGGCCGCCTTCAGCCGACTCAGCAACGCCTCCTGGGCCGGCGGCTCCAGATCACCCAGAAGGGCCATCCGCAGGCCGCCCGCCACCGTCACCAGCAGCGCGACACTCGCGTTGTTCGGGCCTGACATCACTGCGGGCTCCTCTCCGTCCGGCCACAGCACCTCCCACGAGATCCCCGGGCCCGCCGACCGGCGTTCACCGCGCGCGGCCCGTACCAGCGGCACCCCGGCCCGCGACGCCCAGCCCGCCACCCGGGCGGCCTCGCCCGGCGGATCGTTCACGGCCGTGCCCTCCACCGCTCCGACCCGCCGACCGCGCAGCACCCCCGGCAGCCCCTCCACGTGATCGGCGTGGAAGTGCGTCGCCAGGAAGAGCGGCACCCGGTCGATCCCGAGATCGCGCAGACAGCGGTCGGCCGCCTGCGGGTCCGGGCCCGCGTCCACCACCACCGCGCTGTCGGGCGGGCCGCCGTCCTCGGACGGCACCGGCAGCACGACCATGTCGCCCTGCCCAACATCGCACATGACCAGCCGCCAGTCCGGCGGCGGCCAGCCGGTCGCGATCCGGGTCAGCAGCGGTGGTCGCAGCAGCACGGTCAGCAGGGCCAGTAGCAGGGCCCCGGTCACCACCGGGCGGATCCAGCCGCGGGGGGCGAGCGATCTTCGGGGCCCGGCCGGACGCCGGGGCAGCAGCAGCGGAACCGCGCAGCACAGCGCGGCCGTGCCGACGGCAAGGCTCACCGTGCCGAACCACCCGCCCGACCAGGACAGCTGACCGCCCGGCAGGGCGGCACCGTGTCGGGCCACCGAGGCCAGCCAGCCGGCCGGCACGGCGGCGGGCTCGGCGAGCAGCCGGGCCAGTGCGGGCGAGACCGGATCGGCCGCCAGGACGGCGAAGCCGAGCAGGGTCGCCGGCGCCACCGCCAGCTCGGCCAGCAGGTTGCACGGGATCCCGACGAGACTGACGTGCCCGGAGAGCACCACCGTCACCGGCGCGCACAGTGCCTGGGCCGCGGCCGTCGCCCCGACGGCGCCCGCCAGGTGGCGCGGCCAGCCCCGCGCCCGCAGGGCGTCCGCCCAGCGCGGGCCGAGTACCAGCAGGCCGGTCGTGGCGAGCACCGACAGCAGGAAGCCGAAGGAGCGCGCCAGGTACGGGTCGAGGAGGATCAGCAGCAGGGCCGTGCCCGCCAGCGCCGGCACCGCCCGACGCGGACGACCGGTGGCCAGGGCCAGCAGTCCGAGCAGCCCCGTCCCCGCCGCCCTGAGCACGCTGGGCTCGGGGCGGCAGATCGTGACGAAGGCCAGCGTCACCACGGCCCCGAGCAGCGCCGTGGTGCGGAGCGGGATCCCGAGCAGGGCCGCGAGTCCGCGTCGTTCGGCGGTCCCGGCCCGCCCCGGGGGGCCGAGCAGCACACCCAGCACGATCGCGAGGTTGGCCCCGCTGACCGCCACCAGGTGGGCCAGGTCGGTGTCCCGGAACGCCTCCCAGAGGTCGTCCGGCAGCCGGGAGGTGTCCCCCACGACGAGAGCGGGCAACAGCCCGCGCTCGTCCGGCGGCAGACCGTCGGTGGCCGTGCGCAGCCCCGCCCGGAGCCGGCCGGCGATCCGCTGCGGAAGGCTCGGCGGCCCGAGCCGGCGCGGCTCACCGTTTGCGATCAGCAGCGCCGCCGACTCGCGGTCGTTCTCGCCCGGCGGCCGGACCGTCACCTCGGCCGCCAGTCGGGTCGAGGGCAGCAGGTGCTCCCAAGCGCCCACGTCCTCACCGCGGACCAGGACGGTGACGGGCGTGCGGGTGCGGACGGTGTGCGGGCCCGGGTCGCCCCGCAGCAGGCCGTCGGGGACCGCGACGCGGTCGACGACCGCGTCCACGGTGAGCAGGTTCTGCCCGGCGCCGGATCCGCCGCCGCGGGAGACCCGGACGCGCGGGTCCCCGGTGACGGTGAGGTCGACGCCGACCTCCGGGGCCGGGCCGCCTGCCCGGGCCAGCTCGGGCAGCGGTCCGCGGCGCAGGTCGGCGGTGTGCAGGAGGGTGGCCGTCGTGGCGGCGGCCACGGTGAGGAGGACGGCGGCCGCGGTCAGGGTGGTGGCGCGGCGCCGGGACGGGCCGCTGTCCGTACGCGCCCGGAGGGTGAGGAGGACGAGCCCGAGGAACCCCGCCGCGCCCGCCGCCGCCGCGAGGGCGGCGCCGTGGCCGGGCCCCAGGCCGAGGACCGCGGCGGTCACCGCCCAGGCGGCGCCGGCGGGCAGCAACAGCCGAAGGTCGCCCGGAGGCAGCGCGGTGGAGGGAACGGTTCCCGGGTCTGTACCGGGGGTGAGAGCGACGACGGTGGCGATGACGGCACCTCCTTTCGGCAGGGCGGGGAGAGGCAGCAGGGAGAAAGAGCGGGGGGAAGGAACGGGGGAAGGAGCGGGAACGACGTCCACGACGACGGCGGCGGACGGCCCGTCAGAGCGTGAGCAGGGGTCGGAGTTCCGCGTAGGTGCGCTCGCCGACGCCGCTCACCTGGCGGAGTTGGTCGAGCGAGCGGAAGGCGCCGCCGTGGGAGGCGCGGAAGGCGATGATGCGCTGGGCGAGGGTCGGACCGACGCCGGGGAGGGTGTCGAGCTGTTCGAGGGTCGCGTGGTTGAGGCTGACCGGCTGTTTGGACGGCCCGGCGGGCGGCGGTCCCGGGCCCGCCCCGGCGGCCGGCTGGGGGTTCGGCTCGCCGACGAGGATCTGTTCGCCGTCCGCCAGGACGCGGGCCAGGTTGAGGTTCCTGGTGTCCGTCCCGGGCAGCGGGCCGCCGGCCACCCGCAGGGCGTCCGCGACCCGGGAGCCGTTCGGCAGGGTGTGGACTCCGGGAGTGCTGACCCGTCCGCCGATGTCCACCACCACGACGGCGGCCGGAGCGCCGACGCCCCCGTCACCCCCGGCCGTGCCGGACCGGTCCTCGGGCAGGACCGTCCCCGGGGTGGCGGCCGAGGACACCGAAGCGACGGCGACCGCCGGCACCTCGACCGGTTGTGGCCGCGCGAGCCAGAAGTGCTGGATGCCGTAGCCGACGGCGAGCAGCAGGAGGATGAGCAGGCCGACGGCCGCCCGCCGGTCGAGCATCGGCGCAGAACCCGGCGGCCCCGGTTGCGCGGCGTCCCCGGGTGACCCGTCCCCGGGCGTTCCGTCCCCGGGTGCGCCGACGTCAGGTTCGCCGAGGTCGAGGACGCCCTGCGGGCCGCCGCCGGGCGGGCCCGGAGGCGCGCCGACAGACCCGATCGCCGCCGCCGACGGCGGCGCCGTGTACACCGAGGGCTCCGTGTCCGGCGGCTCCTCGGCCTCCGGCAGCAGGACCGCCATCCGCCGGCGCGCGGTCTCGTTGACCCGTCGGATCTCCTGGCGCTTGCGTGCGCCGATGCGCATGTTCGTCATGCGGAGCACGGTAGGAACCGGCCGAGCAGCGCGCGGACTTTACGGAAAGCCTGTGGAAAACCCGGGGGTTGTGGATAGCCGAGATCCCCCGCAGGGGTGAGACGGCTCCGAAGGGATTGACGACCAGGTCGTCGCCGCCGCCACCACCGCCACCCCAAGCGACCTCACCGGGGCGAGACGACCACCGCGAGCAGCCCCGGCCCGACGTGCGCGCCGATCACCGCGCCCACCTCGGCCACGTACAGGTCGCGCAGCCCCGGCACCCTCGCACGCAGGCGCTCGGCCAGCGGCTCGGCCCGGTCCTCCGCGGCGAGGTGGTGGACGGCGATGTCGACCTCCCGCTCCCCCGCCCGCTCGGCCGCGATCTCCTCCAGCCGGGCGATCGCCCGGGACGCCGTACGCACCTTCTCCAGCGGCTCGATCCGCCCCCCGTCCAGGTGCAGCAGCGGCTTCACGGCCAGCGCCGATCCGAGCAGCGCCCGCGCGGCCCCGATCCGCCCGCCCCGGCGCAGGTACTCCAGGGTGTCGACGTAGAAGAAGCCGCTGGTCCCGGCGGTCCGCCGCTCGACGGCCGCCGTCACCTCGTCGAGCCCCCACCCGGCCTCGATCGCCTCGGCCGCCGCCAGCACCCCGTACCCGAGCGCCATGCCGACCAGCCGGCTGTCCACCACCCGCACCGGGACGGGCGACTCGGCGGCCGCCAGCCGGGCGGCCTCCGCCGTCCCGGACAGCTCGCCGGAGATGTGCACCGAGACGATGCCCCGCGCGCCGCTCTCGGCGGCCGCCCGGTAGGCGGCGGCGAAGGACTCGGGGTTGGGCCGGGAGGTGGTCACCCGGTGCTTGCCCCGCAGCGCCTCGGCGACGTCCTTCGGGGAGATCTCGACGCCCTCGGCACACGCCTCGTCGCCGATGACGACGCTCAGCGGGACGACGGTGATCGCGTGCCGGTCGACGGCCTGCTGGGGCAGGTAGGCGGTGGAGTCGGTGACAAGTGCGAGGTCGGCGGGCATGAGGCGGAGGTTACCCCCCGCCCGGGCGGGTCGGCAGCATCCGGAACGCGCTCAGCCGGCCGAGGGACCGGCGGTCGGCTTCCGCAGCCGCTGCGCCAGCTTGGCCACCGGGTCGGTGAGGCCGAGGAGCTCCTCGGCACTGGGCCGACCGCCGCGACCGTCCGTGAGCCCGGGCCGCCCGGCACCGGCCTCGCGCGCAGCCCCCGCCGAACCCGCAGCGCCCGCAGCCGAACCCGCAATACCCCCAGCACCCGCAGCACCCGCCGCGAACCCGGCGGAGCCGCCCGACGCCGACGCCCCCGGAGCGGCGTCCCAGTGCCGCAGCGCCCCCGCCTCGTCCTCGCACTCCTTGCTCAGCCGGCCCAGCTCGTCGTCCGCGAACCGGTGCATCCGGTCCTGCGCGGCCCAGCGCATGGTCTCCGCCGAGTGCGTGATCCGCTCGGCCCGCTCGCGCAGCTCGGGCAGCTTCGCCGTGACGCGCCCGGCGTCCGGTTCGCGCTCCAGTCTCCGCAGCTCGCCGTCCAGCTCCGCCGCGTGGGTGTCCAGCCGGGCCAGCAGCGCGAGCGACTCGCCGAGCTGGCCGTCCTGGCCGACGGCTCCCTCCAGCACCTGCCGGGTGTTGTCCAGCGAGGTCCGCAGCCGGAGGCGGACGGCGGAGATCTGCCCCTGCGGGCCGGTCTGGGTGTAGGTCTTGGCCTTGAGGGTGACGTTCTCGACGGCCCGCCGGGCCTTGGCCTCCTGGCGCTCCATCTTCTCGCCGACCGCCCGGGCCGCCTTGACGAGGCCGACGATGACGAGCACCACCACCCCGAGCCCGAAGAGCAGGGCGAGTCCGAGCAACACCCCGAGGATCTCCATCACGCGCCACCTTCCGCCAGCCGAACCGGCCCCCACCGGGCCCAACGCGGGCCGGCCCACCGAGGGTTCCACCGTAGCCCCGGTACCCGCCGAGCGGACCCCCGATCGGGGGCGCCGGGCCCGAGTTCAGGGACAGGTTCAGGGACGGCTCGGGGTGAACCCCGAGCCCAAACCCCACAGCGCCCGCCCCCGACGCCACGGGGCGGGCGCCCCGAAGGAACGCCCGCCCCGCCCGGCCTCAGCAGGTAACGACCTCAGCCGGTGACGACCTCAGCCGCTGTCGACCTCAGCCAGTGACGATGTTGACCAGCTTCGGCGCCCGCGCGATCACCTTGCGCACCTCGGCCCCGCCGATCGCCGCGACGACCGCCGGGTCGGCCAGCGCCAGCGCCTCCAGCTCGGCGTCCGAGATCGACGGCGCGACCTCCAGCCGGGCCTTGACCTTGCCCTTGACCTGGACGACGCAGGTCACCGTCTCGTCGACGACGTACGCCGGGTCGGCCACCGGGTAGTCGGCGTGCGCCAGCGACTCGCCGTGGCCCAGCCGGCGCCACAGCTCCTCCGCGATGTGCGGGGCCAGCGGCGCGACCATCAGCACGACCTGCTCGGCCACCGACCGCGGCGTGGAACCGCGCTTGACCAGGAAGTTGTTCAGCTCGGTCGCCTTGGCGACGGCCGTGTTGAAGCGCAGCCCGGCCATGTCGGCGCGGATGCCGTCGACGGCCTTGTGCAGGGCCCGCAGCGTCGCCTCGTCCGGCTCCTCGTCCGTCACGACCAGCTCGCCGCTCGTCTCGGAGACGATGTTGCGCCACAGCCGCTGCAGGAAGCGGTACGAGCCGACGACGGCGCGGGTGTCCCACGGGCGGGAGACGTCCAGCGGGCCCATCGACATCTCGTACAGGCGCAGCGTGTCGGCGCCGTACTCGTCGGCGATCTCGTCGGGGGCGACGGCGTTCTTCAGGGACTTGCCCATCTTGCCGGCCTCGCGCTTGACCGGCTCGCCCTGCCAGAAGTAACCGCCGTCGCGCTCCTCGACCTCGGCGGCGGGCACCGGGAAGCCGCGCTCGTCGCGGTAGACGTCGGCGGTGATCATGCCCTGGTTGAACAGCTTGTGGAACGGCTCGACGGACGAGACGTGCCCCAGGTCGTGCAGCACCTTGTGCCAGAAGCGGGCGTACAGCAGGTGCAGGACGGCGTGCTCGGCGCCGCCGACGTACAGGTCGGCGCCGCCGCCGGGCTTCTGCTCGGTCGGGCCCAGCCAGTACCGCTCGTTGGCCGGGTCGACGACCCGCTCGCGGTTGGACGGGTCGATGTAGCGCAGCTCGTACCAGCAGGAGCCGGCCCAGTTGGGCATGGTGTTGGTCTCGCGGCGGTACGTCTTCGGCCCGTCGCCCAGGTCCAGTTCGACGTTGACCCAGTCCTCGTTGCGGGACAGCGGGGTCTTCGGCGTGGAGGTGGAGTCGTACGCGTCGTAGGTGTGCGGCGAGTAGTCGTCGACCTGCGGCACCTCGACGGGCAGCATCGACTCGGGCAGCGCGTGCATGACGCCGTCCTCGTCGTAGACGATCGGGAAGGGCTCGCCCCAGTACCGCTGGCGGCTGAACAGCCAGTCGCGCAGGCGGTAGTTGACGGTGCCCTCGCCGATGCCGCGGGCGGTCAGCCAGGCGGTGACGGCGGCCTTGGCGTCGACGACGCTCAGGCCGTTCAGCGAGATGCCGTCCGAGATGCCGTCCTCGGTGCCCTCGGCGTGGGCCGAGTTGACGATGACGGAGTCGTAGGTGCCGAAGGCGTCGTCCCAGGCGGCCGGGTCCTCGCCGCGACCGTCGGTGGGCGCGACGACGCAGCGCATCGGCAGCTCGAAGGCGCGGGCGAAGGCGAAGTCGCGGTGGTCGTGGGCGGGGACGGCCATGATGGCGCCGGTGCCGTAGCCCATCAGCACGTAGTCGGCGATGAAGACCGGGACGGGCTCGCCGCTGACCGGGTTGGTCGCGTACGCGCCGGTGAAGACGCCGGTCTTGACCTTGGCCTCGACCTGGCGCTCGACGTCCGACTTGGCGGCCGCGGCGGCGCGGTAGGCGGTGACGGCCTCGGCGGGGGTGACGGCGCCACCGGTCCACGCCTCGGGGGTGCCCTCGGGCCAGGCGGCGGGCACGATCGCGTCGACCAGGTCGTGTTCGGGGGCCAGCACCATGTAGGTGGCGCCGAACAGGGTGTCCGGGCGGGTGGTGAAGACGGTGATCTTCCGGTCGTCAACGGCGAAGTCGACCCGGGCGCCCTCGGAGCGGCCGATCCAGTTGCGCTGCTGCAGCTTGATGGCGTCGGGCCAGTCCAGCAGGTCCAGGTCGGAGATCAGCCGGTCGGAGTAGGCGGTGATCCGCATCATCCACTGGCGCAGGTTGGACTTGAAGACGGGGAAGTTGCCGCGCTCGGAGCGGCCGTCGGCGGTGACCTCCTCGTTGGACAGCACGGTGCCCAGGCCGGGGCACCAGTTGACCGGCACCTCCTTGGCGTAGGCCAGCCGGTACTCGCCCAGCACCTCGTCGCGCTCGGCGGCGTTCAGCCCGGCCCAGGCGCGGCCGCCGGGGACCTCACGGGTGCCGTCCTCGAACTGGGCGATCAGCTCGGCGATCGGGCGGGCCTTGCGGGCCTGCTCGTCGTACCAGGAGTTGAAGATCTGCAGGAAGATCCACTGCGTCCAGCGGTAGTACTCGGCGTCGATCGTGGCGATCGAGCGGCGCGGGTCGTGGCCCAGGCCCAGCCGGCGCAGCTGCTGGCGCATGTTGGCGATGTTGGCCTCGGTGGAGACCCGCGGGTGGGTGCCGGTCTGCACGGCGTACTGCTCGGCGGGCAGGCCGAAGGAGTCGTAGCCCAGGGTGTGCAGCACGTTGAAGCCGTTCATCCGCTGGTAGCGGGCGAACACGTCGGTGGCGATGTAGCCCAGCGGGTGGCCGACGTGCAGGCCCGCGCCCGACGGGTACGGGAACATGTCCATGATGAAGCTGTGCGGCTTCGCGGCGACGTCGGCGGCGGCGGGATCGGCCAGGTCACCGGCGGGGTTGGGGGCGTGGAACGTCCCCTCCTTCTCCCAGATGTCCTGCCAGCGGGACTCGATCTCCGCCGCCAGGGCAGCGCTGTACCGGAACGGCGCGGTCGCGGTGTCGGCCGCGCCGGACGCAGGGGTCGTCTCGCTCATGGTCCTTCAAGCTCCATCGATGTCGGTTGGCGAACCGGCGTTCAGGGCCGGCGGCAGGCGGGGTGTGCCCGGGCCGGGGCCCGGACGGGCGCCGGGCGGTGGCCCGGGCGGAAAACAAAAAAGCCCCTCGCAGGAGGGGGTGCCACGCCGACTCCGGCGCCGCCCTCGGGCGTGGCCGGTCCTGGTCAGCGCGGCCGACTAAGGAGCAGGCGCGCGGTTCGCATGGGCTCAGGGTACCGCAAGGGGGTCAGCCCCCTCCCGGCGATACCGCCGACGCGCCCGCCCCGGCGCCCGCCCCGGCGCCCGCCCCGGCACCCGCCCCCACCTCAGTCTCAGCACCCGTCCCCGCCCCGACGCCCGCCGCCGTGGCCGCCTCCGCCTCCGCCGAGCGGAACGCCGCGTCGATCCCGCGCAGCGCCCGCGCCACCCGCTCCGACTGCATCCCGGCGGCCAGCGCCCGCGCCCGGTCCGCGGTCCGCACCGCGCCGGCGGTGTCCCCGGCCAGCCGCTGCGAGTCCGCCAGCCGCACCATCAGCAGCGCCCGCGCCCTGGCCCGCCCCGGCCCGAGCCCCGCCACCGCCTCGGTCAGCAGCTCCTGGGCCGGGCCGTGCTCGCCCAGGAACAGGTACCCCTCCCCCACCATCCCCGCGAGGTCCGCCCGCGCCTCCCCGTCCGACGAGCCGCCCGCCGGGCCACCGCGCCCACCGCCCCCGCCACCGCCACCGCCCCCGTCCAGCTCCGCGAACGCCCGCCCCGCCGCCTCCGCCAGCCCGGCGGCGTCCCCGCGCCGCCCGTGCGCCCGGGCGATCCGACCGAGCTGCAACGCCCGGTCGGCCGGGCCGAGCGCGTCCCCGGCCGCCGCCAGCGCCTCCGCGAGCACCGTGACCGCGTCCAGCCCCCGCCCGCCCACGCTCCCGGTGGCCAGCACGACGAGGCCCCCGAGCACGGCCACCCCGGCCCGGCGCTCGCCGCTGAGGTGGGCGGCGCGCAGCGCGGCCGCGAACGCCCGCTGGGCGGTGGCGTCGTGGCCGAGGTCGTACGCGGCCCAGGCGGCGAGCCGGGCGAGCCGGCCGGCCGCGCCGTACAGCGCCCGGCCGAGCGGTTCGTCGTACGCGCCGAGTTCCAGCAGCTTGGTGACCATGGCCAGTTCGGCGCGCGCGGGGCCGAGGACGAGTCCACCGCCGCAGGACCGTTCGAGCCGCCGTTTGCCGCGGTGGGCGGCGGCGAGTTCGCCGATCACCGCGGGGTCGACGCGCAGCGCGCCGTCGCCGCCGAGGGCCGGCGGCGGGGTGGCCGACCGGCGGGCGGCCTCGGCGAGGTCGGCGCCGCGGAAGAGGTCGGTGAGGCGGACGGGGCCGGCGTCGGCGGCGGTCTCGCGCAGCGCGGTCTGCGCGGTGTCGGCGGTCCACGGGTCGGTCAGCAGGCGCGGGGAGAGGATCTTGGCGCCGCGGTGGCCGCCCATCCGGCCCCAGAGCTGTTCGTAGGTGACGGCGATGCCGAGGGTGCGGCTGAGCACCTCGCAGACGGCCTGGTCGTGCGGGCTGCGCGGGACCATGCCGCGGTCGCGCCACTTGTAGGGGGCGGTGGAGCTGATCGCGAGCCGGGCCGGGAGGGTGAGGTTGACCTCGCGGGCGAGCCGCTCGGGGCTCCAGCCGAGCTGGTGGAGTATCCGCGCGAGTTCCTCGTTGCGTCTGCGCTCCAGATCGGCCATGGCTCCGACGGTAGCGGGCCGCCGGGGGCCGCCGCCGCGAGGTCCCCGAAACCGGTGACGGCACGAGGAGCCCGACCCGGGGCACGCGGCGGACCACGCGGGCCCCGGGGACCCCGGGGAACGCCGAAGGCCGCCTCCCGTTTCCGGAAGGCGGCCTTCGAACTCCTGTGGAGCTACGGGGAATTGAACCCCGGACCTCTTGCATGCCATGCAAGCGCTCTACCAACTGAGCTACAGCCCCGTGACTTGCGATGTCACCGGGGGTTTCGTTCCGTTTCCCTCGGCGACATCGACTACTTTACACGGTCCCGGGGGTGCTCCACGAATCCGTTTCCGCGGCCCCGCGCGGAGGCCGCCCGGACACCCGGCACGGACCCCGCACGAACGCCGCGCAGGCGCCTACCCCCGCCCCCTGCGCCCGGCCGCGCCCGCCCGGGCCGCGAAGCCGGCGGCGAGCGCGAACGCCCCGCCGATGGCGGCCGCGGTGATCAGCATCGCGTGGCCGGAGTCCCGGGCGGCCGCCGGCAGGTCGACCGCGCCGAGGAACACCGAGCCGAGCACCGCGACCCCGACCACCTGACCGAGCTGGACGGCGGTGACCACGACCCCGCTGGCGTCCGCCGCGTCGGCGGGGGCCACCCCGGCGAGCGCCCGGGCGAACAGCGGTGCGTAGGCGCAGCCCGCGAGCAGGCCGAGGACGGCGGTGAGCAGCAGCGGTGCCGCGCCGATGTCGGACCCGTCGCGCAGCAGGAGGCCGAGCAGCGGGTAGCCGACGGCGAGCAGGCCGGTGCCGAGCGGCGGCAGGACGCGGTGCAGCCGCCCGGGCAGCCGCTGCCAGTACAGGCTGGCGACGCCGAAGCCGATGGCGATCGGCGCGGAGCAGAGCCCGGCGCGCAGCGCGCTGTGGCCGAGGCCGGACTGCTGGTGCAGGGCGAAGGAGAACATGAAGCCCGCGAAGGCCAGCATGATCATGAACACCGCGCCGACGGCGGGCAGCAGGGCGGTCGCCCCGAGGACGCGTCCGTTGATCAGCGGCTGTCCGCCACGCCGCGCGATCCGCCGCTCGACGACCGCGAACAGGGCGAACATCACCGCGCTCGCGCCGAGCAGCACCCAGCCCCAGGCGGGCCAGCCGAGCTCGTGGCCGAGCACCAGCGGGACGACCAGCAGGCCGAGGGCGGCGCCGAGCACCAGCAGGCCGGGCAGGTCGAAGCCGCGCTCCCGGTCGCCGGGCAGGTCGGGCAGCAGCCGGCCGCCGGCGGCGAGCAGCACCAGGCCGATCGGCAGGTTGACCAGGAAGACCGGGCGCCAGCCCGCGCCGAACAGGTCGGCGTTGACGAGCACGCCGCCGACCACCTGCCCGGCCGCGATGCCGCCGGCGAGGACGGCCGAGTAGAGGCCGAGGGCCCGGATCCGGGCCTGGCCGGTGAAGGTCCGTTGGACGATGCTCATCACCTGGGGGACCATCAGGGCCGCCCCGGCGCCCTGGAGCAGCCGGAAGGCGATCAGCCAGCCGGTGGCGGGGGCGAGCCCGCAGGCCAGCGAGGCGGCGGTGAAGGCGGCCAGGCCGGACTGGAAGAGCCGGCTGTAGCCGTACCGGGCGCCGAGCCGAGCGCCGGTGATGAGCAGCACGGCGTACGCGATGGTGTAGCCGGCCACCACGAACTGGAGGGCGGCGCCCGAGGCGTGCAGGTCGGTGCGGATGGTCGGCACGGCGACGTTGACGATGGCGGTGTCGAGCACGGCCATGAACTGGCCGCTGAGGACGAGTGCGAGGAGGAGTCCGGGCCGGGCGACGGGCGCCGCGGCGGGCCGGGCAGCGGGGGCGCCGGTCGGCGAGGCGGTCCCGACCGGACCGCGTCGGCTCTGGAGATCGGTCATGGATCGAGCCTCGGGCCGGCCGGGTACCAGTGGTTAGAGCCTGCTGATCCTGGTAGTGGCAGCACCTGTTTCGTCCGGCCGGGCTGCGGCACGATGACGGGTATGACCGTCGTGGACGCCCCCGGCACCGTCAAGCCCGCCCCCGCCGCAGCCGCAACCCGGCACCAGGCCACAGCCCGCCGCGAAACCGCGATCCCCGCCCCGCGCGACCGGCGCCGCACCGAGCTGGCCGAGTACCTGCGCGCCTGCCGCGCCCGGGTCTCCCCCGAGGACGTCGGCCTGCCGCCCGGCCTGCGCCGCCGCACCCCGGGGCTGCGCCGCGAGGAGGTCGCGCAGCTCGCCGGCGTCGGGGTGACCTGGTACACGTGGCTGGAACAGGGGCGCCCGATCAACGCCAGCGCGCAGGTGCTCACCGCGGTGGCCCGGGTGCTGCTGCTGGACGCGACCGAGCGCGAGCACCTGTTCCGGCTGGCCGGAGTGGCGGTCCGGCCGTCGGCGCTCCCGGAACCGCCGGCGCTGGACCCGTCGACCCAGGTGGTCCTGGACGCGCTGGCGCCGCTGCCGGCGGCGGTCACCAACAGCCGGTTCGACGTGCTGGCCTGGAACGCGCCGTACGAGGCGCTGTTCGCCGCGAGCCGGCCGCGCACGGACGACGGCTGGTTCAACTGCCTCTGGTGCACGGTCACCACCCCGGACTGCTGCAATCCCTTCCTGAACCGGGGCGAGCAGCTGCCGCAGATGGTCGCGGTGCTGCGCGGCGCGTACGGCAAGCACGTCGGCGAGCCGGTCTGGGAGGAGTTCGTGCGGTCCCTGCTGGACGCGAGCGCGGAGTTCCGGGAGCTGTGGGCCCGGCAGGAGGTGTCCCCGCGGCGGTCGGCGCTGAAGGTGTTCCGGCATCCGCAGGTGGGGGTGATGCGGCTGAACGCGACCAATCTTGCGATTCCGGGGGTGCCGGAGGCGTTCGTCGTGGTCTACACCCCGGACGGGCCGGTGGACCGTGCGCAGGTCGAGCGGCTGGCGGCGCTGCCGCCGGGCGGCTGGACCAACCCGTGCGACCACGACACGCGCGGGCCGGCGGCCGGCTGAAGCGGCCCGGAACGACCGAAGGCCGCCACCCGAGGGTGACGGCCTTCCGTTCGTCTGTGGAGCTACGGGGAATTGAACCCCGGACCTCTTGCATGCCATGCAAGCGCTCTA